>DATKQO010000147.1:0-17944 GCA_035532715.1 Gaiellaceae bacterium | reverse complement strand
GGCATCTGGGCCGGCGTCTCGGCGATGGCCCTCGCGATCGGCCCGCTCGCCGGCGGCCTCATCGTCGACAACATCAACTGGAACTGGATCTTCTTCGTCAACGTCCCGGTCGGGGCGCTCGGGATCGCCGTGGCGCGTTTCTTCATCGACGAGTCCCGCGACACCTCACACGAGCAGAGCATCGACCTGCCCGGGCTCCTCACCTCGGGGTCGGGCCTCTTCGCCTTGAGCTACGCCCTGATCGAGGGCAACGCCAAGGGCTGGTCGTCCGCCGAGATCCTCGGCCTCTTCGCTGCCGCTGCGGTGCTCCTGGCCGGGTTCGTCGTTCTCGAGTCGCGCCAGCGGCTGCCGATGCTCGACCTGTCGCTGTTCAAGATCCCCTCGTTCGTCGGCGCGAACATCGTCGCGATGCTCGTCTCGCTCGGGATGTTCGGCGTGTTCTTCTTCGTCTCGCTCTACATCCAGAACATCCTCGGCTACTCGCCGACGAAGGCGGGCGCGACGTTCCTGCCGATGACGATCCTGATCATTCTGCTCGCGCCGGTGGCGGGGAAGCAGTCCGACCGGATCGGATCGCGCTGGCTGATGGGCGGCGGCATGACGATGCTCGGGATCTCGCTGCTCCTCTATCAGCGTGTCGGGCTGCACTCGACCTTCTGGACGCTGCTGCCCGCGATGGTGCTGGGCGGCGTCGGCATGGCGTTCACGATGTCGCCGATGACCTCGGCGGCGATGGGATCGGTTCCGACCGACAAGGCGGGCGTCGGCTCCGGCGTGCTCAACAGCTTCCGCCAGGTCGGCGGCTCGCTCGGGATCGCGCTCATGGGAGCCATCCTCGCGTCGTACGTCCACGCGCCGGCCCGGTCGCCGCTCGGAAAGCAGGAGTACATCGACGGTCTGCACGCCGCGCTGCTCGTGAGCGCGTTCATCGCGTTCGCCGCAGCCGTGGTCGCGGTGGTGCTCGTTCGGGTGACGCCGCAGGTCGAGCACGCGCACATCGCGGAGATGGCCGCGTGAAGGCCGCGACGCGGCTCCCCGCGGCCGAGCGTCGCCTCGAGCTCGTCGAGACGGCGGTCCGGGTGTTCTCCGAGGGAAGCTACCGCGGTACGACGACGGCGGAGATCGCGCGGGCCGCCGGCGTCTCGGAGCCGATCCTGTACCGGCACTTCGCGTCGAAGCGGGAGCTCTACTTCGCCGCCCTCGAGCACGTGTGGGCGAAGGCGCGCGTGGCCTGGGAGGAAGCGGTCGCCGGCGCGCCGAACGTCCGCGCCGGCCTCGAGGAGATGGGCAGCCGCCAGGTCGGGCTGCGCGACTGCAAGCACCAGCTCGCCGAGCTCTGGGTGCAGGCCCTGAGCGAGGCGACGGAGGACCCCGAGCTGCGCAAGTACGTCCGGAGGCATCTGCGGGAGGTGCACGGCTTCTTCGCGGATCTCATCCGCCGCGGCCAGGAGGAGGGCGTCTTCCGTGCCGACTGCGACGTCGACGCGGAGGCGTGGCTCTTCCTCTCGGGCAGCATCCTCGGCATGGTCGGCCGGCGCATCGGCCTGCTCGACCTCGACGAGGTGGCCGCGATCCGCGGCGCCCGGCTTGCGGCCATCTCGGCCTGAGCCGCCGGCGCAGCGTCTCCGGACATGAGAAAGGCCCCGGCTGCGGCTCCGGGGCCTTTCTCGAGAGGCGCGCCCATCCTTTACGACCTTCCGGAAGCTCGGCTCTGCGGCCCAGCCGCGCCTCCGTCCTGTCGCCGGATGTTCCGGCGTGCCCCCTGCAAACCCGAGCCTGGCGTCCGGCCTGGTTGCAAGGTGGCCTCACTATAGGAGCCATGTTCGGATCAGTCAAGTAGCTCAGTCAAGTGATTCTGACTTTCGTTGGTTGACCGGAATTCCGCATGAACATGCCCTTTTTGGGGGATGGCCGGACCCGACACCTTGCACTTTTGTGAAGCGTGAGGTTCACTTCTCCCACGCCGCATGAGAGACACCGCCCTCCGCACAACGAACGCCGCCGCGCCCACCACGGGCCTGCGTCTCGGCGAGCGCCTGCGCCAGCTTCGCGTCGCCGCCGGGCTGACGCAGAGCGAGCTCGCGGGCGAGCGGTTCTCGAAGGAGTACGTCTCCCAGATCGAGCGCGGCAAGACGCGCCCGACCCGCGAGACGATCGACTGGCTCGCCGTCCGGCTCGGGGTCGATCCCGGCTTCCTCGCCAACGGCCTCGCGACCGACGAGCGGGGCCGCCTCGAAGGCGCCCTCGCCCGCGCCGAGACGCTGATCGAGGCGCAGCGCAACGACGAGGCCGCGGCCGAGTACGAGACGCTCGTCCCGGCAGCGCGCGCGACGGGCCTGCACGAGCTCGAGGTGCGGGCGCTGATCGGCGCCGGCCGCACGCAGATGCGCCTCGGCGCGCTGCGCGACGCGCTCGACCTGCTGAACGAGGCCCGCGGGCTCGTCGAAGCCGGCAGCTTCTCCGATGTCGAGCGGGCGGAGGTCTTCTACGCCCTCGGCGTCTGCCGGTACAACCTGAACAGCGTGCAGACGGCGCTCGGCCTGCTCAACGAGGCGCTCTCGCTCGCGGAGCGCTCGGGGCTGCCGTCCGACCAGCTCCGCTCGAACATCCTCTCCTGGCGCTCGCGCTGCTGGCGCCGCCAGCGCGACTACGAGGCCGCGCGGGAGGACATCGAGCGCGCGCTCCAGCTCGCGGAGGACGCGAACGACCTGCGCACCATCGGCGGTGCGTACTTCCAGGCATCGCTCGTCGCCGACCGCGAGGGCCACTGGGTCCTCGCCCGCAACTACGCCGAGAAGGCACGCTCGGTCTACGAGGAGCTCTCCGACAGGATCCACGTCGGCCAGCTCACGAACAACCTCGGCGGGCTGAACTTCCTCCTCGGCAAGACCGACGAGGCCATCGGGCTCCTGAAGGAAGCATTCGGCATCGCGCTCGACAACGGCCGCGACGCGGATGCCGCGCAGGCCGTGTCCTCCCTCGCCCAGATCCACCTGCGCACCGGCAACGTCGACCAGGCCGAGGAGCAGGCGCGGCACGCGCTGCAGCTGCTCGACGGCTCGGAGGACTACGTCGACGAGATCGGCAACGCGCAGCTCGTGCTCGGGCGCTCGCTGCTCGAGCAGGACCGGCTCGACGAGGCGGAGGCGGCGTTCACCGCCGCCGAGTCGAACTTCGGGCAGCTCGGCTCCGCCAGCCACCGCGCCGCCGCGTGGGTCGCGCGCGGCGATCTCGCGGCCCGGCGGGGCGACGACAGGCTTGCAGCGCACCTCTACCGCACCGCGGCCGAGGCGCTCCAGGACGTGAGGTTCTAACGATGCCGAGAGGAGGTGTATCGATGTTCAAGACGCGGCTCATCACCCTGATGGTGACGGCGGCTCCCTTCGCGCTCCTGCTCGCGAAGCTCGCTTTCGGAACCAAGACGGGCGGCATGAACGACGGCGGCTCCTGGGCCTAGTCCGCTGACCCCGCCGCGGCCGCAGCGCCTCTGCGCGCGGCAGTGCTTTCCGGCGGCGGGGTGGTGGCGCTCGGTCCACGATGCGGCCTCATCGGCCCCTTTCGGGGGCATCTCCTCGGTGCGTCCGCCGTGGGCGCCCGCGTTTCCGCTGCGGTCGACGCGGTGAAAGCGCGGGTGGGCGCACGCAGCCGGCGGCTCGGCCGCGGCCTGACGGTCACCCGGGGTCGCGCGGCCCGGCGACAGCTTCCGCGCGCTCGACTTGCCTCGACCGCCGCGTCTTTGGAATACTGGTCGTTTGACGCTTCAAAAAGGAAAGTAGAGAGAGGACTCAGATGACCCTGACCATTGGCGACACCGCGCCCGACTTCGAGGCGGAGACGACCGAAGGACGCATCGGCTTCCACGACTGGATCGGCGACTCGTGGGCCGTGCTCTTCTCCCACCCGCGCGACTTCACGCCGATCTGCACGACGGAGCTCGGCTACATGGCGAAGATCAAGCCCGACTTCGACAAGCGCAACGTGAAGGTGATCGGGCTCTCGGTCGATCCGGTCGGAAACCACGCGAAGTGGGCGGCGGACATCGAGGAGACGCAGGGCACCGCTCCCAACTTCCCGATGATCGCCGACACCGACTTCAACGTGTCGAAGCTGTACGGGATGCTGCCCGGCGACGTGTCCGGCGATCCGACCGCGCGCACCGCGGCCGACAACCAGACGCTCCGCAACGTCTTCGTGATCGGCCCCGACAAGAAGATCAAGCTCGTGCTCATCTACCCGATGACGACGGGCCGGAACTTCGACGAGGTGCTGCGCGTCATCGACTCGCTGCAGCTGACCGCGAACCACAAGGTCTCGACGCCGGCTCAGTGGCAGCAGGGCGACGACGTGATCATCTCCGGCTCGGTGTCGAACGAGGAGGCGAAGGAGCTCTTCGGCGACTGGAAAGAGCCGAAGCCCTACATCCGGATCGTTCCGCAGCCGCGCTGACGCGCGGCTGCGGGGTCAGGCGCCGGAGAGCGGCACGTCGCCATTCTCCGAGCCGGCGCGCTCGATCACGACTTGCGGGATTCGCGCGTGCGGGCTCAGCCGCAGGAGCATGCGCACCACCTCGGCGCAGTCCTCGGGCTGGATCATCTCGTCGCCGGGAATGCCCGACCACTCTGCCATCGGCGTGTCGACGAAGCCGGGGCAGATCGCAACGGCACGCACCCCGTCGCCGTCGAGCTCCTCGTTCAGCGACCGCGTCAGCGAGATGACCGCGGCCTTCGTCGCGCCGTACGCCGAGAGCCCGGGGGTCGGTAGCGTGCCTGCGATCGACGCGAGGTTCACGATCCAGCCGCGCGACTCGCGCAGCAGGGGAATCGCCTTCTGCGTGACGAGGAACAGGCCACGCACGTTCACCGAGAAGGTGAGATCGAAGTGCTTCGCCGGCAGGTGCTCGACGTTGCCCGCGATCCCGATGCCGGCGGAGTTCACGAGCATGTCGAGCCGCCCGAAGCGTTCGCGGTGCCCGGCGACGAGCCGCTCGCACGCCTCCTCGTCTCCGACATCGGCCGCGACCGCGACGGCGCCGAGCTCCTCGGCCGCCGCCTGCACCTTCTCCGCTCGCCGTGACGCGAGCGTCAGGCTGTACCCCTCGTCGCGCAGCATGCGCGCGATTGCGAGTCCGATGCCGGACGAGCCGCCGGTGACGATTGCCGCGCGCTCCACGAGCCCTGTCTACAGGCCACGGCGGTGGCAGGTCAAGCACCGGACGCGGCGAAGAACGTCGGCGAGGGTGCCCTTGCTGGTCCCTCCTCTCCCCAGAGGGGCGCCGCGAGGCGCCCCTCGCTTGTACGCGACTAAGGTGTCGAGCATGGGTGCGCCCCCGCTCACGAGCCTCACCGTCGGGGGCGGCTGCGCGGCGAAGTACTCGGCGGCGCGGCTCGAGGAGCTGCTGAAGGGCTTCCTCCCGGTGGAGGCCGAGAACCTTCTCGTCGGCCTCTCGCCGGCGGACGATGCCGCGGTCTACAAGCTCGACGACGAGCGCGCGCTCGTCTTCACGCTCGACTTCTTTCCGCCGCTCGTCGACGATCCGAGCGCTTTCGGGCGCATCGCGGCGACGAACGCGCTCAACGACGTCTTCGCGATGGGAGGCGTCCCGCTGCTCGCGCTCTCGATCGCGGCGTTCCCGGAGGAGCTGCCGACCGAGGTGCTCGCAGCGGTCTTCTCGGCTGCAGACGAGCAGGTTCGCGCCGCCGGCGCGCTGCTCGCGGGCGGACACACGATCCGTGACTCGGAGCCGAAGTACGGGCTTGCCGTGATCGGCACCGTCCATCCCGATGCCGTCTGGACGAAGAGCGGCGCACGCGCGGGCGACGCGTTGTTCCTGACGAAGCCGCTCGGCACCGGGCTCGTGCTCGCCGGGCACGGGAAGGGGCTCGCCGGCGAAGCGGAGCTCGCGGCCGCGATCCGCTGGATGACGACGCTGAACAGCGCTGCGGCGGATGCGCTGCGTCCGTTCCATCCGAACGCGGTCACGGACGTCACCGGCTTCGGCCTGCTCGGCCACGCGCACGAGACCGCCGACCGGAGCGGGGTTCGCATCCGGATCGACGCGGCCGCGCTGCCCGCCCTCGACGGCGCGCTCGAGGTCGCGCGGCGCGGCGTTCGTACCGGCGGCGATCCGCGCAACCGTGACTTCGCGGGTTCGCACGTCGAGAGCGACGGCGTCGGCGACGACGTGCTCGCTCTCGCCTACGACGCGCAGACGGCCGGCGGTCTGCTCGTCTCGCTGCCGTCCGACAAGGCGGTCTCGCTCGAGGCCGAATTCGCTGCACGCGATCTCTTCCTGCGCCGCATCGGGTCGGTCGAGGACAGCGCCGGCGTCGTGATCAGCTGAGCTCGCGGCGCCGTGCAAGGAGGAGCTCCCGCCGCGCGACGAGCTCGCCTTCGAGCTTGCCGAGCTCGCGCTTGCGCCGCCGGACGAGCTCGAGCTGCGTCTCGACGTGCGGCAGCGCCGCCTGGACGATGCGGAGGCGCTCGGTCGGCGACTCGGTGTCGTGCCAGGCACGGCGGAGCACCGCGCGCGCTTCTTCCGCTTCGAGCACCTGCTTCAGCTCGTCGAGCGAGAGGTTGAGCAGGTCCCGCAGACGGGTCAGCTCCTGCAGGCGCTCGATATCGGCTTCGTCGTAGACGCGGTGCTCTCCCTTGCGCCGGTCCGGCCCGGCCAGCAATCCGATCTCCTCGTAGTAGCGGATCGTCCGCGGCGTGACGCCGGTGCGTTCCGCGACTTCGCCGATGCGGATCATGCGAGAGCCTCGACGACGTCCTCCCGTTCGGCCGCGCGCACGTGCGAGGGACGGAGCAGCGAGACGAGAGTGCCGATGACCGACACGCCGGCGAGCACCCACAGTGCGAGGTGCATGTTCGAGATGAACGGGTCGAGCTGCTTTGCGGTGAGGCCCGACGCGAGCCCGGAGAAGATCCGGAAGAGGACGTCCTTCGGCACGGCTGCGGTGACCACCGCCATGACGAACGCGATCGAGATGACGGCGCCCGTATTCGTGAGCATCATGCGCATGCCCGACGCGATGCCGCGGCGGTGCACCGGCACGGCGCCCATCATCGCGGAGGTGTTCGGGCTGTTGAAGACGCCGGACCCGACGCCGACGAGCGCAAGCCACAGGGCGCTCCACCAGTACGAGCTGTGCGCCTGCAGCATGGTCATCCCCGCGAGTCCGAGCGCGGTGACGAACATCCCGGTCGCTGCGAGCAGGCGTGAGCCGCGACGGTCGGCGACGAAGCCTGCGAGCGGCGACGCGACGAGCATTCCGATCGCGAGCGGCGAGAGCTCGAGCCCCGCCATGATCGGCGACTGGCCCTGCGGGCCCTGGAAGTAGAAGACGAAGAGGAACGTCAGCGCGAAGCGCGCGAAGCCGTTGATGAACGCCGTCGCCGAGGCGGCGGCGAAGAGCCGGTCCTCGAACATCGTGAGATCGAGCATCGGCGAGCGGCCCCGCCACTCGATCAGCACGAACGACGGCAGCAGGACCCCCGCGGCGATGAAGCCGGCGAGCACGAGCGGGTCGTTCCAGCCGCTGAGCCCGGCCTTCGAGAGCGCGAGCACGAGCCCTGTCAGCCCGCCGACGAACGCCGCGGTCCCGAGCAGGTCGAGTCCTCGCTCCTCGCTCTGTCCCGACATCTCGTGCAGCACGAGCCAGCCCCAGGCAGAACCGAGCAGGCCGAGCGGGACGTTGAACCAGAAGACCCAGTGCCACGAGTAGGCGACGAGCGCGCCGCCGAGCACGGGCCCGATGACGAGCCCGACGGCCGCGATCATGACGTTCGTGCCCATCGCGAGCCCGAGCTCGCGTTTCGGGAATGCGTCGGTCACGAGCGCGCCCGCGTTCGCGAACAGGAACGCCCCGCCGACTCCCTGCACGATGCGCCATAGGATCAGCTGCGTGCCGCTGCCCGCGAACCCGGCGCCGAGCGACGCGAGCGAGAAGAGCGCGAACCCGAGCACGAATGCGTGCTTGCGCCCGAAGAGATCGGACAGCCGGCCGGCGCTGAGGAGCAGCACCGTCGACGCGATCATGTAGACGAGGATCACCCAGACGAGCTGCAGCAGCGTCGTGTGGAGGCTGCGCTCGAGCTCGGGGAGCGCGATGATCAGCGTGCCCGAGTTCACCGTCGCGAGCAGCATCCCGAGGCTCGTGCAGGACAGGACCCACCACTTGTAGCGGTCGCTCGATCGGCGTGTTCGCAGAAAATTCATTCTTACGTGAACGTCAGGTTAGCAGCGTGCTCTAGACTCCCACGCATGCAGGTGGAGTCGGCCCCCCGGGCACTGCCGCGGCCCCGCGCGCTCACGGTCTCGCCGGCCGGTTTCCGCCGCATCGCCCTCGCGGCCGCCGTTGCCCTGCTCGTGATCGTCGGCTCGGGCGCGACCGTTCGCCTCACCGGCTCGGGGCTCGGCTGCCAGCACTGGCCCGGCTGCCAGCCCGGCGATCCGTTCCCGAACAAGGGCTACCACTCGTACGTCGAGTTCTCGAACCGCGTCGTCGCGTTCTTCACGGTCGTGACCACGCTCGTGCTCGCCGTGGCCGCGTGGCGCACGACCGGGTTGCGCCGCTCCGTGAAGATCCTCGCGACGGTCGTATTCGCCGGCACGCTCGGCCAGGCGCCGCTCGGCGCGGTCACCGTCTACTACCACCTGAACCCGTGGCTCGTGATCTCGCACCTGTTGCTGTCCCTCCTCGTGCTCGGGCTCGGTGTCGTCGTCCTGATCGAGGCGGCGCGGCTCGTGCGCGGCGGTGCAGACCCGCTTCCGGCGGCTGCGCGTCTCGGTGGCGCGCTGCTGCTCGTCGCAGCCGGCGCGCTCGTCTTCTCCGGCACGCTCGCGACTGCGGCGGGCAAGTACCCCGGCAGCTCGGGCGACACGCGCGTGCACCGGCTCGGCGCCTTCGATCCGTCGGTGGCGATGCACGTCCGCGCCGTGGCCGCCTTCGGGATCCTCTTCTGCCTCCTCGCGATCTGGGCGTGGCGCAACCGCGCCCGCTTTCCATGGCTCGTGCGGGGATGCGGGCTCGTGGCCGCGATCCTCGCCGCGCAGATGACGATCGGCGAGGTCCAGTACCGCACCTACAGCCACGTGCCGTGGTGGCTCGTGCTCGTGCACGTGACCGTCGCGGCCGCGCTCTTCGCCGCGACCGTGGGCCTCGTCGCGCGCCTCTGGCGGCCGCTGGCGCCGCCTGTCTCCACGTAGACTCGGCCCATGCCAGAGCTGAACGTGATGTTCCGGCCCGAGCTGCGACGACCGGTTCTCGTCGCCGCGTTTCGAGGCTGGAACGACGGCGGTCAGGGCGCATCGCTCGGCGGCGGCTACCTCGCGAAGCAGTGGAACGCGACGCGGTTCGCGGAGATCGATCCCGAAGGCTTCTACGACTTCCAGGCGACGCGGCCGCACGTCTCGCTCGTCGAAGGTTTGACGCGTCGCCTCGACTGGCCCGACAACGGCTTCCTGCACGCGGAGATCCCCGGCGCCGGCCGCGACGCGGTGATCCTGCTCGGGACCGAGCCGAACCTCCGCTGGCGCACGTTCTCCGGCCTCGTCCTCGAGCTGGCGCAGGATCTCGGCGTCGAGCTCGTCGTCACGCTCGGCTCGCTCCTCGCCGACGTGCCGCACACTCGGCCGGCGCCCGTCACCGGAGCTGCGACGGATCCGGCGCTCGTCGAGGAGCTCGGGCTCGAGCCGTCCCGCTACGAGGGCCCGACCGGGATCGTCGGCGTCGTCCACGATGCGTGCCGCGAGGCCGGGATCCCCTCGGTGAGCCTCTGGGCCGCGGTGCCGCACTACGTCTCGCTCGCGCCGAGCCCGCGCGCCGCGCTCGCGCTCGTGCGCCGCTTCGGCGAGCTGATCGGCGTCGACATCGAGCTCGACGAGCTCGAGCAGGCAGCCTCGGAGTACAGCGAGCAGGTGAGCGAGGCGGTCTCGACCGACGCCGACACCTCGCAGTACGTCGAAGAGCTCGAGCGGCGCGTCGACATGCTCGAGGTCGCCGACGAGCTACCCTCGGGCGAGACCCTGGCCGCCGAGCTGACGCGCTACCTGCGCGAACGCGACGAAGAGGACGAGGGCGACGACGCGGCCGACGGGCCGGCCGTCTAGGTCACAGGGGAACGTCGGCGGCTGCGGGCGGTGCTTCGGCCGCGGGCTCCGCGGCCGTCGCGACGGCGGGCTTCTTGCGACGGCGGCGGCGCTTCGGTTTCGGGCTCTCGTCCGTCGCGTCTCCGCCTTCGGTACCGCCGTTTTGCTGCTCGGCCGTCGCGCCGTCTGCGCCCGGCTTCTTCTTGCGCCGGCGTCGGCGGCGGTTCCGGCTCGGCTGCGCCTTCGGCGCCGGCAGGTTCTCCGCGAGCGCGAGCGCGACTTCGTGCACCGTGCCGAGTTGCTCGCGCGCCTCGTCGAGCAGCTTCGTCGCGCGCGGCGTATAGCCCTCCGCCGATGCGAGCAGCGCGGCGCCGACTTCGATCTGCTGCTCGAGCGCCGTCCGGACGAGCTTCGCCGCGTTCTCCTCGTGCCGGTGGCCGCGCGAGTTCGCGAGCGCGCCGAGCAGACGCTTCGCCTCCGGATACTCGCTCGACGCGCGGCGGTCCTGCACCTTGCGCGTCGCGCGGGCGAGCTTCCACGTCCAGCGCTGCAGGATCTGATCCGGGGCGTCCGGCTTGCCGTCGGCGATCGCGCGCAGCAGGGTGCGGATGCCGACGAGCCGTTCCTTCTCCCACGTCGGCGCCTGGATCACGAGCGTGACGAGGTCGTCGAAGTCGGCGCGTTCGACGGGCATCGACACGCGGTCCTGCAGCGCCATCGTGCGCAGGCGCCGGTTCGGATTCTCGGCGGCGCACGTCGCGAGGAACTGCTCGAGTGCGCCCTTGCTCGCTCGGCCCTCGGTGAGCTTCTGGACGAACGACGCGCGTTCGTCGAAACGGATCTGGCGGCCGGCCATCGTCGCCCAGTACCGCTGCTCGTCGTCGTCGAGGAAGCGCGGATCGACGCGCTGCCATTCGCGCTGGATGACGGCGACGCGGCGGCGCACGTCCGGCGTGACGGGGACGAGCCACGGTGCGGGTGTGAGGCGGCGGCGCGCACGCCGCTGCGACCGTCGGCGCGGGGCGGGGGTGACGCGTGCGCCCTCGCGGTAGAAATCCGCGTCGAGCAGGGAGTGCAGCGAGACGACGCGCTCGTTGTGCGTCGCGCCCTTCGGCACGAAGTCGACGACGATGCCCGCCTCCTTGCGCGGATGCAGCCGCATGATACGTCCGATCCGCTGCTGGTACACGCGCTTCGACGCTGTCGGGGCGAGGTGCATGCAGACCGTCGCCCGCGGCGAGTTCCAACCCTCTGCAAGGAGTTGCGCGTTGATCAGGACGTTGATCTCGCCGCGCTCGTACGCCGCGAGCGTCTCCGCGAGGCGGACGGGCGGTGTACGGCCGGAGACCGCTTCCGCCTTCAGGCCTGCGGCGCGGAACTCCTGCGCGAGGTTGTACGCATGTTCCACGCCCGCCGCGTAGACGATGCCGGGCGTGTTGTCGAAGCGGTCTCGGTAGAGGCTCGCCGCAGCCTGGTTCAGCGCCTGGTGGTCGAGGGTCTTGGCGAGGATCTCCTGGTCGAAGTCGCCGCCGACGATCGGCACCGAGTTGATCGCAGCGACCGGCGGGACGCGCAGGCAGCGCAGCGGCGCGATGAGGCCGCGGCGTGCCGCGTCCTGCAGCGGCAGGTCGTCGACCGAGGCAGGGAAGACGTCGGACACCTGCTTGGCGATGAGCTGCTCGGTCGCCGTCATGCCGATGTACACCGGCTCGGGGAAGGAACGGATCGCTGCGGAGGTCTTCTCGCCGAGCGCGGTGTGCGCTTCGTCGCAGATGACGAGCTGGTATGCGTCGCGGCTGATCGTGTCGACGTGGCGCGCGAACCACGCGTACGTCTGGATCGTCAGCGGATCGTTGCGTAGCGGCTCCTTGCCTCGTTCGATCGCGGGCGTGAAGCGCGTGCCGTAGCCCTCGGTCGTGAGGTCGTTCGTGAACTGCGTGACGAGCAGGCGGCGGTGCGTGAGGATCAGGACGCCGAGCGTGCGCGCCGCCTCCACGAACCCGGCCGCGGCGATCGTCTTGCCGGACGCGGTCGGATGGCGAAAGCGATACCGGCGGATCGCGCCTGGATCCTCTGTCGGGCCGAGCGCCTCGTCCGTGTCGTCGTCTTCCTCGTGCTCACCCGGAGCGATCGGCTCGTCCTCGTCGTCCTCGTCGGCGTCGGCCTCGGCGAGCTCGTCCGCGGTGAGCGCGTGGCCGTTGCCGTTCGGCTCCTCGTCGCGCTGCACCGCGGCGATCAGCTCGGTGAGCATTCCGGCGAGCGCGTCGATCTGGTGGCGCCGCAGCGGCGTGCCGGCGGCAGTGTGCGGCTCGGGATCGGCGAGCACGCGCTCGAGCCCGAGCATCAGCGCATAGCGCACCTTCCAGGCCGTGGTCGGGCGGGACCTGCCCGACTCGATCTCGGTCGTCGCGTCGTCGAGCGCGCGCCGGCGCGCCGTTCCGGGCGCGAGCACGACCGCCGGGTCGTCGCCGTCACGAAGGAACGGCTCACCGGCCCACGCTTCCGCGCGGAATGCGGCGGCGGCAATCGGATCCGCCGCCTCGGAAAGGATCGTCGGCTGCTGAGTCGCTTCCTGCATGTGCGCAGCACGGTCGTCGTGCTGCAAACCTCGAGAGGGGCGCGGTCGCAAGTTTCCCCTGGGGCGAGCCGCGCTTCCCCAAGCATACCCCGCATCGGGGCAGCGTCAACCGTCCGAAAACGGCCGGTCAGCCGACGGGCGTGCCGGAGCCGCCCAGGCCGCCGAAGACGGCGAACGGATTCCCCGGAACGGTCTCCCAGACGAGCCCGCCGCCGGGCTCGACCTCGCCGTGCACGCGCGCCGCGAGGGCCACCGCGTCCTCCTTCGAGCCGGCGCCCACGATGAGGAAGCGCCAGCGGCGCGCGACGGGGTAGCGGTCCTTCTCGAGCCGGTCGGCGAGCTCGCGTGCGGCCGCGTGCGACGTGCATTCGACGCGGACCTCCCACGGCGCGCGGCCGTGCTCGAGCTCCTCTTCCTCCCATGTCTCGCCCGGCGGCTCGTCGTCCCAACGGTCCTCGTCGTCGAGCCAGTGCTCGACCGGCCCGGTGACGGCCGTCACCCCGAGATCGTGGAGCACCGCCTGCACGACCGAGCGTGCGCTCTCCGCGGCGACCGGCGTGGCCGCATAGACGAACACCTCGTCGCCGTCGCGCGAGACGACGAGCCGCCTCTCCGTCAGCTCGCGCGCGAGCTCGGCCGCCTCGTCGTTCAGGGCGAGGCCGAGACGCTCGAGCAGACCCTCGGCCTGCTCGTCGTCGACCTCGATCCGGATTCGGTAGTCGTCCTGCGCCATCACACAGGGATCTTGCCGTACTCGGCCAGGGTTCGGCCGAGGACCCGTTCGGAGACTCCCGTCTGATCGAGATGCTTCGTGATCCCGCCGAGGAAGAACGGATACCCCGCGCCGAGGATGAGGCAGGCGTCGACATCCGCCGCCGTCTCGGCGACGCCCTCGTCCAGCAGGTGGCGCGCCTCGTCGGCGATCGCCTCGAGCGCGTCCTCGCGGATCTCTGCGACCGTCCGGCGTGCGTCGCCGCGGACGACGATCTCGTCGCCCCCGTCGGCGTAGTTGGCGAGCGTTGCCGAAAGCGGAAACCGGTCGGGGTACGCGTCGTGCAGCGACTCGAGCACGTGGTTCGCGACGCGGGGGCCGACCATCTGCAGCAGCACGGACGGCGCCATCGGCAGTCCGAGCGAGAGGATCGCCTCGTCGGTCTCCTCGACAGTGTTGCCGTTCTCGAGCGCGTCCATCAGCACCGTCGTCATGCGGGTGAGCACGCGGTTGACGACGAACGCGGGCGCGTCGGTCACGAGCACGCCGCGCTTCTTGAGCTTCCCGACGACGTCGAACGCGGTGACGAGCTGCTCGTCCGTCGTGCGCGACGTGCGCACGACCTCGACGAGCGGCAAGACGGCGACCGGGTTGAAGAAGTGCAGCCCCAGATCGGCCCCCATCGCCTCGACCGAGAGCGAGGAGGTGTTGGTGGCGAGGATCGCGTCCGGCGCGACGTTGCGCACCTCGGCGAAGACTTCCTGCTTGACGCCGAGCTCCTCGAAGACCGCTTCGAGCACGAGGTCGCAGCCTTCGAACTGCTCCCAGCCGGTACCGCCGGAGACGATCGTCGCGAGGAACGGTTTCTTCTTGCCGACCTCCTCTCGGATCGTCGCGAGCGCTTCGTCGACCCGTGGCTGGTCGAGGTCGCGGAGCACGACCGGCACCTCGAGCCGGCGGAGGAAGAGCGTCGCGAGCTGCGTCGCCATCAGGCCCGCGCCGACGATGCCGACCTTCGCGATCCGGCGTGGCTTCACGTCGGCGATCCCTGCGCCTTTCTTCGTCCTGCGTTCGACGACGGTGAACGCATAGGCGGATGCCTGCGCCTGCGGGCTCGCGAGCAACTCGCCCATCGCTGCTTCCTCTGCGCGATAGCCCTCCTCGATCGTCCACTCCTGCGCACCGGCGATCAGCTCGAGCGCGACGTACGGCGCACGCGTCGCACCGTGCACCGCGTCGTCGACGCGCGAGCGCGCCTTGCGCAGCAGCGTCTCGATCTCCGACCAGTCCGGCGCTCCGCGCTCGATGCCGCCCGACTCGGCGAGCTCGACGGCAAACGCAAGCGACTCGTCGACGAACTCGACCGGCTCGAGCAGCCGGTCGGCGAGCCCGAGCTCGAGCGCCTCGGGCGCCGAGAGGAGCTTGTTCTGGCGCAGCGGGTTGGAGACGATCAGCTTGATCGCGGCCTCCGGCCCGGCGATGAGCGGCGCGAGCTGGGTGCCGCCCCACGCAGGGATGATCGAAAGGAAAACCTCGGGGAAGCCGAAATGCCGGACGGTCGTCGCGATCGTGCGGGCGTCGCAGTGGAGCGCGAGCTCGAGCCCGCCGCCGAGACACGCGCCGTTGATCGCCGCGACGGTCGGGAACGGCAGCGCGCGGATGCGTCCGAACAGCTCGTGTCCGGCGCGCGTTCCCTCGAGCGCATCCTCGGCCGAGCGAACGCGCGTGAACTCGTCGATGTCGGCGCCGACGCAGAAGACGAACGGCTTGCCCGTGAGCACCATCGCCGCCCAGTCGCCGGACTCGAGCTCCTCGATCAGCCCGACGGCGGACTCGAAGGCCGAACGCCCGAGCGTCGTCGGCTTGCGGTAGTCCTCGCCGTTGTCGACGGTCACGAGCGCGATCGGACCGACGCGCGAGGCGACACGGTTCAGCGCGAAGAACGTGTCGCTCATCCCACGTTCTCCCAGAGGATCGCGCAGCCCATGCCCATGCCGATGCAGAGCGCTGTCAGCCCGTAGCGGCCCTTGCGCTCGCGCAGCCCGTACGCGAGCTGCGCGATCAGGCGCACCCCGGTGGCGGCGAGCGGATGGCCGCACGCGATCGCGCCGCCGTACGGATTGAGCCGCGGGTCGCCGGCGTCGATGCCGAGCTCGTCACACCAGGTGAGCACCTGCACCGCGAACGGCTCGTTCAGCTCGAAGAGGTCGACCTCGTCGAGCGTGATCTGCGCCTGCTCGAGCACGCGCCGCGTCGCAGGCACGGGGCCGTAGCCCATCAGGTGCGGTTCGACGCCCGCGTAGGCGTAGCCGACGAGGCGGAGCTTCGGCGCGAGCCCGAGCACGCCGGCCGTCGCCTCGGAGACGAGGAACGCCGCGGTCGCGCCGTCGGTGAGGCCCGCGGAGTTGCCGGCCGTGACGCGGCCGCCCGCGCGGAATGCCGGCTTCAACGCGGCGAGCGCCTCCATCGTCGTCTCGGGGCGCAGGAACTCGTCGCGGTCGGCGACCTTCCAGCCGGCGTCCGAGAACACCGCGAGCGGCACGACGGTCTCCTGCATCACCCCGTTCTCCCACGCGGCTCCGGCCTTCTGCTGCGACGCGACGGCGAACGCGTCCGCCCGTTCCTTCGTGATCTCGGGGAAGCGGTCGTGCAGGTTCTCCGCGGTCTGGCCCATCGACGCTGCGGACTCGTCGATCAGGCGTTCCGAGACAAAGCGCGGATTGAAGTCGACGTCGTCGCCCATCGGGTGATGACCCATGTGCTCGACTCCGCCCGCGAGCGCGACGTCGACGGCGCCGAACGCGATCTCGCCGGCGGCGGCCGTGACGGCCGTGAGCGCGCCGGCGCACATCCGGTCGACGGCGAAGCCGGGCACGGTCTCGGGGATGCCGGCGAGCAGGGCGACGTCGCGGCCGAGGGTCAGGCCCTGGTCGCCGACCTGCGCGGTGGCCGCGAAGACGACGTCGCCGATGCGCTCCGGCGGGATCTCGGGGTTGCGGCGGAGCAGCTCGCGGACGGCTTTCACCGCCAGGTCGTCGGCGCGCGTGCGCCAGTACTGGCCTTTCGGCCCGGCCTTGCCGAACGGCGTTCGCACGCCGTCCACGAAGAAGACCTCGCGCAGCTCCCGCATCGGCGTCTCACGATAGCCGCCCGTTGACTGATCGGTCAATCAGGCGCCTGTCCCGCGCTCCGCTTCCGCCGCGACGGATACTTCGGCGCATGGACTGGGCGGGGCACGCGGCCGGCGCAGTCGGGCGGTACCGGGACGGCGAGCGCCGCCTGGGCGACTCCGACTCCGTCGACGACCCGCGGCAGCGGCAGTTGACGCGTCTCGGGAACACCGCGTGGGCCGCCGGCCTCTGCCTGCGCATGGCCGGCGCTCGTGACGAGTCGGCCGAGTGGCTGCGGCGGGCGGCGGCCCGGTACCGGGAGAGCTGGGCGGAGGCGCCGCCCGACTCGTGGGGCCGGCCGATCGCCGCGATGAAGGCGCTGCTGCTTGCGGGAGACGACGCCTCGGAGGCCGCGCGGTGGGCGCTCGACGCAGGCGCCGCCGACGCTGCGTCGCCGATCGGCCGCTATGCGGCGACGTTGGCGCTGCTCGTGCTCGGCCGCGACGCCGAGGCCGGCACGCTCGCGTCGACGCTGCGCGACCGCGACGACTTTCCGCGCGACGTCGCGGATGCGCTCGCGACGATCGCCGCCGCCGACCGCGTCGGCTATCGCGTCGCCGTCGAGAAGGTGCTCGAGTCGTTCGAGACGCGCACGGAGTTCCTGGAAGATGTCGCGGTCGCCGACACGGTGCTCGTGCTGCAGCTGCTCGCCACCGCGCGGGGTGCCGCGGTCGACCTGCCCGCATCGCCGCGCCTCCCCGCGTAGGTGTTCGACACCTGAGAGCCGGCTCCGGAGCGCGAGACAACGCCGAAGCGGCCGGGTCAGGCTCGGGTCGACCCTACGACAGTCTCGTCGCCGCGGCGGCGTCGAGCACCGCGACGGACTTCCCGCCCACGCTGCGTACAAGGCTCCCGGGCGTCGCCTTCGACGGCTCGCCCGCGAACGCACGCTGCGCCGCGTCGGCCTTGTCCTCGCCCGCGACGAGGAACAGCACCTCGTCCGCCGCGCACAGCATCGGCAGCGTCAGCGTGACCCGGTCGACGAACGGCTCGAGCTTCGCCTCGCTGCCGATCGCGCGCCGCTCCGCTTCGTCGAGCGACGGCTGGTTCGGGTAGAGCGACGCGACATGCCCGTCCGGGCCGAGGCCGAGGAGCATCAGGTCGAAGCGCCGGAGCGAACCGAGCTCCTCCTCGTAGCGCAGCGCGCCCGCGTCGCGGCCGAGCTCGCCGCGCATCCGGTGCACCGCGGCGGGACCGGCCGCGACCTGCGCGATCAGCGCCACACGCGCCATGTGGTAGTTCGAGCGCTCGTCGTCGGCGGGCACACAGCGCTCGTCGCCCCACCAGAGCTCGACGCGCGACCAGTCCTGCTCGAGCTCCGCCGCCAGCTCGTACGCGCGCTGCGGCGTCGTGCCACCGGTGAGAACGACGTGCCCACCCCTGCGTGCTGCCTC
>DATKQO010000146.1:0-10113 GCA_035532715.1 Gaiellaceae bacterium | reverse complement strand
GACGTCGTCGTAGCCGCCGACCGCTTCGTCTTCTGTGGCGGGCTTCTCGCCCGGCCACGACTCGGGTGCGCTCACTCGTCCTCCGGTTCGAACTTCAGCCCCTGATGATGGAGCCCGTGCCCGAGCTTATCCCGCTTGGCGACCAGATACCGGCGGTTCTCGTCGTTCGGCGGAACTTCGATCGGCACCTGCTCGGTCACCTTCAACCCGAAGGCCTGGAGCCCAGACACCTTCTTCGGGTTGTTCGTGAGGAGACGGATCGTCGTGAGCCCGAGGTCGGCGAGGATCTGGTTGCCGATCCCCCACTCCCGCTCGTCCGCCGCGAAGCCGAGCGCGAGATTGGCGTCGACCGTGTCGAGCCCCGCCTCCTGGAGCTCGTACGCCATGAGCTTGTTCAGGAGGCCGATGCCGCGGCCCTCCTGCGCCATGTAGAGGAGCACCCCGCGCGACTCGGCGCCGATCAGCGTCAGCGCGGCGTCGAGCTGGTCGCCGCAGTCGCAGCGAAGCGAATGGAAGACGTCGCCCGTCAGGCACTCCGAGTGGACGCGCACGAGCACGTCCTCTGCACTCTCGACGTCGCCCTTGACGAGCGCGACGTGTTGCTTGCCTGTCAGCGTCTCGCGGAAGAGCGTCGCCGCGAACTCGCCGTAGACGGTCGGCAGGCGAACGGAGACCTGGCGCTCGACGAGCTTCTCGTGGCGGCGCCGGTATTCGATGAGGTCGGTGATCGTCACGAGCTTGAGATCGTGCTTCGCGCAGAAGTCGACGAGGTCCGGGACCCGCGCCATCGTGCCGTCGTCCTTCATGACCTCGCAGATCACGCCCGCGGTGTTGAGACCGGCGAGCCGCGCGAGATCGACGGCCGCTTCGGTCTGCCCCGCGCGCTGGAGCACGCCGCCCGGCCGCGCGCGCAGCGGGAAGACGTGACCGGGCTGCACGATGTCCTGCGGCCCCTTCGACGGATCGATCGCGACCTGCACCGTGCGTGCACGGTCGTGGGCGGAGATGCCGGTCGAGATCCCTTCGCGCGCTTCGATCGAGACGGTGAACGCGGTGCCGTACGGCGTCTCGTTGTTCTCCGTCATCATCCGGAGGCCGAGCTCGTCGCAGCGCTCCCCGGTGAGACAGAGGCAGATGAGGCCACGCCCTTCCTTCGCCATGAAGTTGATCGCCTCGGGCGTCGCGAACTGCGCCGCGATCGTGAGGTCGCCCTCGTTCTCACGGTCGGCGGCGTCGACGACGACGACCATCTTCCCGTGCCGGACATCCTCGATCGCCTCCTCGACGGTCGCGAACTGGCTCGCTGTGAGGCTCATCGACTCATGGTAGAGGCGGAATGAGACGCTCGACGTATTTCGCGAGCACGTCGGCCTCGAGGTTCACGGGATCGCCGCTGCCGAGGGATCCGAGCGTCGTCTCGGCGAGCGTGTGCGGGATCAGCGCGACGGCGAAGCCCGAGTCGTCGAACGCTGCCACGGTGAGCGAGACGCCATCGACCGCGATCGACCCCTTCTCGACGCAGTAGCGGAGGACGTCCGGCGTCGCGTCGACCCAGACGCGCCTGCCGTCCCCTTCGGGCTCGACCGAGCGGACGCGGCCGACGCCGTCGACGTGACCCTGCATGACGTGGCCGCCGAGCGGGTCGCCGACCCGGAGCGCCGGCTCGACGTTGACGTCGTCGCCGGCGGCGAGCCGGCCGAGTGCCGTCCGGCCGAGCGTCTCGGGGACGGCGTCGAACGAGAGCTCGCCGGCGTCGAGGGCCACCACCGTGAGGCAGACGCCGCCGATCGAGATGGAGTCGCCGAGCGCGGCGCCGGCAGCCGTCGCCGGCGCGGCAATGCGCAGGCGCACGCCCGCGGCGCCGCCGTCGATCCCGGCGACGCGTCCGCGCTCCCGCACGATGCCCGTGAACATGGGCGGAACGGTACCGCGGGACGGGCGGCGCGCCGCCGCCGCACCGTCCCCCGTGGAGGTCAGGTCGAAGGTCCCCCGAAGTCGCTGTTGACCGGGTTTCCGGCGATGCCGGTCTCCTTGCAGAAGAACTGGAACGCGCCCGCGCCTTCCGGATCGACCGCCCGTTCAGGGCTCCTGAACGTACGCCTCGAGCAACACGTCCTCACCCACCCGGGTCGCCCGCAGGCCCGACAGCCCAAGCGGCAGGGCGAGGTCGCCGGCGAAGCGAGGCCCGTCCCCGCCGAGCAGCGGCGCGACGAAGACGAGCAGCTTGTCCACGAGCCCCGCGGCGAGGAACGCGCTCGCAAGCGTCGGCCCGCCTTCGAGCAGCATCGACTGCACGCCCTCGGCGGCGAGCTCGCGGAGCTCGTCCTCGAGCGGTCCGCTGCGCAGCTCGAGCTCCGACCCTTCCGGCAGCGGGCCGTGGCCGAACGCGAGCCGCCGCGGCTGCCGCGTCGCGCCGACATCGCGTGCGTCGAGCCGCGGGTTGTCCGCGCGGACGGTGCCCATGCCGACGGCGACCGCGTCGACCGCCGCCCGCAGCTCGTGCACGAGCCGGCGCGACTCCTCGCCGGAGATCCAGCGGCGGCCGGGCACGGCGACGCGGCCGTCGAGTGTTACCGCGACCTTGTAGGTCACGAACGGACGGCCGAGCGCCTTCCACGTCCGCCACGCCTCGTTCTGGCGTCGCGCCCGCGCGTCGTCGAGCAGGTCGACGTCGATTCCGGCGGCGCGCAGCTTCTCGATCCCGCCTGCGGCGACCGGATTCGGATCGCGCGCCCCGAGAACGACCCGCGCGACGCCGGCCGCGATCACGGCGTCCGTGCACGGCGGCGTCCGCCCTTGGTGTGCGCACGGCTCGAGCGTCACGTACAACGTCGAGCCGCGCGCGCGGTCGCCCGCCTGCGCGAGTGCGCGAACCTCGGCGTGCTCGACGCCGGCGAACTCGTACCAGCCCTCACCGGCGATCTCGTCCCCGTCGACGACGACCGCGCCGACGAGCGGATGGTCCTCGACCTTGCCGCGACCGCGCTCCGCGAGCTCCAGGGCCCGCTCGAAATGGCTCACGCCAGTGCTTGTACCAGGCGGCGGTAGGAGCGTGGGAGATCTTCGCGGTGGAAGATCGCGCTTCCGGCGACGATCAACGTCGCGCCGGCATCGTGCACCTGGCGCACGTTCTCGTTGTCGATCCCGCCGTCGACCTGCAGGTGGATCGAATCCGGGAGCAACGCGCGGGTGCGCGCGATCCGGTCGAGCGCGTCCGGCATGAACTCCTGCCCCGAATAGCCGGGGTGGATGCTCATGCAGAGAACCAGGTCGGCGTCGCCGCACACCCTCACGACGTCTTCGGGCTCGGTCTCCGGATTGAACGCGACGCCGACCTCGAGCCCGTGCTCGCGCGCGACGGCGATCGTGCCCGGAACGTCGTCGACGGCCTCGTAGTGGAAGGTGACGCTGTGGCCGCCGGCACGCGCGATCTGCGGGAAGTGACGCGTCGGGTTGTCGACCATCAGATGACAGTCGAGCACCCCTCCCAGCGCGTGCACCATGGGAGAGATCGCCTGCAACACGATCGGCCCGACGGTGATCGGCTCGACGAAGTGGCCGTCGCCGACGTCGAAGTGGAAGACGCGTGCGCCGGTGCGGAGGAGAACGTCGATCTGCTCTCCGAGGTTCGCGAAGTCGGCCGCATAGAGAGACGGCTCGATCTCGACCGTTCGGATCCATTCGTTCCAACCCACGCCGCGCCCGGATGGTACGACGTGAGCTCGGACGGTGCCGCTACGCGCGGAGACGGGCGATGAAGAAACCGCTCGTCCCGTGGACATGCGGCAGCGTGAGCAGGAACTCGGGGCGGCGCGGGTGGGCGAACTGGGGCCATTCGCCGCCGAGCGGCTCGACCCGAAGGCCGCTCGCGTCGATCACGGCCTCGTTCTCGTCCGCGTTGATCGTGCACACGGAGTAGACGATCGTGCCGCCGGGCCGGATGCGCGCCGCGGCGGAGCGAAGCAGCTCGCGCTGCAGCTCCGGCAGCGGCTTCGCGCGCCAGCGGAGGTCGGGCCGCTGCGACACGACGCCGAGGCCCGAGCAGGGTGCGTCGACGAGCGCGCGGTCGAAGCCCACGAGCTCCGCCGGCAGCTTTGTCCCGTCGGCTTCGACAACGGTGACGTTCGTCGCGCCGAGCAGTGCCACGTTCGCGCGCAGCTCGCTCGCACGATTCGGATCCAGCTCGACGGCCGTCACGTCGCCGCGGAGCTGCGTCGTCTTGCCGCCCGGCGCGGCGCAGAGGTCGAGGACGCGCTCCCCTTCCTGCGAGCCGACGACGATCGCGGCGAGTTGCGAGCCTCGGCTCTGCGGCCAGACGCGTCCCTCCGCGACGGCGAGGTCGTCGACGCGCTCGACGCGGTACGCGCCGGGAATGTCGGTCGCCTCCGCGCCCGCAGGTGCGTCGCCGCGCACGACGCGGATCGCCGTCTCGAGCGGCTCGTTTCCCGCCCGCATCAGTGCGAGCGCGCCGTCACGGCCGAGATCGCGCACCCAGATGTCGTAGATCCAGTCGGGATACGACTCCTTCAATGCCCCATCGGGGAGCTCGGCGAGCAGCTTCGGCATTCCCTCGGTCAGCCGGCGCATGACGGCGTTCGTGAACGGGACGGCGCGCTCGAGCTTCGCACGGCGGACGAGCTCGACCGACTCGTTCGCGGCGGCGTGCGGCGCGGTGTCGGTATAGCCGACCTGGTACGCGCCGAGCCGCAACGCCGCGCGCACCGGCGGATCGAGCTTGCGCACCGGCCGCTTGCCGAGCGTGTCGATTGCGTGATCGAGCGTCCGCACCCGCTGGACGGACCCGTAGGCGAGCCGGTGCGCGAATGCACGCTCGCGCTCATCGAGCCCTTCGGCCGCAGTGCGAAACACACGGTCGGCGTACGCGTCCTGCTCGAACACGCGCAACAGAACCTCGTAGGCGGCGCGGCGCGCAGGTGAGACACTCACCGGCGGCCACGGAGATACTCGGCGTACGTCATGCGTCTCCGCCCTTCCGGCTGGACCTCGAGCAGCTCCAACGAGCCGTCGTCTCCCTCGCGCGCCTTCCAGATCACAAGCGGCACGCCTTCGACCACCGCGCGCGCACCGATGTGCGGCGACAGCGCGCGAACGCGATTCACGATCTCCCGCGCCGGCCGCGCGAGATCGAGCTCGCGATCGCCCGCAGCGATCTTCTCCGCATACGTCACCCCGGCGCTCGGCTGTTCACGAAAGTCCGGTGCACGGAGCACGTCGCCGATCAGCCGGGCCGCGATCTCGGCCGCGCGCGCATACACGACGCCGGCGTCGTCGTCGGGGGCGATGTCGAAGGCTTCCTGCGCGGCGATCGGGCCCGCGTCGAGCTCCGACGTCGTGCGGTGAATCGTGACGCCGGTACGCGCGTCGCCGGCCATCAGCGCGCGTTCGACCGGCGCGGCACCGCGCCAGCGCGGCAGGAGAGACGGGTGCACGTTGAGCCAGAGCCCCCGCTCGAGGAGCGCGTCGGGAATGAGCAGGCCGTACGCGGCGACGACGATCGTGTCCGCCGGAAGCTCCACGCTCTCGTCGAGCCGCGCAGGCTGCGCGACGGGGATGCCGAGACGGCGCGCCGTCTCCTTCGCGGCCGGCGCCGCAACCTTGCGTCCGCGCCCGCGCGGCCGGTCGGGGCGCGTCAGGAGCAGTGCGACGTCGTGCTCGGCGGTGAGCCGCTCGAGCACGTCGGCGCCGAAGGGGGCGGTCGCTGCGACCGCGATCCGCGTCATTGCTAGCCGAGGACGATGCGCGGGCGCAGCTTGCCGAGCGCTTCGCGCCGTGCCTCGGGCGTCGTGCGGTCGATCATGAGCACGCCGTCGAGATGGTCGGTCTCGTGCAGCGCTGCGCGCGCGTGGAGGTCATCGAGCTCGTACCGCACCTCCGCACCATGCTCGTCGCGCCCGACGAGCGTGACCGTGAGGGGGCGCTCGACCGGCACGACGATCCCCTGGATCGAGAGGCAGCCCTCGTCGTCGACGTCCGTCTCCGCGCTGCGCTCGACGATCTCCGGGTTGACGACCGCGACGACCTCGTCCTCGGCGGGCTGAAAGACGAAGAGCCGCTGCAGCACGCCGACCTGCGTCGCGGCGAGGCCGATCCCGCCCGCGTCCTTCATCAAGAGCTTCATGCGCTCGACGAGGCTCACCAGCTCATCGTCGAACTGCTCGACCGGACGAGCCTGCATCTTGAGCGCGGCGTCCGGATACTGGCGGATCTGGGCGAGCGCAAGCCGCCGCCGCGCCGCGCGCTCGGCGTCGAGCTGCTCGTTCTCGACCTGGGCTTCGACCTCCGCCATACCATTGTCAGACTACCGACGAGATGGATCCGCGAGAGGCGAAAGAGATCATGAGCCAGGGCCCGATCCGGCCGGAGACGGCGCGCGACCGGGAGGAGCGGCGGATCCTCGACGCCGATCTCGCAGTGAGCCCGGTGAAGGGGCGACCGCTCCGCTCGCGGCTGCGGAACTTCCGCCCCGACGCGGATGCCGCGGTGCGCGCGCTCGGCGGCCCGACGATCTGGATGCGCCGGCTGCGCGCGATCGAGGACGAGCTCGAGCGACACGAGACCCAGCTCGAAGCCGCCTGGCGCGGGCTCGCGCTCGAGACCGGAGGCCCCGCCGAGTTCGAGCGGCGCTGGCTCGAGACCGCGCGCGGGTGGAGCTTCGCGCAGGTGAACGAGTTGATCGCGCGCCACAACCGGAACTTCCCTGCCGAGGCGCGCCTGCCGATGGATCCGCGCACACGCGACTTCGTGCGGATCAACGGGCGTCCGTACGAGCGCGAGCCGCTCGACGCCGAGTGGATCCTCGCGCGGTGGCCTCCGGCCTGGTCGGACGCCCTAGAGGCTCTGCGGGTCGACGTCGACGACGGCGGTGAGCCCGGCACGGCGCATCGCAGGCGCAGCGGCTGAGAGCAGCGCCGCAGCGCGGGTCGCAAGCGCGCGTGGGCTCGACGTCTTGCCGACGAGCTGCGCCCGATGACGGTTGCGCAGCCGCAGGAGCGGCGCAGGGCCGAGCAGCTCGTGCCCGACGAGCTCGCGCTTCAGCTCCTCGAGCGCGAGCAGCGGGTCGCTCTCCCCCGGCCCGGAGACGACGATGCGCACGAGGTGGCGGAACGGCGGATAGCCGAGCGAGCGCCGGCGCTGGAGCTCGCCGGCAAGGAAGCCGGCGACGTCGTGGCGCGCGGCGTAGGTGATTGCGCGCGCATCCGGCTGGAACGTCTGCACGATCACGCGCCCGGGCGCGTCGCGACCGCTCCGGCCCGCAAGCTGCGTGAGGAGCTGGAAGGTCCGCTCCTCCGCGCGGAAGTCGGGCAGGCCGAGCCCGGTGTCGGCGTCGACGACCGCCGCGAGCTCGACGCCGGGGAAGTGGTGCCCCTTCGCCACCATCTGCGTTCCGACGAGCACTGCGCGATCTGCACGCGAGAACCGCTCGAGCGCCGCACGGAGTTGCTCGGGCTTCTCGATCGCGTCCGCGTCGAGGCGAATCCGCTCGAGCTCCGGCACGTGCTTCGCGAGCTCGCGCTCGAGCTTCTGCGTTCCCGCTCCGATCCGCGCGAGCTCGGCGGAACCGCACGCCGGGCACGTCTCCCCCAGCGCCTCGGAATGGCCGCAGTGATGGCAGCGCAGCGAGCCTTCACCGTGCAGCGTCAGCGCGACGTCGCAGTTCGGACACCTGCGCGTCGCCCCGCAGGCGCGGCAGTGCACGGCGGGCGCGACGCCACGCCGGTTCAGCAGCAGGATCGCCTTGCCGCCGCGTTCGGCGATCCCACCGAGCTCCGCGAGCAGCGGCGCCGAGAGCGGATACCCAGCCTCGCGGCGCATGTCGACGACCTTCACGCTCGGCATCGGCGCTGCGATGCGGCCGCCGAGCGTGAGGCGCTCGAGCCGCTCCCACGACTCCGGGCGCGGCGTCGCGGACCCGAAGATCGCGACCGCACCCTCGAGTGACGCGCGCTTCGCGGCGACCGTGCGCGCGTCGTAGCGCGGATCGGACTCTTGTTTGTAGGACGCGTCGTGCTCCTCGTCGATGCAGATGACGCCGAGTGACGGCACCGGCGCGAACACCGCCGAGCGCGCGCCGACGACGACCGGCGCCTCGCCCGAGGCGATCCGCTCGCGCTCGTCGCGCCGCTCGGCCTCCGTGAGCGCGGAGTGCAGCACCGCGACCCGATCGCCGAACCGCTCGCGGAATCGACCGAGCGTCTGCGGCGTCAGCGCGATCTCCGGCACGAGCACGATCGCGCCGTGTCCGCGCGCGAGCGCGGTCTCGCAGGCTCGGATGTACACCTCGGTCTTGCCGCTGCCCGTCGCACCGTGCAGCAGGACGTTTCCGCCGCCGCCGTCGAGCAGCGCATCGATGCGCATGAGCACGCGCTCCTGGGCGTCCGACAGCGTCTCCGGCGCCGCCTCGGCGGCGAGCGCCCCGCCCGCGGCAGGCTCGCTCCGCTCCCCGCGTCGCTTCGCGTTGTGCGGCGCGATGAGCGCGAGCGCGCGCGCCGGCGTCGAGCCGTAGTAGTCGGCGAGCCAGAGCGCGAGATCGACGAGCGCCGCCGGCAGCGTCTCCGCGACACGCTCGACCGGCGCCGCCCGCACGCCGTCGGGCGGCGTCACCCCCACCTCCGTCACGACGCCGCGCCGTCGCGCGTTGCCGAACCGCACCTCGACCACGGCGCCCTTCACCGTGCCGTCCGGCACCTCGTACGTGAACGGCCGTGCGACGGCGCGCGCGGTGACGAGCGGGTAGACGGAGGCGAAGCGGCTCACCGAGCGAGCCTAGCCGGGGGTCTGGCCGGCGCCGTTACAGCCCGGCTGCGGTGACGACGAAGTCGGTCGCGAAGCCGAGCAGGAGCCCGGCGAGGACGAGCCACGTCACGAGCAGCGCGTGTCCGTGCTTGCGGTTCACGAGCACGAGCTCTTGCACGACGTAGAGGATCGAACCGGCGGCCACCGCGAAGAAGACGACCGACATCGCCTGGCTCGACCACGCCTGGCCGAGCAGCGTCCCGAGGAACGTCGGTCCGCCGCCGATCAGCCCGAGCGCCGCGATGAAGCGCCAGCTCGGCTGTGTCCCCTCGCCGCTCATCGGCCCGCAGATGCCGAAGCCCTCCGTTGCGTTGTGCAGCGAGAAGCCGACGATCAGCGTCACGGCGAGACTGACCTTGCTCGCTGCAGCGGCCTGCCCGATCGCGAGGCCTTCGCCGAAGTTGTGCACGCCGATCCCGACGGCGATCAGCAGCGCGAGCTGCCGGCCCGGCGTGAGCCCGTCGATCCAGCTGCGGTTCTCGAACTCGTCGAGCGCGGCGGCGCCCGGCCCGACGAGCGCGCTCACGCGCCGCTGCGCGCGTTTTCGCATCCACTCGGAGTAGTAGACGAGGCTCATGAGCCCGAGCGTGAAGCCGGCAACGCCGAGTACTGCGAGCCACGAGAAGCGCCCCCAGCGATGCGCGGTCAGCGCCGTCTCGATCGGGTCGACCGCACCGCTCAGCACGTCCCAGAGCAGGAAGACGAGAATGCCGGTGGCGAGCGCGCTGAGCCCGGCGCGCACGGACGAGGTCAGGCCCTGGATCCTTCCGACCGGCAACCCCAGGAAGATCGTCGCCCCCGCGAACGCTCCTAACAGCAGGATGTGGATCGTCGCCATGGTGTAAGGGTCGCCTTACACGGCGGCCGAAGGGCAATATAGCCGGAGATGGCGGGACATTCGGTCGACGAGTACCTCGAGACGATCTACTTTCTCGCCTTCCCGATCGGGGAGTACACACCGCACGGCGCCGGCTCGCCGCCGCTCGCCTCGCGTGTCGCGGAGATGCTCGGGGTCTCGCGCGCGTCCGCCGGTGAGATGCTGAAGCGGCTCGAGAACGAGGGGCTGATCGAGCGCGGCGAGCGCAAGGAGGCGCTCCTCACCGGCACCGGCCGGGTGCGGGCCGAGCGCGTCGTCCGCAAGCACCGCCTGATCGAGCGGCTCCTCACGGACTTCATGGGCTACACGGGCGCCGAGGCGCACGAGCGCGCCGACCTGCTCGGCGACACGTTCACCGACGAGATGATCGAACGCATCGACGAGCGGCTCGGTCACCCCGAGCGCTGCCCGCACGGCTGGCC
>DATKQO010000145.1:0-2287 GCA_035532715.1 Gaiellaceae bacterium | reverse complement strand
GCGACCCACGTTCCGTCGAACCCGCTCGCCGACTCGCGCTCCTTGTCCTCACGCACCTTCGCGAGCGCGACGCGGTTCACCTCCGCGTCCTTGCGCGAGGGGATGAATGCCGCCATGCCGCCGATCGCGTGCGCACCGCGGTGGTGGCACGTGCGCACGAGCAACTCGGTGTACGCGCGCATGAACGGCACCGTCATCGTCACCTGGACGCGGTCGGGCAGCAGCCAGTCGCGCGCACGGAACTTCTTGATCACGCTGAAGATGTAATCCCAGCGGCCTGCGTTCAACGCGCAGCCGTAGTCGCGCAGCTCGTAGAGGATCTCGTCCATCTCGAACGCCGCCAGGATCGTCTCGATCAGCACCGTGCAGCGGATCGCGCCTCGCGGCACGCCGAGCTCCTCCTCGGCGAACGCGAACGCCTGCGCCCAGAGGCGCGCCTCGAGATGCGACTCGAGCTTCGGCAGGTAGTAGTACGGCCCGCTGCCGCGCTCGAGCAGCTCGCGCGCGTTGTGGAAGAACGTGAGCCCGAAGTCGAAGAGCGACGCCGACACGGGCTCGCCGTCGACCGTGAAATGGCGCTCCGGCAGGTGCCACCCGCGCGGGCGGATCATCAGCGTCGCCGTCTCGTCATTCAGCCGGTAGCTCTTCTCGCCCGTGTCGAGCGAGATCTCGCGCCGCACCGCGTCACGGACGTTTTGCTGTCCGTCGAGCACGTTCGCCCAGGTCGGCGAGTTGGCGTCCTCGAAGTCGGCCATGAACACCCGCGCGCCCGAGTTGAGCGCGTTGATCATCATCTTGCGCTCCACCGGGCCGGTGATCTCGCAGCGGCGGTCCTGCAGGTCGGCGGGCGCCGGCGCGACCTGCCACTCCGCCTCGCGGACGGCGCGCGTCTCCGGCAGGAAGCCGGGCAGCGCGCCCGCGTCCAGCTCGCGCTGCCGGTCGTGCCGCCGCGCCAGGAGCTCGAGCCGGATCGGATTGAGCTCACGGTGGAGGCGCGTGACGAACGCACGCGCCTCCTCGCTCAGGATCTGCTCGCCGACGAGCGCGCTCACGCCGCGAACTGGGCTTCCTCGGTCGAGCCCTTGAGCGCGAGCGTCTCACTGTCGGGCGAGACGGCCTGCGTGACGAGGTCGAAGTAGCCGGCGCCGACCTCGCGCTGATGACGGGTCGCGGTGTAGCCCGATTCCTCGAGCGCGAACTCGTGCTCCTGCAGCTCGACGTACGCGCTCATCGAGCCTTGCGCATAGCCCCGTGCGAGCTCGAACATCGCGGCGTTCAACGAGTGGAAGCCGGCGAGCGTGATGAACTGGAATTTGTAGCCCCACTCGCCGAGCTGCTCCTGGAAGCGCGCGATCGTCGCGTCGTCGAGATGCTTGCGCCAGTTGAACGACGGCGAGCAGTTGTACGCGAGCAGCTTCCCGGGGAACTTCTCGTGGATCGCGTCCGCGAACGCCTTCGCCTCGCCGAGGTCCGGCGTCGAGGTCTCGCACCAGATGAGATCGGCGTAGGGCGCGTACGCGAGCCCACGCGAGATCGCCGCGTCGATGCCGTCCCGCACCCGGAAGAAGCCTTCAGCGGTGCGTTCGCCGGTGACGAACTCGCGGTCGTACTCGTCGACGTCGCTCGTGAGGAGCGCCGCGGAGAGCGCGTCCGTCCGGGCAAGGAGCACCGTCGGCACGTCGAGCACGTCGGCCGCGAGCCGCGCCGCGTTCAGCGTGCGCACGAACTGCGCGGTCGGCACGAGCACCTTGCCCCCGAGGTGACCGCACTTCTTCTCCGACGCGAGCTGATCCTCGTAGTGCACGCCGGCCGCGCCCGCCTCGATCATCGCGCGCATGAGCTCGTACGCGTTGAGCGGCCCGCCGAAGCCCGCCTCGGCGTCCGCGAGGATCGGAGCGAACCAGTGGGTGCCGTTGCGCCCCTCCGACCAGTCGATCTGATCGGCGCGCTGCAGCGCGTTGTTCAGACGCCGCACGAAGGTCGGCACGCTGTTGGCGGGGTAGAGACTCTGGTCGGGATACGTGCTGCCCGCGAGGTTCGCGTCGGCGGCGACCTGCCAGCCGGAGAGGTAGATGGCCTCGAGCCCCGCCTTGACCATCTGCACCGCCTGCCCGCCCGTGATCGCGCCGAGCGCCCGCACCGGCTTCTCGCGGTGCAGGAGCTCCCAGAGCCGTTCGGCGCCGTTGCGCGCGATCGTCTGCTCCGGGACGATCGAACCGCGGAGGCGCACGACCTCGGCCGCGCCGTACGTGCGCTCGACCCCGCTCCAGCGGGGGTCGTCCCGCCA
>DATKQO010000144.1:0-2606 GCA_035532715.1 Gaiellaceae bacterium | reverse complement strand
GACCTGCAGGACATCATCGCGATCCTCGGCATCGACGAGCTCTCCGACGAGGACAAGCTCGTCGTCCAGCGTGCGCGCAAGATCGAGCGCTACCTGTCGCAGCCGAACTACGTCGCCGAGCAGTTCACCGGCACGCCGGGCGAGTACGTGAAGCTCGACGACACGATTCGCGGCTTCACGGAGATCCTCGACGGCAAGCACGACGACCTGCCGGAGCAGGCTTTCTACATGGTCGGCGCGATCGAGCAGGCGGTCGAGCGGGCGAAGAAGATGTCCGAAGAGCCCGTCGCGGCGTAGGGGCGACCGGGTTGGCCGACCACCCGCTCTTCTCGATCTCGGTCGTCACGCCGGAAGGCCCGGCGTTCGAGGGCGACGCGGAGATGCTGATCGTGCCCGGCGCCGCCGGCGAGATCGGCGTGCTCGCACGCCACGCACCGCTCGTCGCGATGCTGAAGGCGGGCTCGACGCGCGTGCACATGGGCGACGGCGAGGTGCGCGAGTTCGCGACCGGGCCGGGCTTCTTCCAGGTGCTCGAGGATCGTGCGATCGCGCTCGTGGACGATGCCGTCATCGCCGCCGAGGTCGACGACGCGCGGGCCCAGCAGCAGCTCGAGGCCGCACGGGCCGAGCTCGCGAAGGTCGAGGCGGGGGAGTCGACCGCCGATCGCTGGCAGCTCGAGCAGCGCATCGCCCACGCGGAGAACCAGCTCCGCGTCAGCGGCCGCACCGGTTAGCGCTCGGCGCTCTACGCCGTCGCGAGCCGCTCGCTCAGGTCGCGCTGCGCCGGGAGGTACAACCCCTCGACGTACTCGACGACCATGCGGTTCGTGTTGAAGCGCGCGCCGAGCTGCGCAATCGAGCTCCGCATCAGCCCGAGCCAGCGCGGCGGGACGCCGTTCGCGTCGCGCTCGTAGAACGCCGGCAGCACCTGCTGTTCGAGCACGGCGAAGAGCGCGTCCCGATCGGCTGCGTCCTGCTCCTTCTCGGTCGGGGCCACGGCGTCGCCGCCGATCGCGAAGCCGGTCTCGGCCGAGTACCCCTCGATCCACCAGCCGTCGAGGATAGAGCAGTTGACGCCGCCGTTCAGCGCCGCCTTCATGCCCGAGGTTCCCGATGCCTCGAGCGGCCGTCTCGGCGTGTTGAGCCAGACGTCGACGCCCTGGACGAGATACCGCGCGAGCGTCATCTCGTAGTCCTCGAGGAAGACGACGCGGCCGTTCGCGCGCGGATCGCGCGCGAACTCGGCGACCCGCTGGATGAGCGCCTTGCCGCCTTCGTCGGCCGGATGCGCCTTGCCGGCGAGCACGAGCTGAAGCGGCCGCTCGGCATCGCCGAGGAGCGCAGCGAGCCGGCTCGCGTCGCTGAAGAGCAGATCCGCGCGCTTGTACGTCGCGAAACGACGGGCAAAGCCGATCGTCAGCGCCTCCGGATCGAACCCGTCACCGTACCCACGTGATCGCATCGAGCGCAGGAGTGCGTCCTTCGCCGCACGGTGCACGCGCCAGAGCGTCGCGTCGTCGAGGTCGTAGGCGCGCGCGAAGTCGGGCGTGCCTGTCTCCTCGTCGGCGCCGAGTGCGCCTGCGAGGTCGTCCGAGATCCACGTGCGGGCGTGCACGCCGTTCGTGATCGAGCGGATCGGCACCTCGCTCACGGGCAGCTCGCCCCAGAGCGCGTGCCACATCTCCCGCGACACTTCGCCGTGCAGGCTCGAGACGGCGTTCGCGTACGCGGACGTGCGCAAGGCGAACGGCGTCATGCCGAAGCCGGTCTCGTCCGGCCTCACGCGTCCGAGTGCGACGAAGTCCTTCCACGCGAGGCCGCAGCGCGCCGCGAGGTCCGAGACGTTCCGCTGCACGAGCGCCGCGTCGAAGACTTCGTTTCCGGCCGGCACCGGCGTGTGCGTCGTGAAGACCGTGGACGCGCGCAGACGCTGCAGCGCCGCGTCACGGTCGATCCCCTGGTCCTCGACGAGCTCGCGGAGCCGCTCGAGCTGGAGGAACGCGGAGTGGCCTTCGTTCAGGTGGTAGACGCTCGCTTCGACGCCGAGCCCGCGCAGAGCGCGGATGCCGCCGACGCCGAGCACGATCTCCTGGTGGATCCGATGCTCACGGTCGCCGCCGTACAGCGCGTCGGTGATCCGGCGCGCCCAGCCGGCGTTCTCCTCGACGTCCGTGTCGAGGAGGTAGAGCCGGGTGCGCCCGACCTGGGCGCGCCATACCTGCGCGTACACGGGCACCGGGGCTTTCGAGCCGCGCGCGAGCTCCACGGCGACGGTCACTTCCTCGCGGACGACCGGCAGCCGGTCGAAGTCGTTCACGGGATACCGCTCCACCTGCCGGCCTTCCGCGTCGATCTGCTGGTGGAAATACCCCCGGCGGTAGAGAAGCCCCACGGCGGCGAGCGGCACGCCGAGCTCGGACGCCGACTTGAGATGGTCGCCGCTCAGGACGCCGAGCCCGCCCGAATAGATCGGGAGGCTCTCGTCGAGGCCGAACTCGCAGGAGAAGTATGCGACGGAGAAGCCCGGGTCCTCGCCGCGGCGCTCCCACCACGTCGGGCCCTCGAGCTCCGCTGCCGCGGCCGCGAGCACCGTGCCGACGCGGGAT
>DATKQO010000143.1:0-11106 GCA_035532715.1 Gaiellaceae bacterium | reverse complement strand
TTCGACATGGGCGGCACGACCGCGAAGGCCGCGGTCGTCAGCGGTGGCGTTGCCGCCATCGCGACGTACTTCGAGCTCCATCGCGTCGGGAACCGGCGCGGCAGCGGCCTCCCGGTCGATATCTCGGCGCTCGATCTCGTCGAGATCGGAACCGGCGGCGGCAGCATCGCCGAGGTTCGCGAGGGGACGCTCCGGGTCGGGCCGAGCAGCGCCGGCGCGGACCCCGGCCCTGCCTGCTACGGCCGCGGCGGATTGGCGCCGACCGTGACGGACGCGAACCTCGTCCTCGGGTACTACGCCGCGGACGCGTTTGCCGGCGCGCTGCGTCTCGACGTCGACGCGGCCAACGCCGCAGTCGACGGTCTCGCCGAGACGCTCGGCATCGGGCGGATCGACGCAGCCTGGGGCGTGCACCGGGTGGCCACGCTCGACATGGAGCACGCGATCCGACTCGTCTCGATCAACCGTGGCTTCGACCCGCGCGAGCATGCGCTCGTCTGTACCGGCGGCGCCGGCCCCGCGCACGGGCCGCGGCTCGCGCGGGCACTCGGCTGCCGCCGTGCGATCGTCCCGCTCGCGGCAAGTGGCGGATCGGCGCGAGGCCTCCTCGCGGCGGCGGCGTCGAGCGAGGTGACGCGCACCGCGCTTGTGCGGCTCGACCGGGACGACGCGGCCACGCGCTCGGAGGCGATCATCGCGGAGCTGGTCGAAGAGGCGGAACGGACATCGTTCGGCGCTGGGGGCGACGCGGTCCTGCGACTCACGCTGGGGATGCGGTATCTCGGCCAGGGCTACGAGCTGCTCGTGCCGATCGACCCGACGCACCGGGATCCGGCGGCGCTCGGGGAGGCGTTCCACCGTCGCTACGAGCTCGCGTACGGCTACCGCGACGACCAGCCCGTCGAGGTGGCGACGTGGCACGCGGCGCTCGCCCGGCCGTCCGGCTCGCATGGCGGCGGCCGGCTGGCCGTTGCGAACGGCGCGCCCGCTGCCGGGAGACGGCGCGCCTACTTCCCAGAGACCGGCGTTGTCGAGGTCGACGTGCACGCGCGCGACGCGCTGCGGGAGGGCAAGGTGCTCGAAGGCCCGTGCCTGGTCGCCGAGACGACGACGACGACGGTCGTGCTCCCGGGCGACCGCGTCGAGGTCGCCGCCGACGGCGCTCTCGTGATCCACGTGGGCGTCGCATGATCGACCCGCTCGACGTGGCCGTCGTCTGGGGCCGCCTCGCGGCCGTCGCGGAGGAGATGGCCGAGGCGCAACAGCGGACCGCGTACTCCGACCAGGTGCGCGAGGGCGGCGACTACTCGACAGCCGTCTTCGATCGGACGGGGCGAATGCTCGCGCAGGCGAATCGCAGCCCCGCGCATCTCGGTGCGATGCCGGACGCTGTCCGCAACATGCTCGCTGTCTATCCCGCCGAGACGCTGGAGCCCGGCGACGTCGTCGTCCTGAACGATCCGTACATGGGCGCCGGCCACCTGCCGGACATGTTCGCGATGAGCCCCTCCTTTGTCGGTGAGACGCTGGTCGGCTTCGTCGCCAGCTGCGTTCACCTCACCGACGTCGGCGGCCCCGCGCCGGGTAGCCAGGCCGTCGTCGGGGTGACCGACCTCGTGCAAGAGGGCCTCCGCTTTCTTCCGACGCGCCTGTACCACCGGGGTGAGCCCGTCCGGGAGATCCTGCGGCTGATCGAGGCCAACGTTCGTGTCCCCGACGCTGTCCTCGGCGACATGCGCGCCCAGCGCGCGGCGCTACACGTCGGTTCGACGAAGCTCGCAGAGCTGTACGCACGAGGCGGCTCCGACGTCGTCACCGCCGTCGCCGAGGAGATTCTGAACCGCTCGGAGGAAGCGGTGCGGCGCGAGCTGACGGTGATCCCCGACAGCACGGCGAGCTTCGTCGACCACGTCGACGACTACGGCCCGGACACGCCGCCGATCCGGATGGAGGTGACCGTCACCATCCGCGGCGGTGAGATCACGTTCGACTTCACGGGCACCGATCCGCAGACGCCGTCGTCGCTCAACTGCACGCTCTCGTACGTGAAGGCGTACTGCTACTGGGCGACGAAGGCGATCACGACGCGCGACACGATCCCGCAGAACGAAGGGCAACTCCGGCCCGTGAACATCGTTGCGCCGCAGGGCTGCTTCTTCAACCCAACGCCGCCCGCCGCGCTCGGCGGCCGCGCGCTCATGAACCAGCGGATCGTCGAGCTCATCTTCGGGGCGTTCGCCCAGATCGTCCCCGAGCGCGTGTGCGCGGCCAGCGGCCAGTGGCTCAACCCCATCTTCGGAGGCACCGACCCGCGCACGGGACGGCCCTTCATCTTCTACGACTACATCATGGGAGGCGTCGGCGCGCGTGCCGCGAAGGACGGCATCGACGCGATGTCGCCCGTCGTGTCGGTGGAGAACATCCCGATCGAGGCGCAGGAGGCGAGGAACCCGATCCGGGTCGAACGTCACGAATTGATCACCGACTCCGGCGGCGCGGGGCGCTTCCGCGGGGGTCTCGGCGTCCGCAAGGACGTGTGCGTCCTCGCCGACGACGTCGTCCTGTCGAACCTGACCGACCGCCACGTCTTCCCGCCCTACGGGCTCGACGGAGGGGAGGCCGGCATGCTCGGCGAGATCGTCCTCAACCCGGGCTCGGAAACGGAACGCCGGCTGCACTCGAAGGCGTCCGTGCGTCTCGGGTACGGCGACATCGTCAGCTTCCGCTGCTCCGGGAGCGGCGGCACCGGCAGCCCGCTCGACCGGCCGCGCGAGCGCGTGGCGCACGATGTGCGAGAACGGATCGTCACGCCGGAGTCGGCGCAGCGAGACTACGGCGTGGAGGCAGGCGCGTGAGGATGCACGGGCGGATTACGGGACACCTCCGGCCACCGGATGTGGACGACCTTCTGCGCGCGGCTCAGCGCGAGCACCTGCACCTGTCGCCGGCGGAGTGCGAGCAACTCACCTCGTTCGCGGCGGAGTTCGTGCGCGCGTTCGACGACGTGGAGGATCTACCCGACGTGCAGGTGCCGGTCGCACATCCCCGGACGCCGGGCCGCCGTCCGTCTGCCGAGGAGGATCCGCTCAATGCGTTCGTCCGTATCCTCGACATCCAGGGCGCCGACGACGGCCCGCTCGCCGGGAAGCGCGTCGGCGTCAAGGACAACATCGCCGTCGCGGGCGTGCCGGTGACGAACGCATCGCGGACGCTCTCGTACACGCCGCTCCAGGACGCGGTTGTTGTCGAGCGCATCCTCGCGGCGGGCGGGTCGATCACCGGGAAGCTGAACCTCGACGACTTCTCGGCCTCCGGCTTCGGGGATACGAGCGTCTTCGGGCCGGCGCGTAACCCGCTCGACCCGACGCGTTCTCCCGGGGGCTCGTCGTCGGGCTCGAGTGCGGCTGTCGCAGCCGGGCTCGTCGACTACGCGCTCGGCGTCGATCAGGGTGGGAGCATCCGGATGCCGGCAGCAGCATGCGGGCTCGTGGGGTTGAAGCCGACGCACGGTCTCGTCCCGTCCTTCGGCGCGACGCACATGGATCACACGCTCGACACGATCGGCCCGATCACGGGAACCGTCGCGGACGCGGCGCTGCTCCTGTCCGTGATCGCCGGGCCGGACTGGCGCGATCCCCAGTGGGTGCGCGGTCTCGAGCTCGACGATTACGCCGCTGCCCAGCATGACGGCGTCAGTGGTCTGCGCGTCGGCATCGTCGCCGAGGCGCTCGACGCGGAGCTGTGCGAGCCCGCCGTGCTTCGCGGCGTCGACGCTGCGGGCGAGGCGCTCGCGCGCGCAGGAGCCGAGGTCGAGCACGTCAGCGTCCCGCTCTGGCCTCACGCGTTCTCGATCTGGGTCGGGACTCTGGTCGCGACGTGGGCGCCGATGCTGCGCTCCTACTCCGTCGGGTTCGGGCACTTCGGGCTGATCGAAGTCGAGCGTGTGCACGCGGCGTCGCTCGCACGGCGCGAAGAGGGGCACTTGCTGCCGCCGACCGTCAAGCTCGTGCTCCTCGTGAACGCATATCTCGACGATCGGTACCACGGCGTTCCGCTCGCGCGCGCCCACAATCAGCGGCTCGCTCTGCGGCGCGCCCTCGACGAGGCGCTCGAGCGCGTCGACGTCTTGCTCGCGCCGACGGTCTCGCGCGTCGCCGTGCCGCTCCCGACGCAGCGGCTGACACCGGTCGAGGCGATGAGCCGGATCGTCTCCGAGACGAGGCTCGCGTGCGCCGCGAACGTGACCGGCCACCCGGCGCTCGCCGTCCCGAGCGGCCGTGACGAGCACGGGCTGCCGACGTCGGTCCAGGTCATCGGGGCGCGCTGGCGCGACCGGCGCGTGCTCGCGGCGGGGGCGGCGATCGAGGCGGGAGCGCCCTAGCGGTGCACGTCGGTCTCAACCTCAACAACCGCGAGGCGCTGATCGCGCCAGACTACGACGTGCCACGGCTTCTCGACCTCGGCGAGCGGGCGGAGCAGCTCGGCTTCGACTCGGTGTGGGTGGGGGACAGCCTGCTCTCCAAGCCGAGATACGAGCCCCTTGCGCTGCTCGCGGCGCTGTCGCAGCGAACGACGGGGGTCGAGATCGGCACCGCCTGCCTCGTGACGACGTTGCGGCACCCGGTCCAGCTCGCCCACGCCTGGGCGACGCTCGACGTCCTCTCGGGCGGCCGGACGATTCTCGGCGCCTGCGCGGGCAACGTCGCCGAGGACGCGGTCAAGAAGGAGTTCGCGCTGCTCGGGCTCGACCACCGAGAGCGGATGCGCATGTTCGAGGAGGGCCTGCAGATCCTCCGTGGGCTCATGACGGATGGGCGGATCACCTTCGCCGGCGAGCACTTTGCGCTCGACGACGTTGCGTTCCACACCGGGACGGAGCCGGAGCCGCTCCTGCCGGTGCAGCGTCCGCCGCGGATCTGGGTCGTCGCGAACCCGTCGATCGGCGCGTCACGTGAGCTGGGAAGCCCCCGGGTCGCGCGCCGCGTCGCCGAGTGCGGCGACGGCTGGTTGACCTGTTGTCGCGCGTCGCATCCGGAGGAGGTCGAGAGCTTCCTCGCGGAGATCTCGGCGCTGCGGAGCCTCGAGCGATTCGATGTCGCGTACCAGGTCACGATGACGCTCGGGAAGACACGTGAGGACGCGCGCCGCGAACAGCGGGGCTACATCGATGCGTACTACCCGGGCTTCAGCGACGCCGTCGACCTCGCCGATTGGGGTCCGGCGGGCACCGCCGACGAGGTCGCGACGTGGATCCGCCGCTTCGCCGCCGCCGGCGTCACCGCCTTCGTCTGCCGGTTCGCCTCGCTCGATCAGCAGGGTCAGGTCGAGCGCTTCGCGAGGGATGTGCTCCCGGCGGTGCGCTAGTGCAGCTCCGCAACGCGGCCGTTCGCGCGTAGGCTGGATCGGTGCAGGTCGCCGAGATCTCCCGAGGCCTCTGGCGCTGGACAGGGTGGCGCGAGACGATCGGCGCCGAGGTCGGCTGCGTCTACCACGAAGGTGTCGACGGGGTCGTTCTGATCGACCCGCTGGTGCCTCCCGAAGACGACGCGCGCTTCTGGGAGGCGCTCGATTTCGACGTCGCGCGCGCAGGTCGGCAAGGCGTCCACGTCCTGACCACCGTTGCGCGTCACGCGCGGAGCACGCAAGAGATCGTCGCGCGCTACGACGGACGCCTTTGGAGCGCCGGCATCCTGCCGAACGGCATTGCCGCCTTCGACTCGGGCGTTGCAGGCGAGGTCGTCTTCTGGCTACCCGACCACCGAACGCTCGTCTCGGGTGACGTCCTCGTCGGCCGCGACGGCGGCCTCGCGGTGACCGGCGATCCGGTGCGGCGCGCCCTGGACGAGCTCGCTGCCCTTCCTGTGGAGCGGATTCTCGTGTCGCACGGCGAGCCCGTGCTCGAACGTGGCGGCGACGCGCTCCGCGCGGCGCTCAGTCCGCGTCCGGCTCCTTGAGGCCCTTCCAGCGGGACGGCGATTCGAGCTCGAACTCGAACTGGTCGAGGATGCGGAGCACCGTGTAGTCGACGATGTCGTCGATCCCGGTCGGTCGCGTGTAGAAGGCGGGTGTAGGCGGGTGAATCGTGGCGCCCATCTCGGAGAGCGTCAGCATGTTGCGCAGGTGGATCGCGTTGAGCGGTGTCTCGCGGACGGCGAGAACGAGTGGGCGGCGTTCCTTGAGCACGACGTCCGCGGCACGGCAGACGAGGTTGTAGGCGAAGCCGGTCGCGATACCGGCAAGTGTCTTCGTGCTGCAGGGGGCGATCACCATTCCGCCCGGCAGCTCGCGGAATAAACTAAACAGTTGTATAGTTGTAAACCACGAGAGTTCACCCACCTCCAAGGAGGTTCGACATGACCACGAACATGAGCACCCTCGACCGCGGGCTGCGTGCGCTCGTCGCCGCCCCGGCAGCAGTCATCGCCGCGCTCGTCGTCGGCGCCGGCTCGGCCGGCGGAATCGTGTTGTTCGCGCTCGCCGCGGTCATGCTCGCAACGAGCGCTGTCGGCTTCTGCCCGCTCTACAAGTTGCTTCACGTCGACACCCGCAGCCGCACACCGCTGGCGCACTGACACCGGCGAATGCACCGACACACACAAGCACACACACACACGTGAAAGGACGAACGAGATGGACGTGACCAGCGAGACGTTCCAGCACGACGTGCTCGACCGCTCCCACGAAGTACCGGTCGTTGTCGACTTCTGGGCGGCCTGGTGCGGACCCTGCCGGATGCTCGGCCCCGTGCTGGAGCGAGAAGCCGAGGCGCGGGAAGGCGAGTTCGAGCTCGCCAAGCTCGACGTCGACACGAACCAGGAGCTCGCGGGCCGGTACCAGATCCAGGGCATCCCTGCCGTCAAGGCATTCCGCAACGGCCGGGTCGTGGCCGAGTTCGTCGGCGCCCTGCCGCCCGCCGCGGTCGCCGAGTTCCTCGACACGCTCACCGGCCCTTCGGCGACGGAGCGGCTCGTCGCGGAGCTGCAGGAGTCCGGTGAGCTGCCCGACGTCGTCGCCGCGGTCGAGCGGGACGAGCACGAACGTGCGCTCGAGTTGCTGCTCGCGGAGATCGGGGCCGCAGAGGGCGAACGGCGCGGATGGCTGCTCGGCCTGACCGTCGGCCTGTTCGGAGACCTCGGCCACGAGCACCCGTTGACGGTCCGCTACCGGCGGCAGCTCGCCACGAGTCTCTACTGATGGACGCCGCCACTCCGGCCGTCAGGCCGAAGGAGTTCCACTTCCCGCTCTCGGTCGAATGGACCGGGGAGCAACGCGTCGCCGCGCGCGTCGACGGAAAGGCCGCAATCGAGATCGCATCGCCGCCCGTGTTCCACGGCACCGATGCGTCCGCCTGGAGCCCGGAAGACTTCTTCGTCGCGGCGGCGGCGTCGTGCCTGGCAGTCACCTTCGCCGGGCTCGCCCAACGGGCGGGCGTTCCCTTCACTCGACTTCTCGTCGACGGCGACGGCGTCGTCGGGAAACGCGCAGACGGACGCTTCGGCTTCACGCGGCTGCAGCTCCGGCTCGAAGTGGAGACAGGCGCATCCGACGAGACACGCGCGCGCGAGCTCGCCGAGACCGCGGAGCGGGCATGCCTTGTCTCCGCCTCGCTCGACCTCCCTGTCGATACGGTGATCGAGGTGAAGCGACCGGCGACCCCGTGACTGCCGAAACGGTATTCGGCCCCGCCCATCCCCGCTACGCGGAAACGGCGGTTCTCGACGAGCTCCGTCGAACCGATTACGCCCGCCTCGACGCGGGCGGCCACGTCTACCTCGATTACACAGGCGCCGGCCTCTACGCCGACTCGCAGCTCAGCGAGCACCTCGCGCTCCTGCGCGGCGGCGTCTTCGGCAACCCTCATTCGGTCAACCCGACCTCGACGGCGGCGACCGAGCTCGTCGAGCACGTCCGCGCGGCCGTGCTCGAATTCTTCGGCGCGTCGCCCGACGAATACGAGGCGATCTTCACGCCGAACGCGACCGGAGCGCTTCGCCTGGTCGGCGAGGCCTACCCCTTCCACCCGGGCGATCGCTTCCTGCTCACCTTCGACAACCACAACTCGGTCAACGGCATCCGCGAGTTCGCCCGCGCCAGGGGCGCGGAGACCACCTACGTCCCCAGCGTCGCGCCCGACCTGCGTGTCGACCGCGAGTTGCTGCCGCGCTACCTGACCGAGGTCGGCGGCGAGCACCACAACCTGTTCGCGTATCCCGCGCAGTCGAACTTCTCCGGCGTCCAGCATCCGCTCGAGTGGATCGAGGAGGCGCACGACCACGGGTGGGATGTGCTCCTCGACGCCGCCGCCTACGTCCCGAGCAACCGGCTCGACCTCGGCCGCAACCACCCGGACTTCGTGGCGTTGTCGTTCTACAAGCTGTTCGGCTGGCCGACCGGGGTGGGCTGCCTGCTCGCACGCCGCGAGGCGCTCGCCAAGCTCGAACGGCCCTGGTTCTCCGGGGGCACGATCGTCGCCGCGTTCGTCCAGCGCGAGTGGTACCAGTCGGCACCCGGCGCTGCCCATTTCGAGGACGGCACCGTCAACTTTCTCAACCTGCCCGCCGTCGAGATCGGTCTACGCCACCTCGACCGGATCGGGCTGGACACGATCCACACCCGCGTCGAAGCGCTCGGCAAGATGCTGCTCGACGCGCTCGGTTCGCGCCGGCACGCCAACGGCACCCCGGCCGCGACCGTCTACGGCCCGCGCGACTGGGAACGGCGCGGCGCGACGATCGCCTTCAACTTCCTTCACCCCGACGGGCACGTCGTCGACGAGCGCTACGTCGACCGCGTCGCCCGCCTGCACAACATCTCGTTGCGTACCGGCTGCTTCTGCAACCCCGGTGCCGGCGAGGTTGCCTTCACGATCTCGCGCGATACGCTCGTCGGCGGCGAGTTCGGCGAGGGCATGACGCTCGACGACTACGTCCACGCGACCGGCCTACCCTCCGGCGGCGCCGTCCGCGCCTCGCTCGGGCTTGCGTCCAACTACGCCGACGTCGAGCGCTTCGCAGCCTTTGCGCACGCGTTCGTCGACCTACCCGCTGTGCCCGACGACCTGCCCCCACGCACCGGCTGCTGACCGCGGACGCGTCGGGCGTGCGTCAACTGGACGCGCCGCCCGCCAGCAGGGTGTAGAGGCCCCACACAGCGAGGCCGGATGCGATCGCGGCGGCGGCGAGCGCCGGAGCGCCGCGACGGAAACGGGGGAAGGCGAGGAAGACCACCAGCTGCGAGACGAAGAGCGCGCCGAGCGACGGCTCGAGCAGGTCGTCGTAGAAGCGTGCCGGGTCGACGAGCGAAACGGCGTCGGCGGCGATGAACGGCACCGCGATCCAGGCGAGCATGTTGCGCAGCGGCGGTCCGTGCAGCCAGTGGAGCAGGCGTGCGAGTGCGAGGTATTCGGCGACGATCAGCGCGAGCGTGCTGCCGGCGGTGAGCAGCCCGACGGCGATCGCGAATCCGCGGCCGCCGTATGCGTGCGCGATGGCCGCTCCCGGAACCGCCGCATCGCGGAGCTGCGCGGGGATGGCCGCAAACGGGATCGCCGCGACCAGAAACGCGGCGCCGACGACCGCGACGGCGGCGACGAGGCCGCGGCGCACCGTACGGCTTCCGCCTCGCACCTCGGCCCCGAGGTAGAGCGGCAGGCTCGCGCAGACGAAGAGGAGGGCGGTGTTCCCGGTCGCGCGGCCGGTCGCACCGACCGTCGGCGCACCCGCAAAGGACGGGCTCGTATGCGTGAACTCGACCACGCCGAGGACGAGCAAGAGCGCGATCTGTCCGGCCGCGAGGAAGCCGAGGCCCGCAAGGACGAGACGAGTCGGCAGGAGCGCCACCAGGACGAGCGCGACCGGGAGCGTCAGCTCGAGCGCGCTGCGGTAGGCGGCGAGCCCGGGGAAGACCGGCGGGAGCAGGTCGTAGACGACGAACGTCACGGTGTAGGGCAGATAGAGAAAGTAGGCGACCGCCCAGATCCAGCCGTGCACGAGCGCGACGCGCCTCCCAGCGGCAACAGCGACGAACCCGCTCAAACCGCCCGGTGAGACGATCCGCTGCGAGAAGCTGAGCCAGATCGCGACAGGGGCTGTGAAGACGCAGAGCGCGAGGACGACCACGAGCCCGGCCGACTCGGTGCCGCTGCCGGCTGTGCCGGGAAACAACGTCGGCAACGCGAGCGGCCCGCCGATCGAGGCGATCGCGAAGCCGACGAAGAGCGCAGGAGACAGCGAGGCCGAGGCTCGTTCAGCCGCCATGTCGCGTCCTACTCAACATGTCTCGGGCCGGATTGACAATCCGGCCGGGCCGCATCGGCGTAACGGTGGCAGACACGCACGACGAAAGGAGCTGGAGATGCGGGGCTCGATCAGGTGGCTACTGCCGTTGGTCGTGGTCGCCGTTGCGGGTGTCGGTGTGGCGATGGCGGCGACCGCGTCGGTGCATGCGAGCGGTGGCACGGTGAAGGCGGTCAAGAGCAAGACGTTCGGGATGGTGCTCACCAGCTCGAGCGGTCGCACGTTGTACCGGTTTACGCCCGACAGGAAGGGCGTGAGCGTCTGCACGGGTGCCTGCCTGAAGCTCTGGCCGGCGCTCCTCGTCAAGGCGGGATCGAAGCCGACGGTCGGCGCGGGCGCCAGCGCCGCGCTCCTCGGCACGATCAAGGCGGCGCACGGGATGGCCCAGGTCACCTACGCCGGCTTTCCCCTCTACTTCTTCGCCCAGGACAGGAAGGGCGGCCAGATGAACGGCCAGGGCTTCCAGGGGAAGTGGTACGTCGTCAACGCCAACGGCGCACTCGTCAAGCACGCCGTGAAGGCGAGCGCCCCCGCTCAGCCGGCGAGCACCGGTTCCTCGACGGGCAGTAGCGCCTGGGGGTAGCGCTCGGGTCGAGAGATGGAAGACGGCGGCCGCGCATTCTTCCCCGCGGCCGCCGTCGTGAGCGGCTGTCCGTCCCTTTTCGGTGACGACTCCGTCGTGTGGGGAAGATAGACGTGGAAGGTTGCTCCTTCGCCGGTGTCTGCGAGCTCGATGTAGCCGTCGCTTTGCTTGACGATTCCGTAGACGGTCGAGAGTCCGAGGCCGGTGCCCTCGCCGATCGCCTTCGTC
>DATKQO010000142.1:0-11907 GCA_035532715.1 Gaiellaceae bacterium | reverse complement strand
GCCCTCCTACAGAGTCTCGATGACGGTGCCGACTTCGTCTCCCGCGACGACACGAGCGATATTGCCGTCGGCGAGCTCGAAGACGTGGATCATGAGCTTGTTGTCCATGCAGAGCGACAGAGCGGTCGTGTCCATCACCTTCAACCCTCGCTCGATCGCCTCGAGATGCGTGAGGCGGGCCAGGAACTTCGCGCTCGGGTCGAGGCGCGGGTCTCCGTCGTACACGCCTCCGACGCCGTTCTTCGCCATCAGGATGACGTCGGCTCCGATCTCGAGCGCGCGGAGCGCGGCCGCAGTGTCCGTCGTGAAGAACGGATTGCCGGTGCCGGCCGCGAAGATCACGATGCGCCCCTTCTCCAGATGCCGGATCGCGCGCCGGCGAATGTACGGCTCCGCGACCTCCGACACCGCGAGCGCCGACTGCACGCGCGTGTCCGCGTGCTCCCGCTCGAGCGCATCCTGGAGCGCGAGCGCGTTCAGCAGGGTCGCGAGCATGCCGGCGTAATCGGCGGTTGCACGTTCCATGCCCTCGGCGGCCGCAGCAAGGCCGCGGTAGAAGTTCCCCGCACCGACGACGATCGCGACGTCGACCCCCGACCGGCGCACCGCGGCGATCTCGGCGGCGAGGCTCTTCACGACGCCGACGTCGATGCCGTAGTCGCGCTCGCCCATTAGGGCCTCCCCGGAGAGCTTCAGGAGCACACGCCGGAAGCCGGGCCCGCCGGCCCCCGGCACGTCGATCGCCTCCTCCGGCTCGACGCTCATCGGCGTCAGCCGGCGAGCGCGAAACGCTGGAACTCGAGGACCTCCGCGCCGGCCTCCTCGAGCACCTTCCCGACCGTCTTGCCGCTTTCGTGAACCCAGTCCTGGTCGACGAGCACGTTCGCACCGAAGAAGCGCTTGCCGAGCATGCCGTCGACGATCTTCTCGCGCGCCTGCTCGGGCTTCGACAGCACCTCATCCGTGTTCGCGTAGATCTCCCGCTCGGCCGCGACCGCCTCGGCGGGAACGCCGTCCCGCGCGATCCAGTGCGGATTCGCCGCGGCGATGTGCATCGCGAGCTTGCGCCCGAGCTCGGCATCTCCGCCGCGCAGCGCAAGCAGCACACCGAGCTTGTTCGCGGGCGGATGGGCGTAGGCGGCGACGAACGCGCCGTCGACCGCCTCGAAGCGGGCCGCGCCGGCGATCGCGATGTTCTCGCCGAGCTTCGCGACGAGCTCGGCACGCTCGTTCTCGAGCTCCGCCTCCGCGCCGACTCCGCCGGCAGCGACCGCGTCGAGCACCTTCTTCGCGAACGCCTGGAACTCGTCGTTCTTCGACACCGGCTCCGTCTCGCAGCCGACGGCGACCATCGTCCCGCGCGAGCCGTCCTCGGCCAGCCGGTAGCCGACGAGCCCTTCCGTCGTCTCGCGCCCGGCGCGCTTCGCGACGCCGGCCATGCCCTTTTCGCGCAGGAGGACGATCGCCGCCTCCATGTCGCCGTTCGTCTCCTCGAGGGCGCGCTTGCAGTCCATCATCCCGACGCCCGTGCGCTCACGGAGCTCCTTGACGAGCGAGGCCGAGATCTCCGCCATCACTCCTGCACCTCGGCCGGCTCGGCGGCCTCTGACTCGGCGAGCGCCTCGGGTTCTGCGACGACCTCCGCTTCTGCGGCGGCCTCGGGCTCCGTCGCAGCCTCGGTCGCGGCAACGGCTTCCTGCTCCTCGCCCTCGGCGGGTGCCGCTGCGGTCGCGCTTGCCCCGTTCGCCGCCTGCGCGCCGGCCGCCATCTCCTTCGCCGTGACCTTCTGCTTGCCCGCCGCGACCGCATCCGCGATCACGCGGGCGATGAGGGCGCACGAGCGGATTGCGTCGTCGTTCCCCGGAACGATGTAGTCGGACTCGTCGGGGTCGCAGTTCGTGTCGACGAGCGCCACGACCGGGAGGCCGAGCCGCCGCGCCTCGCGCACCGCGAGCGCTTCCTTCTTCAGGTCGATGATGAAGACCGCGTCCGGCTGGCGGCGCATGTCTGCGACGCCGCCGAGGTTCGCCTCGAGCTTCTCGAGCTCGCCGGCCATCGCGATGCGCTCCTTCGCCGGCAGGAGGTCCATCTGTCCCTCGTCGCGCAGCCGGCGCATCTCGTGCAGGCGCTCGATCCGGTCGGACATCGTCCGCCAGTTCGTGAGCAGCCCGCCGAGCCAGCGGTGGTTGACGTACGGCATGCCGACGCGCTTCGCCTCGCTCTCGACGGCGTCCTGCGCCTGCTTCTTCGTGCCGACAAAGAGGACGGTGCCGTTCCGCTCGGCGAGGTTGCGGACGAACAGGGCAGCCTCTTCGAGGCGCTCGGACGTCTGCGTCAGATCGATGATGTAGATGCCGGACCGCTCGGTGAAGATGAAGCGGCGCATCTTCGGGTTCCAGCGGCGTGTCTGGTGGCCGAAATGGACTCCGGCCTCCAGCAGTTCGCGCATGGAGACGACTGCCATCGGTGTTCCTTTCAGGTTGGTTTGGGGTCGTGCTACCGGCGGGGCTCGTGGCGCACCGGCCTCATGGGCCGGCACCGCGCCGCGGCGTGATCCCCCGGGGAGAAGGGACTGGAGCAGGAAGTCTAGCTGCGGGCCGCGGCGAGGGCCGCCTCGAGGTCGGGTGGCAGGGGCGAGACGACCTCGACCGGCTGCCCCGTGAACGGGTGCTCGAACGCGAGCCGCGCGGCATGGAGAAACTGCCGGCGCAACCCGAGCTCGCCAGGACGTCCGTAGAGCGGGTCGCCGGCGACGGGCAGCTCGATCGCCTCGAGGTGGACGCGGATCTGGTGGGTCCGCCCCGTCTCGAGGGAGACACGCAGGAGCGCGTGGCGGCGCAGGAGCTCCTCGACCTCGAAGTGCGTCACCGCCGCGCGTGGCGTGTCCGTGTCGAGCGAGTGGCGCAACGGGTCGTGCCGGTCGCGGCCGATCGGCGCGTCGATCGTGCCGCGGCGCGACCGCGGGCGGCCGACGACGAGCGCGGCGTATTCGCGGGTGAGCCCGCGGGACTGTAGGAGCTCCTGGAGCCGGCGGTGCGCCTCCGGCGACCGCGCGACGACGAGGAGGCCCGACGTGTCGCGGTCGAGACGGTGCACGATGCCGGGACGCTCCGGCTCGTCTCCTCCCTCGACGTCGTAGGAGAGCAGCCCGTGCACGAGCGTGCCCTGTGCGTGCCCGGGAGCCGGATGGACGACGAGGCCGGCCGGCTTGTCGACGACGAGCAGGTGTTCGTCCTCGTACGGCACCTCGAGGTCCATCGCCTGCGGCACGAGCGTGCTGACGGGCGCCGCCGGGGCCTCGAACGCGAGCTCCTCCCCGCCGGCGAGCTTGTGGCTCTTCGCCCGCGGGCGGCCGTCGACGAGCACGCCTCCCGCGACGAGCAGCCGCTCGGCGACGGCCCGCGACCCGATCTCCGGCAGGGCGGCGAGGAAGCTGTCGAGCCGCCGCCCGGCGGCGTCGTCAGGGACGCGCAGCTGAGTCACGCACGTGCCGGGCGCGGCGAGGTTCCCGCTCCGCTGCGAGCAGCGCCGCGAGGAGGATCCCGACGCCGATCACGATGAAGCTGTCGGCCAGGTTGAAGGCCGGCCAGTAGCGCAGGTCGAGGAAGTCGGTGACGTACCCGAGGCGTACCCGGTCGAGGAGGTTCGACAGGCTCCCGCCGATCACGAGCCCGAGCGCGACGGGCAGCACGGGGTGCCGCGCGCCCGACCGGGCGAAGAAGACGAGCATCCAGACGACGGCGACAGTCGTCAGCACGATCACCGCGGCCGTCCTGCTCGAGAAGAGGCCGAACGCGATCCCCGAGTTCTGCACGTGGTGGATCCAGAACGGCCCCACGATGTGGTCGCCCTGGTCGAGCGCGAGATGACTCGTGACGATCGTCTTGGTGATCTGGTCCGCGGCGACGGCCGCCAACGCGATCGCGATGAGGCCGACCCATTGCAGCGCACCCGCGGCGAGCGAGCGCTCGGCGACCGAGACGGGCGTGAGCCCGTCGGTCGACGAACCGACGCGCACGTCGAGCGAGCGCCCCGGCTGAGTCACCGGTGCTCTGCCGCCCGCGCGTGGTCGATGCAGAGCGACGCCCACGGATAGGCCTCGAGCCTCTCGGGTGCGATCTCGCTTCCGCACTCGACGCACGCGCCGTACGTGCCGTCGTCGATGCGCTTCAGTGCCGCGTCGATCTCCGCGAGCACCTGGCCGGAGTTCTCTTCGAGCGTGAAGTCGATCTCCCGGTCGAGGGTCGCCGTCGCAGTCTCTGCGAGATGGTTGTCGCTTCCGACCGAGAGCTCCTCGATCTCGTCGTCGGGCGAGCCGGGATGGTCCTCGCGCAGGTTCTGGATCGCACGCTCGACCCGCTCGCGCTCCTCGAGAAGCGCCGTACGGAACTGCTCGGTGTCGATGCTCATGAACGCCTGTCCTTTCTCCCACGGTCCGGCGCGGATGCTGAAGCGAGGCGGCGCTCGGCGAGCGCCGGCCCCAGCCCGGTCAACTCGACGATCTTGTCCCGGCCGCCGTGGCCCGAAACGAGGACCACCGCGTCGCGCGGCAGCACGAGCGCGTCGGCGATCAGGCGCAGAACGGCCTCGTTCGCGCGCCCTTGCTCGGGGGCTGCCGTCACGCGCACCTTCCACGCATCGCCGTGCCGACCGACGATCTGCGCGCGGCCCGCACCGGGACTGACGCGCAACCGCAATCGGGTGGACGCCGTCGTCATGCGTCCCAGTGTACTCGCGACCTTACGCCGCCTAAGCCGCCTCTGCCTCCGCTTTGGCCCCTGCAGAGGACGGCCAGGTGTCCTCGACCTCCTCGATTCCCTCGAGCGCCGCCCGGAGCTGAGCCTTGAGCCGTCGCGAGTCTGCGACGAGCCGTTCGTTCTCGGTCCGCGCCTGCCGCTGCACCGCCCGTGCCTCGGCGTGCGCCTCGCTGAGGACGAGGTCCGCCTCGCGGCGCGCCTGCTCCTTCATCTCGGCGACCGAGCGCTCCGCGGAGACGAGCGTCGTTCGCAGCAGCGACTCGAGCTCGCGGTAGCGGACGAGGTCCGTCTCGAGCTGCTCGATCTTGTCCGCGAGGTCTGCGCGCTCGCGCCATACGTCCTCGAAGCTCGCCGCGATCTCGTCGAGCAGCCTGTCCATCGCTGCGCGCTTGTACCCGAAGAGCCCCGTGCCCGGGGTCATGTGTCTGATCTCGACCGGAGTGAGTGCCATCAGCTCCTCCCCCTTCTCTACTAGTGGAACAAGTCCAGGATCCGGAACAGGACGACCCTGACGATGATCAGAACGACGATCCCCACCATCGGGGAGAGGTCGAGCGGCCCCATCGACGGCAGCAGCCGGCGAAAGAGCCTCAGGTACGGCTCCGATACGTCGTAGAGGAAGCGCTGAATCCGGTTCAGCCAGGGCGAGTACGGCAGCCGCAGCCAGCTCGTGATGATGTACGCGAGGATCACGAGCGTGTAGACGGTGATGAAGACGTTGACGAACGTCTTCGCCTGGGTGATCGCGTCGGCGAGCAAAGTGAGGGTGGCTGTCACGCCCATCCCAGAGGCGTTCGCGGCCGACGGTTGGAATCCTGGTCGCCGACGGAAGGGCGCTCCGCGCCCCGTTCTTATGCCTGGTTGAAGAAGCCGCCGCGCTCGAGCAGCCGGGCTCTCTCCTCCGCCGACACCTCGACGTTTCGCGGCGTGAGGAGGAAGACCTTGTCGGCGACGCGCTGCATGCCGCCGTCGAGCGCGTACGTGAGGCCGCTGCCGAAGTCGATCAGCCGCTTCGCGAGCTCCTGGTCGGAGCCCTGGAGGTTGAGGATCACCGGCACGCCTTCCTTGAAACGGTCCGCGATCTGCTGCGCGTCGTTGAAGCTGCGTGGGAGGACGAGGTGCACGCGGGCGGCGGAGCCGCCGGGGACGCTCTCGACCCCGCGGAGCCGGCGAGGCTCGGGAGCCGGACGGAGGACGCTCGTCCGCGCAGCGGCCGCCGACGGCTCCGGATCGGTCCAGTCGTCGTAGTCCTCGCGCCGCCCGCGGCGCGGCGCAAGCCGGCGCACGTTCGGCCGGTCGGCGTAGACGCGCTGCAGCTCCTCGTCGGTGAGGTAGCCGTCCTCGTCCCAGTCCTCCTCCTCGGCGATCCCGAAGTAGACGAGGGTCTTGTTCCAGACGTCGGCGAAGCCCATGGCGCGGAATGTTACTGCGGTCGGCGGTCGCCCAATAACGACGAGCCGACCCGGATATACGTCGCGCCCTCCTCGACCGCGACCCGGTAGTCCTGGCTCGTCCCCATCGACAGCTCCCGCAGGCCGTGCGCGACGGCGAGCTCGCGCAGGCGCCGGAAGTACGGCCGCGAGGCTTCGGGGTCCGCAGTCGCGGGAGGCATCGTCATCAGGCCGCGCGCGTCCGGGTAGAGCTTGAGGAACCCGGCGAGCTCCGCCGGCGGGACACCCGACTTCGTCGGCTCCCCGGAGAGGTTCACCTCCACGAGCGCCGGAATCTCGAGCTTGGCGGCGGCGGACGCCGAGTCGAGCGAGTGGCACAGCTCGCAGGTCGCATTCACGATCTTCGCCTTGCGGCTCTGGAGGTGTCCGATGAAGTGCCAGCGGAAGGCATCGCCGTAGCGGGCGTGCTTCGCCTCCAGATCCTGCGCTCGGTTCTCTCCGACCACCTCGACGCCGGCGTCGACGAGCAGCTCGAGCTCGTCGAGATCGAGGTACTTCGTGGCGACGACGACGGTGACCCCGGACCCGACCTCCTCCCCGAGCGCCGCATAGCGCTCGGCGATCTCGTCAGACGACGTAGGCAATGACGCCCTGGCGTCCCGTCTTGCCATGGTCGCGGCGGTGCGAGAAGAAGCGGTGCGGCTCGCACGCCGTGCAGAGATCGAAGCGCTCGACGTGCTCGACGCCGGCCGCGCGCAGCGCGCGCTCCGCCGACGTCCAGAGATCGAGCGTGCCGTCCCGGGCGACGTCGTCCCCGAACGCCTCGCGGAACGGCGCAGCGACCTCGGCTCCCACCTCGTAGCAGCACGGCCCGATGCTCGGGCCGATCGCCGCGCGAAGACCTCTCGTCCCGAGTGCGCGGACGCCGGCGGCGACGACACCGGCGAGCAGTCCACGCCAGCCTGCGTGGAGAATCTCCACCGCCGGCCGCTCCGCATCGACCCGGGCGAGCGCGATGGGCATGCAGTCCGCGGTGAGCAGCAGCATCGCGCGCCCCGGCTCGTCGCTCCAGAGCCCGTCGCAGTGGTCGTACACCGTGCCCGGCATCACGATCCCGCGCGGCTGCGCGCGCGCGACCGTCGCTCCGTGACGCTGCCACGCCATCGTCGCGCCGTCGGGATCGGCGCCGACGGCCGTGCAGAGCCGCGCCCGATTCTCGACGACGCGTGCCGGATCGTCCTCGGTGAGGATACCGAGGTTGAGGGACGAGAATGCGCCCTCGCTCACGCCGCCGGTCCGGGTCGAGAACGCGACGCGATACGGACCCGGCGCGGCCCATTCGATCAGAGCGAGATCGTCCACCCTGCCAGCTTCTCACGTGTCCAGGGCTCGAGTGCGACGTTCATCCGGCGCGGCCGTGCAGGCTCCCCGCACGCTCCAGCAGGTACCCGCGCGTGTTACGCGACGGCTCCTCGACGACGGCGTGGAGGAGATCCTGGAGCGCGCGCCCGAGCTCGGGGCCTGGTGCGAAGCCGAGCTGGATGAGGTCGTTGCCGTCGATCGCGAGGTCGGCGAGCCGGTGCGGGCTCTTCCGCTCGCGCTGCAGGGTCTTCCGAAAGCGGTCGACGCTGTCGAGCTCCGGAACCGCAGCCTCGCCGGCAACGCGCTTGCCGCGGAAGTCGGCCTCCTTGTGGTCGACCAGCTCGAACGCGAGCTCGTCGCCGTGCTTCGCGAGAAACCGGCGTGCACGCACCGGATCGTCGTTTGCGACCTGGAACATGTGATGACGCACGATGCGCACGACGCGGTCGCGCAGATCGTTCGGATACCGGAGCCGCCGCAGCGCGCCGGCGGCGAGCTCCGCACCAACCTGCTCGTGGCTTCTCTGCGCATGCCCCGGCTTCGCGTAGTAGTGCAGCCGGCCGTCGGCGCCGCGCCAGGCCACGTGCGGTTTGCCGAGATCGTGGAACAGCGCCGCGAGGCGCACCGCGAGCGACGCGCCGCCATCCGCCGCCGCCTGGACCACTGCGAACGTGTGCTCGTCGACCGTCAGGTCGTGGTAGCGGCTCTCCTGGTCGAAGCCGATCGCCGCATCGAACTCGGGAAGCATCTCGACGAGCACGCCCGTGCCGCGCGCGAGCCGCAGGGCACGGGCAGGCTCGCTTCCGAGCAAGAGCTTCGACAACTCCCCCATGCCGTCCGCGCCGAGGCCGCCTCCGATCCGCTCGCCCGAGACGAGCCGAACCGCGGCTGCTTCCTCGTGCATCTGCTCGATCGTGGTCACGTCCGGCTCGAAGCCCAGCTGCGACACGAAGCGCAGCGCGCGCACAAGCCGCAGCGGGTCCTCGGCAAAGCTCGTCGGCGACACCGTGCGCACCACCCGCCGCTCGAGATCCGCGCGGCCGCCGACCGGGTCGACGAGCTCGCCGGTGGAGAGCCGCCGCGCGATCGCGTTCACGGTGAAGTCGCGCCGGCGCATGTCGTCCTCGACCGAGAGCGACGGGTCGGCGACGATCTCGAAGTCGTGCCGCCCCGGGCCCGTGCTCACCTCCTTGCGCGGTGGAGCGAACTCGATGCCCGCGGGAGCGAGCCGCCGAATGCGCTGCTCGTGCGGGCGCAGCCGCACGCCGACGAGCCGGCCCGCGACGACGAGATCCTGGACGCTTCCGTGCGGCTCGAGCGCGCGCTTCAGCCCTTCGGTGTCGACGCCGGTCACGAGGAAGTCGGCGTCCTTCGACTCCAGTCCGAGCAGCTCGTCCCGGACTGCGCCGCCGACGAGGTACGCGTCCAGCCCCAGCGAGCGGACGTACTCCTCGATCTCCTGTCTCACCCGCGCATTCTCGCGGCACGAGCCTCGCTACGCGTGCGCGATCGCCTCGATCTCGACGAGCGCGCCCGACGGAAGCTTCGCGACCTCGACCGTCGACCGTGCGGGCGGCCGGTCGCCGACGTGCGCCGCGTAGACGGAGTTCATGCCCTGGAAGTCGTCGAGGTTCTGGAGGAAGACGGTCGTCTTCACGAGCTTGTCGAGCCCGCTGCCGGTCTCGGCGAGGATCGCAGCGAGGTTCGCGAAGACCTGCTCGGTCTGCTCTTCGATCGTGCCGCCCGAGAGCTCCTTGTCGCCCGGCTTGAGCGCGAGCTGGCCCGAGACGAAGATGAGCTCGCCGGCGCGGATCGCCTGCGAGTACGGCGCGCCCTGGAACGGCGCCGGTGCGGCCTCGGTACGAATGACGGTCTTCTCAGTCACTCTCAGCTCCTTTGGTCGAACATGCCTGCGCCAGCGCGACGCCGAGCGCCTTGAAGATCGCCTCCAGCACGTGCTGGCTGTTCTTGCCGTTCAGGAGGCGGACGTGCAGCGTGATACCGGCGCCGTCCGCGAACCGTTCGAGGAAGCGCCGCGCGACGTCGGTGCCGAGCCCGCCGATGCGGGCCTCGGTGAGGTCGACGTTCGAGACGACGAGCGGCGTCTCCGCGGCCTCGAGCACGACGTTCGCGAGCGCCTCCGAGCACGCCATCATCGCGGCGCCGTAGCCCCTCCCTGCGCGGAGCGCGCCGGCGAGCGCACGGCCGAGCGCCGTGCCCGCCTCGGCCACCTCGGCCTCGGCGCCTCCGGGCTCGACCTCGAGCGCGAGATCGAACTGCGCGTAGCGCGAGAGCTGCTCGAGCAGCCGGTCGAGCACCGGCAGCCCGGTGTCGACCGTCGCCTCGCCGCGGCCGTGCAGCTCGATGCGGATGCCGCTGCGTCCGGCTGCCTGTCCTGGTGTTCCCATCCTCGCGCGCAGGCTACCGCAGCCGGAAGGCGCGCCAATCTGGTTTGCAAAGATGGGCCGAACGGCCCTCCCCATCCGGGGGAGCAGAGCCTACGGTCAGGGCTCTGCAGATGGGGCGTGTGCGGTGGGGAGTCGCGGTGGGGACCGCGGTCGTGGGGGCAGCCCTCGTGGCGTCGGCGCCGCCGGACCGGAGCGCTTCGGCGCGCCCGTCTGCGGAACAGCTTGCCGCCGGCTACACGACCGAGCGGGCGCTTGCGGCGGCGCTGCGATCCGCCCCCGCGGTCGTCGTGCGGCGCCTCCCCGGGCTGCACGTCGTGGAGTTGCGCACGCCCGACCCGACCCACGTGGCGGCGGCGCTCCGCCGTGCGCCGGGCATCCGGTTCGTGCAACGTCCTGCGGCGCGCCTCTCGGCCGCAGAGCCCGGCCTGGCAGTCGCGTCGTTCACGCCGCACGCACTCGGGGAGTGGCAGTACCGGGCCGCCCACGAGGACGCCGTGCCTGCCGCCGTGCTGCGCGTCGCGTCGTCGATTCGGATCGCCGTTATCGACACGGGGGCCGACCTGACTGCTCCCGATCTCGCTGCGAAGAATCCGGAGACGTACAACACACGCACGGGTACCGGTGACGTTCGCGACTCGAACGGGCACGGGACCTTCGTTGCGTCCATCGCCGCCGGTTCGGTCACGAACAACGAGGGCGTCGCCGGCGCGGGGGGCGACGCGCAGCTGCTCGTCGTCAAGGCGAGCACGAGCGGCGGCTCGTTCACCGACATGGACGAGGCGGCCGGGATCATCTACGCCGTCGACCACGGCGCGAAGATCGTCAACCTCAGCATGGGCGGTACCAACACGTCGGCGACCGAGCGGCGCGCGATCGACTACGCGGTCGAACACGGAGTGCTCATCGTCGCCGCGGTCGGGAACGAGTACGCGTCGGGAGATCCCGTCGAATACCCTGCCGCGCTCCTCCAGCCGACCGGCTCGAACGGTGTCGGAGGTGTCGGGCTCGCCGTGACCGCGTCGACCGCGTCCGGCGTGCGCGCGTCGTTCGCCAACACCGGCTCGTGGGTGTCGCTCGCGGCGCCCGGCGAAGGCGTGTTCGGCGCGGTCTCGAGGCTCGCTTCCCCCCTCCTCTATCCGCGCAGCGCGCTGCCCGGCTCTCAAAGCGGGCTGTACGGCTACGCGAGCGGGACCTCGTTCGCGGCACCGGAGGTCTCCGGCGCGGCCGCGCTCGTCTGGGCGGCGAACCCATCGCTCACCGCCGCACAGGTCGCGCAGATCCTCAAGGAGACGGCGTCGGGCCAGGGGCGCTGGACACCCGCGCTCGGCTTCGGCGTCATCGACGTCGCGGCCGCCGTGGCGCGTGCCGAGGCGGGCGATCCCGGAGTGCTCCTCTCGGGCAACCGTGTCGACTCGCGGGAGCGCCTGACCTGGGGCGGCGATGCGGCGCGCTACACGCTGTCACTCAGCATCGACTCCGGCCCGGCACAGCCGGTGCTCGCGTCGACACCGCAGACGAGCGCGTCGGTGAGCATCGCGCGCGGGCACGTGTATGCGTTCACCGTCGCCGCCCTCGATGCAAACGGCTCGACGACATCGACATCCGCGCCGCTGACCGTCGCCGTCGCCGGCGTGCACTCGCGCCGCTGACGAACGCCGTCAGACCTCGACGCGCTCGATCGACGCTCCGAGCGCACGCAAGCGCTCGTCGATGCGCTCGTACCCCTTGTCGATCTGGTGCACGGCGCCGATCCTCGACTGCCCCTCCGCACAGAGCGCCGCGAGCAGCATTGCCATGCCCGCGCGGATGTCCGGGCTCTCCATTCGCTGCCCGACGAGTTGCGACGGTCCGGTGACGACGGCGCGGTGCGGGTCGCAGAGAATGATCCGCGCGCCCATCGACACGAGCTTGTCGGTGAACAAGAGGCGGTTCTCGAACATCTTCTCGAACATCAAGACGGTGCCGAACGCCTGCGTCGCGACCGTGATC
>DATKQO010000141.1:0-5207 GCA_035532715.1 Gaiellaceae bacterium | reverse complement strand
CTCCTCGTTCACCACCCCTGCACCAGTCCTTCACCCCTCGGCGACGCGTCGGACAACCCTGCCCTCGATAATGCCAGCGATGCCCAGGGTTCTCATCGTCGAGGACGACGAGGTGATCGCGCAGGGGATGGCCCGCCACCTCGGGGCGGCGGGCTTCGACGCGACGTGGGTCGGGAACGGCGAGCAGGGACTCGCCCGTCTCCGCTACGAGAAGCCCGATGCGTGCGTGCTCGACCTGATGCTCCCGGGCCTCGACGGCTGGAAGCTGATCGAGACGGTCCGCGCGGAGGGAATCGCGACGCCGATCGTCGTCGTCTCCGCACGCGGCACCGAGCACGACCGGGTGCACGCCCTCGAGATCGGAGCGGACGACTACCTCGTGAAGCCGTTCTCGATGAAGGAGCTCGTGGCACGCGTGCGCGCGGCCGCCCGCCGCGGCGGACGCCGTGACGAGACCCCGCGCGGCGAGCCGATCGAGATCGAGGAGCTGCGCATCGATCCCCGCGACGTGCAGGCCTACGTCGACGGCGAGAGCGCCGAGCTGACGCCGACCGAGTTCCGCCTGCTCTACCAGCTTGCGCTCGACCACGGCCGCGTCTCGACCCGCGACGAGCTGCTCCAGAAGCTGTGGGGGCGCCGCGAGTCGCACCGCGACCGCACGGTGGACGTCTTCGTCCGGCGCCTCCGCGAGAAGATCGACCGCCGCGCCTCGAGGCACACGTTCATCCAGACGCGCTACGGCGTCGGTTACAAGCTCGAAGCCGTGCCGAAGGATCGCGCGGCTACCGGCTCGAGCCGGTAGCGAGTCCGACACCGCGGGTTCACCAGAGCGACGCCCACGGACCGGCGGTCGACGCCCACCATCCGGGTGTGAAGTTCATCGTGCTCGCTCACAACCGCTCCGAGACGAACCTGGCGCTCGCCGCTGCCGCCGTGTCGCTCGGGGTGGAGGGCGAGGTGCTGCCCCCGCGCGCCGCGCTTCGCCACCTCGGGCCGAGCGATGTCGCGCTCGGGCGGCTCGATGTGCGCGAAGGGCTCGACGGGATCGAGAGCGGCAGCAACGAGCTCGAACGGCTCACGCGCGCAGGCGTCCACGTGCTGAACCCGGCCGACGCGCTCGCGGCCGCGCACGACAAGCTGCTCACCGCGCGGGTGCTCCGGCTCAACGGGCTGCCGCATCCGCATTCGTGGCTCGTCGCCGACGGGATGCCCTCCGTCGTTCCCGAGCTGCCGGTCGTGTTGAAGCCGCGCTTCGGCAGCTGGGGTCGGGACGTCGTCCTCTGCCGCACGCAGGCCGAGCTCGATGACGAGCTCGAGCGCCTGCGCTACCGCGACTGGTTCCGCGAGCACGGGGCGCTCGCACAGGAGCTCGTGCCGCCGCTCGGCTGGGACCTCCGCGTGATCGTCGCGGGCGGCCGCGTGATCGGGGCAGCCCGACGGTTCGCCGCGGTGGGCGAGTGGCGGACGAACGTCGCGCTCGGCGGCGGCACCGAGCCGGTGGCGCCGCCGCCCCTCGCGCGCAGGCTCGCGCTTGCCGGCGCCGCGGCGATCGGCTCGGACCTTCTCGGCGTCGACCTCCTGCCGACGAGCACCGGCTACGTGATCGCCGAGCTGAACGGGGCGGTCGACTTCCGCGCCCAATACGCCCTCGACGGCGACGACGTGTTCGAGCTCGCCGTGCTCGAGCTGCTGCGCGCCGTGACCGACCGGCACGCGCTCGCCACCGCCGGCGCCTAACCCTCGTACGGCTTCGGCTGGAGGCCGGTCGCGACCTCTCGCCGGCCGCCCGACTCGTAGACGATGTCCACGGTCTCGTGCTTGCGATACGAGCCCACCACCCCGAGCCACATCCCGGCCCAGCGCCAGAAGCCGAGCCGGCCCTCCTGCGCGATCGGGCGCGGGAACACGAGCGCGCGGCCGATGAGCTCGTAGTCGACGCCGGGCAGCTGCTCGACGCCGTTCACGAACACCTGGAAGACGCCGGGCACATGCCGCGGCAGGTCTACACACGAGCGCTCCTCCACCCCCGTAGAATGCCCGTTCGGGTGCGTCGCAAGCTGTCTGTCCTGCCGGTGGTAGCCGTTGCCGCGTTGACCGTGGTCGGCGTCGCGACGGCCGCGAACGGGGGCTTCACGCCGCCGACGCCGCACTCGCCGAACGCGCACGGGATCATGACCGCGTACGACGTGATCCTCGGCTTCACGGCGGCGATCTTCGTGATCGTCGAGACGACCCTCGTCGTCTTCATCTGGAAGTACCGGAGCCGCGGACGCGCACGCACCGTCGAGGGCCCGCAGATCCACGGTCACACCCGGCTCGAGCTGCTCTGGACGGCACTGCCCGTCGTCATCCTCGCCGTCATCGGCACCGTCATCTTCGTCGAGCTGCCGGGGATCGCCAACGTGCCGGCGGCCAACGCGAGCGACCGGCTGAACGTCACCGTCGAGGGCCACCAGTTCTACTGGCAGTTCGACTACCCGAACGGCGCGCACTCGATCGGCGACCTGCACGTGCCGGTGGGCAAGGTCGTCTACCTCACGATCGTCTCGCCCGACGTGAACCACAGCTGGTGGATCCCCGAGCTCGGCGGCAAGACCGACGCGATTCCCGGGCGGACGAACCACACGTGGTTCAAGGCCGACAGCCCCGGCACCTACGTCGGGCAGTGCGCCGAGTTCTGCGGGCTCTTCCACGAGGCGATGCAGGCGCGCGTGATCGCGACCTCGCAGCAGGCGTACGACGCGTACATCGGCTCGGCGGTGAACACGAGCCTCGGCCGCTCGGAGTTCCAGGGCGTCTGCGCGACCTGTCACGGTATGCAGGGGCAGGGGGGCTACGGCCCGGCGATCGCCTCGAGCTCGCTGCTCACGCAGGCGGCCGGGCTCGACCAGATCGTGCGCAACGGGCGACTCCGCATGCCGGCCGTCGGAGCCGACTGGACGAAGGAGCAGCTGCAGGCCCTGCTCGCGTACGTCAAGCAGAACGTCTACAAGGGGGCGGCGACGAGTGGCGGCTAGCGCAGAAACGGTCCCGGTCGTCGACTGGAAGCAGGGCAAGGTGGCGAGCTGGCTCGTCACCGTCGACCACAAGCGCATCGGGATCATGTACATCGCGACGTCGCTCGTCTTCTTCGCGTTGGGCGGGATCCTCGCGCTGCTCATGCGCGCGCAGCTCGCGACGCCGAACGAGAGCTTCCTCACGAAGTCGAGTTACGACCAGGTCATGACGATGCACGGCACGACGATGATCTTCCTCGTCGTCGTCCCGATCCTGGCCGGTTTCGGGAACTTCCTCGTGCCGCTGATGATCGGCGCGCGCGACATGGCGTTCCCGCGCTTGAACGCGTTCTCCTACTGGGCGTTCCTGCTCGGCGGGATCGTGCTGTACGGCAGCTTCTTCGCGAGCGGCGGCGCGGCGCGCGCGGGCTGGACGTCGTACGTACCGCTGTCCGAGTCCGCGTACAGCCCCGGCCACGGACAGGACTACTGGATCCTCGGGCTGCACATCCTCACGATCTCGTCCTTCGCCGGCGCGGTGAACTTCATCGTCACGATCCACAACATGCGCGCACGCGGGATGACGTGGATGCGCATGCCGCTCTTCGTCTGGGCGATGGAGACGTACGCGATCCTGCTCGTCGCGGTGCTCCCCGCACTGTCTGCCGGCCTGACGCTGCTCCTGCTCGACCGGCAGGTGGGCACACACTTCTTCCTACCGTCGAAGGGCGGGAGCGCGCTGCTCTACCAGCACGTCTTCTGGTTCTTCGGGCACCCCGAGGTCTACATCATGGTGCTGCCCGTGTTCGGGATGATCTCCGAGATTATCCCGGTCTTCGCGCGCAAGCCGATCTTCGGCTACAAGGCGGTCGCGCTCTCGACGATCAGCATCGCGTTCTTCTCGATGCTCGTGTGGGCGCACCACATGTTCGCCGTCGGGATGCCCGTCGGTCTCGACTCGTTCTTCATGATCACGTCGATGGTGATCGCCGTTCCGACGGGGGTCAAGATCTTCAACTGGCTCGCGACCGCGTGGCGCGGCAACATCCATTTCGACACGCCCATGCTCTTCGCGCTCGGATTCATCGCGCTCTTCACGATGGGCGGCCTGTCCGGCATCTTCCTCGCGGCGTTCCCGTTCGACTGGCAGGTGACGGACACCTACTACGTCGTCGCCCACCTGCACTACGTCCTCTTCGGCGGCTCGATCTTCGGGATCTTCGGCGGCCTCTACTACTGGTGGCCGAAGATGTTCGGGCGGCTGCTCGACGAGCGGCTCGGCAAGACGAGCTTCTGGCTCCTGTTCGTCGGCTTCAACCTGACGTTCCTGCCGCAGCACATGCTCGGGCTCCTCGGGATGCCGCGGCGGATCTGGACGTACCACCACGGGGGCCTCTGGGAGGCGTACAACTTGATATCGACGATCGGGTCCGGTGTGATGACGATCGGGATGCTCGCCTTCGTCGCAAACGTCTGGGTGACCCACGGCCTCCGCCGGGGGACACGGGTCGGTAACGACCCGTGGCTCGCGGATACGCTCGAGTGGTACGCCGCCTCGCCGCCGCTTCCCCACAACTTCGACGGCGTCCCGTACGTGACGAGCGCGCGGCCGTTGCGCGACCTCCGCCACCGGCTCGCGGAGGAGACGTGACCGGAACCGCCCCCGGCCCGTGGCTCAGGCTGACGGCGCTGCTCGCGTCGGCCGCCGTGCTGCTCGCGGTGGTCTCCGGCGCGGACAATCTCGGCATGACGCACCGGGTGCTCGCGGCGCTCGCGGCGCCGACCCTCGCGGCCCTGCTCGTGAGCGCGTGGCTCGCACATCGGAGTCTGCTCCCCGCCGTGCTCGGAGCGTCGGCGCTCTTCACCGCCGCGGCTGCGCTGCAGGGCCGTGGCGCCCACACGGTGCTGGCCGCCGTCGCGCTGGCTGCGCTCCTCGTCGTCAGCGCCCAGACCTTCCGGGGCGAGCACGTGCCCTGGGGCTCGTGGCGCGACTACATCGCCCTGACGAAGCCGCGCATCATGGTGCTGCTCCTGATCACCGGGTTCTGCGGGATGATCGTCGGCGCGCGCGGCTGGCCGGGCACCGGCACCGCGGTCGCCGCGATGGTCGGCCTCGCGCTCGCGTGCGGCGGGGCGAGCGCCTTGAACCACGTGCTCGACCGCGACATCGACCCGCTGATGGGCGAGCGGACCAAGCGCCGCCCGGTCGCG
>DATKQO010000140.1:0-15089 GCA_035532715.1 Gaiellaceae bacterium | reverse complement strand
CACCGGCTGGGCGCGCATGGAATACGTCGTTCCCGCGCGCGGCCTCATCGGCTTCCGCACCGAGTTCCTCACCGAGACGCGCGGCACCGGCATCCTCCACCACGTCTTCGAAGGCTGGGAGCCCTGGCACGGCGAGCTGCGAACGCGGCCGACGGGCGCGCTCGTCTCCGACCGCCGCGGCCCGACGACCGCGTTCGCGATCGTCAACCTGCAGGAGCGCGGCTCGCTCTTCATCTCGCCCGGCATCGAGGTGTACGAGGGCATGATCGTCGGCGAGAACGCGCGCGCCGAGGATCTCGACGTGAACGCGACGAAGGAGAAGAAGCTCACGAACATGCGTGCCGCGAGCTCCGACGAGACCGTCCGCCTCATCCCGCCGCGCCCGCTGTCGCTCGAGCAGGCGCTCGAGATGATCCGCGACGACGAATGCGTCGAGGTCACGCCGAAGTCGATCCGCCTGCGCAAGGTGGAGCTCTCCGCGGGCAAGCGCCAGTCGGCCTCGTCGCGACGCAAGCGCGAAGCCGCCTCCGCGCCCGCCTGAGCGCGGGCGGCCGGCAGGCGCCGCGGTCGTCCGGCGCCTCGACGGTACCCTGGAGGAAGTTCGGCGGCGCCCGAGCCCCCGGGGTTACGGCGTTCACGCTGCCGCGAATACCCCGATAAGGGGTGAACCGGATGACGGGTTCTCCCGAAGTACACAACGACACGACCTGCGGAAGAGGATCGACATGCCTGCGGTACACGAAATCGAGGAGACCGAGCTGGAGCGCGTCGAGCGCTGGCGCGCCGAAGAGCTCATGCGGGCCGGTTTCGACCCCTCGCAGGCCTCCGAGCTCGCCTCGCGCCTCGACGTCGACCTGCACGCTGCCACCGAGCTCGTCGATCGCGGCTGCTCGCCCGAGCTCGCCCTCCAGATCCTGCTCTAGCGTCACGACCCGGATCGGCAGGGCAGAATGGCGCTCATGAGCGCCGCTCTCGCCTCCATTCCGTCACCGTCGACGGGCGTCTTCCACCTGGGCCCGTTCACGCTGCACATGTACGGCGTGATGCTGCTGCTCGCGATCGCGGCCGCCCTGACGCTGACCGGCCGCCGTTGGGTGCGTTTCGGCGGCGACTGGGATCTCGTCTTTCGCGTCTCGATCTACGGCGTCATCGCCGGCATCATCGGCGCCCGCCTCTACCACGACATCTCGAGCTGGAACCAGGACGCCGCGATCCACCAGCACTGGTACGGGCCGTTCGCGGTCTGGTCGGGTGGGCTCGGCATCTGGGGCGCGATCCCGTTCGGTGCGCTCGCCGGCGCGTGGGTCGTCCGGCGCTCCGGCAACAGCGTGCGCCTCTTCATGGACGCCGTCGCGCCCGGCCTGCTGCTCGCGCAGGGGATCGGCCGCTGGGGGAACTGGTGGAACCAGGAGCTCTTCGGCGGGCCGACGACCCTTCCCTGGGGGCTGGAGATCGACCCGGCGCACCGGCCGGCCGGAGAGACCGCGACGACCTATCAGCCGACCTTCCTCTACGAGTTCACATGGGACGTGCTCGGCGTGCTCGTCCTCCTCTGGATCGACCGTCGTGTGCAGCTGCGGCGTCCCGCGCTCTTCGCCCTCTACGTCTCCTGGTACACGGCCTTCCGCACCTACGAGGAGGTGCTGCGGATCGATCCGTCCAACCACGTTCTCGGGATGCGGCTGAACTTCTGGGTCTCCCTCGGCGTGTTCGTCACGAGCACCGCCTTCTTCGTCTGGTGGCAGTTCCTGCGCACGCCCTCGTCGGGCGCGCCCAAGTCGCGACCGCGTCCGCGGCCCGAGGGCCCCCGGATGGCGGTGCCCAAGGGCCGCGTCCGGTAGTGCGGTTACGGTCCTGAGCGTGACCCACGCATGATCGTCCGGGAGCTGGAGCTCGACCTCGACGCCTTCGAAGGGCCGTTCGACCTGCTGCTGACGCTCGTCCTGAAGGACGAGCTCGAGCTGCGGGAGATCGACGTGGCCGGGATCGTGCTCTCCTTCCTCGAGCGGCTCGCCGAGCGGGAGGTGCTCGACCTCGAGGCGTGCGGGGAATTCCTCGTGCTCATCTCCGCGCTGCTCGAACTGAAGGCGCGCGGGTTGTTCCCCGAGGAGGCGGCCGAGCTCGCCGAGCTCGAGCCGGAGGCCGCCGCCGAGGAGCTCGCACGCAGGCTCGCCGAGTACCGGCGCATGAAGGAAGCGGCCGGCTGGCTGCGGGAGCGGCTCGACACCGAGGGCGAGCGCTTCTTCCGGCTCGGCCCTGCGCCGCTTGCGCCGAAGCTCGAGACGCCGCTCGCGCCGCAGCAGCCGGAACGCCTCGCGCAGGTGCTGCGCCTGCTCGCCGTGGAGCCCGCCCAGGTGTCGCTCGCGCACATGGCGCTGCGGTTCCCACCGGTGACGCAGTTCCTCGAGCGGTTCCGCGCGGTGCTGCGCCGCCGTTCTCGCTTCGACTTCGACCGGGAGGTGGCCGAGCTCTCGCGCGTCGAGCAGGCGGTCGCGTTCCTCGCCCTGCTGGAGCTGCGCCGCTCCGGCGAGATCGTCATCGACCAGGCCGCCCCGTTCGCGCCGATTCGCGTCGCCCGGACCGGGGAGGACATCATCGCCCGAGACGAAAGGACCGTTGGATGGAACGTCCGCTCCGCCTGATTGCCGGCAACCCGCTCGACCAGCTCGCACGCACGATCGAGGCGCTGCTCGTGATCGCCTCCGCGCCCCTGTCCGTCGAGGTGCTCGCCGAGGCGACGGACGACCATGTCGAGCGCGTCGAGACCGCGCTCCGTCTCGTCGCCGAGCGCTACCAGGAGGGACGCAGCGGCATCGTGCTCGAGCACGTCGCGGGCGGCTGGGCCTTCCGGGCGTCGCGTGACGCGGCGGAGGCGTGCGCGCGTCTCTTCGAAAAGCCGGCGCAGCGGAACCTGTCGCAGGCGTCGCTCGAGACGCTGGCGATCGTCGCCTACCTCGGGCCGTGCTCGCGGCCGGACATCGCGCGCATCCGCGGTGTGTCCGCCGATTCGGCGGTCGCGAACCTCGTCGAGCGCGGTCTCATCGCGGAAGCCGGCCGGGACGATGAGGCCGGCGCGATCCGCTACCGGACGACGCCGCTCTTCGAGCGGGTGTTCGGGCTCGAGAGCCTCTCGCAGCTGCCGCGCCTCGACGACATCGGCGCGGACACGGAGCAGATCCGCGAGCGCCTGCACGCGGTCGCGGAGAAGCGCACGGCCTAAGAAACACCTCGTCGCCGCGCGACGATGCCGCTGGTGGCTGCCCGCAGCGCGACGACGAAGAGCAACGAGAAAGTGAGCGAGACCGCGAGGAACGCGGCCTCGTGGCCGTCGAGGCTCCGGCCGAGGATGAGCGCGCGCACGAGCACGCCCGCGGTGATCCCGGTCACCCAGGTGACGAGGAGCCGCGGGATGGACGGCCGCTCGTAGAGCCGCGTGACGAGCGCGGCGGCGAGCCAGCCACCGAGCAGCGGCAGCGCGTCACGCGCGAACGCCGAGGGCGCGGCGTGGTGCGAGATCAGGCCGACGACGGCGAAGAGCGCGATCGCCGCGGCGTCCGAGAGAATGGCGAGGCGGCGGGGAAGAGCCATCGAGACACGCAGACTAGAGGCGCCAGATCCGAACGGCGTCCGTAAGGTGTCCGCGTGCGACTCAACGCGTATCTCGCGCGCGCCGGCATCGCGTCGCGACGCGGCTCCGACGAGCTGATCAAGTCCGGCCGCGTCCTCGTCAACGGCGAGCCCGGACAGTTGAACACGTTCGTGGAGGCGACCGACCGCGTCGAGGTCGACGGACACGAGGTCGCGAAGCAGGCGCTCGCCCACGTGTTGCTGCACAAGCCCGCGGGCGTCGTCACGACCGCGCGCGATCCGCAGGGACGTCCGACCGTCGTCGACCTCGTCGAGCATCCGTCCCGCGTCGTCCCCGTCGGCCGTCTCGACGTCGACACGACCGGCGCGCTCCTGCTGACGAACGACGGACAGCTCGCGCACCGGCTCGCCCATCCGCGCTACGGCGTCGAGAAGGTCTACGTCGCCGAGATCGGCGGCGACCCGGGCGAAGCGGTCCTCCAGCAGCTCCGCGACGGCGTCGAACTCGACGACGGCGTCACCGCGCCGGCGCAGGTGCGCCGCCTCGGCCCGCACACGATCGAGCTGACGATCCACGAAGGACGCAACCGGCAGGTGAAGCGGATGTTCGACGCGGTCGGCCATCCGGTGCGCAGCCTGCACCGAAGCACGTATGCCGGGTTGACCGTCGAAGGGCTCGAGCCGGGCCGGTGGCGCGAGCTCGAGCCCTCCGAGGTGGAACGGTTGCGGCGCTGACCCTTCGGGCCGACGAGATCCACGGAGCGTTGGGGTTGCCGACCTTGCTACAGCCCGCGCGGCCTGGCCGCGCCGAAGAACTTGCCGGCCTCGGACTTCGCGAAGCCCATCGCGTCGTACATCGCCTGGAGGGTCGGCTCGGCGGTCCGCCGCGCCTTCTCGGCGCCGACCGCCAGCAGCCGCTGCAGCTCCCGCTCGTCGGCGCGGAGCGCCTCGTACCGCTCACGGATCGGTGTCAAGAGCTCGACGACGGATTCGCCGGCGGCTGCTTTGAAGTCGCCGTAGCCCGCACCCTCGAACCGCCGCTCGAGCGCCTCGATCGCCTCGCCGGTAGCGACGCTCATGATCTCGAGCAGGTTCGAGACGCCCGGCTTCTCCCGCGGGTCGTAGCGCACCTCGCGGCCGGAGTCGGTCACCGCCGAGCGGAACTTCTTGCGGATCGCATCGGGCGAGTCGACGATGTAGACGGCACCCTGCTCGCTGCTCAGGGTCGTCGACATCTTGTTGCCCGGCTCCTGCAGGTCCATGATCCGCCCGCCGATCTCCGGGAACTTGCCCTCGGGCACGCGGAAGGTGTCGCCGAAGCGGTAGTTGAACCGCTCCGCGACGTCGCGCGCGAGCTCGAGATGCTGTCGCTGGTCGTCGCCGATCGGCACGAGATCGGTCTGGTAGAGCAGGATGTCGCCGGCCATCAGCACGGGATAGGTGAAGAGCGCGGCGGACACGAAGTCCTTGCCCTCCGACTTGTCCTTGAACTGGGTCATCCGGCCGAGCTGTCCGTAGCTCGTCACCGCCGACAGCAGCCAGGCCGCCTCGGCGTGCGCGGTCACGTGGCTCTGGCAGAAGACGGTCGACCGCTCGGCGTCGAGCCCCGTCGCGAACAGCATCGCCGCAAGGTCGAGCGTCGTCCGGCGGAGCTCCGCCGGGTCGTACTCGACGCTGATCGAGTGCAGGTCGACGATGCAGAAGAACGCGTCGTGGGTCTCCTGCGTCTGCACGTACTGGCGGAAGCCGCCGCTGTAGTTGCCCAGCGTCTTCTGGCCTGTCGGCTGGATACCGGAGAAGACCCTGGGTTTCCTGTCGTCGGTCATCGAAAAACGACCCCCTTGCGGAGGTCGGAGCATTGACCGGACATTAGCTGGGCGGACGAAACCGTGCATCTACACTTGTGAGATGGCTGTGACCGGAGCACCCGAGCTACTGATCGTGATGGGCGGGCACGCGACCGCCGAGCAGATCGACGAGGTCGTCTCGCGCCTCGAAGAGGCCGGCTGCGCCGCGCTCGTGACCCCCGGCCGGGAGGCGACCGTGATCGGCGCGATCGGCGAGCGCGAGCTGCTCGCGGCGCTGCCGCTCGAGGGGTTCGCCGGCGTCGAGCAGGTGCTGCCGATCCTGAAGCCCTACAAGCTCGTCTCGCGCGAGCTCTCGCCCGACCCGACGGTGATCGAGGTTCGCGGCCGCAAGATCGGCGACGGCTACTTCGGCTTCATCGCCGGCCCGTGCACCGTCGAGACGCGTGACCAGACGCTCGAGACCGCGCGCGCCGTCGCCGCGTGCGGCGTGACGATGCTGCGCGGCGGCGCCTTCAAGCCGCGCACCTCACCGTACGCCTTCCAGGGCCTGGGTGAGGAGGCGCTCGAGATCCTCAAGGAGGCGCGCGAGGAGACCGGGTTGCCGCTCGTCACCGAGCTGATGGACCCGCGCCACGTGGAGGCGGTGCTCGAGGTCGCCGACGTGATCCAGATCGGGGCGCGCAACATGTCGAACTTCTCGCTCCTCTCCGAGGTCGGCCGCGCGCCGAAGCCGGTGCTCCTGAAGCGCGGCCTCTCGTCCACGGTCGAGGATCTGCTGATGGCGGCGGAGTACATCCTCAAGGAAGGCAACTCCGAGGTGATCCTCTGCGAGCGCGGGATCAAGACGTTCGAGACGTCGACGCGCTTCACGCTCGACATCGGTGCGATCCCCGTCCTCAAGCTCGAGACGCACCTGCCCGTGATCGTCGACCCGTCGCATCCGGCGGGCAGGCGCGATCTCGTGCTGCCGCTCGCCCGTGCGGCGGTCGCCGCGGGCGCCGACGGGATCATCGTCGAGACGCACCCGCGCCCCGAAGAGGCGCTCTGCGACGCCGCGCAGCAGATCCCGACCGCCGAGTTCCCGGAGTTCGCCGCGGAGATCCGCGCACTCGCGTCCCTCATGGGCCGCACGATCGGGTAGGGCCGCGCGTGAAGGTCGAGCCGGCTGCGGCTGTCGTCGGGCATGTCGCCGTGCCCGGGGACAAGTCGATTTCGCATCGAGCGGTGCTGTTCGGCGGGCTCGGCGAGGGCGACACGCACGTGCAGGGCTTCGGGCGCTCCGCGGACACCATGGCGACGGTGCGCGCGATGCGCGCGCTCGGGGTCGACGTCGAGGAGCTCGGCGACGACGAGTTGCGCGTGCACGGCGTCGGCCTGCGCGGCCTGCAGGCGCCGGGCGCGCCGGTCGACTGCGCGAACGCCGGCACGCTGCTGCGCCTGCTGACGGGCATCGTCGCCGGGCAGCACGGCCGGTTCGAGCTGACGGGCGACGAGTCGCTGCGCAGCCGGCCGATGGAGCGCATCGCCGAGCCGCTGCGGCGCATGGGGGCGACGATCGAGACGGAGGACGGCCACGCCCCCGTCGTCGTGGAGGGCTCCGACACGCTGAAGGGGATCGACTATGCGCTGCCGGTGGCGAGCGCGCAGGTGAAATCGGCCGTGCTGCTCGCGGGGCTGAATGCCGAGGGCGAGACGACTGTCGTCGAGCCGAAGCCGACTCGTGACCACACCGAGCTGATGCTCGAGGCGGGAGGCGTGCGCGTGCGCCGGCGTCCCGGCTCGGTCACCGTCTCGTCCACGGGCTCCCTCCGGCTCGGCCAGATCGTCGTGCCAGGAGACTTCTCCTCGGCTGCGCCGCTCTTCGTCGCCGCGGCGCTCGTTCCCGGCAGCGACATCACCGTGCACGAGCTCGGGCTCAACCCGCGGCGTACCGGGCTGCTCGACGTGCTCGAGCGAATGGGCGCGCGCGTCTCCGTGTACAACCGGCGCCGCGCCGGACGTGAGGCGGTCGGTGACGTGCAGGTGCAGCACGCGGAGCTCGTCGCGACCGAGGTTACGCCGGACGAGGTGCCGCGTCTCGTCGACGAGTTGCCGCTCGTCGCGCTGCTCGGCTCGCACGCACGCGGCGAGACGGTCATCCGCGGCGCGGCAGAGCTGCGCGTGAAGGAGAGCGACCGCATCGAGGCGGTCACCGACGGCTTGCGCGCGTGCGGCGCGCGAATCCACTCGAACGAGGACGGATGGTCGATCCGGGGCGTGCCGCGGCGGCTCAAGGGCGGCCGCGTCGAGGCCCGCGGCGACCACCGGATCGCCATGCTCGCTGCGATCGCGGGCCTCGGCTCGCGTGGAGGCGTGGAGATCGAGGGGGCGGAGTCGGTGGCAGTAAGCTTCCCCGGCTTCTTCGACCTCCTCGACTCGGTGGTGAGACGATGATCGTCGCGATCGACGGCCCGGCAGGGGCCGGGAAGAGCACCGTTGCGCGCGCGCTCGCCGAGCGGCTCCACTTCCGCTACCTCGATACGGGCGCGATGTACCGCGCGCTCACATGGCTCGCCATGCATCGCGCGATCGACTTGAGCGACGCGGGCGCGCTCGCCGAGCTTGCGCGAAACGAGCCCGTGACCTTCGACGACCTGGGGCGCGTCTGGATCGCCGCCATGGACGTCACGTCGTCGATTCGCGACCAGCGCATCGACCGGATGGTTCCCGTCGTCGCGCGGCATGCGAGCGTGCGCGAGGTGATGCGCGAACGGCAGCGCGAGCTCGGCCGCGAGGGCAACGTCGTGATCGAGGGCCGCGACATCGGCACCGTTGTCGCGCCGGACGCCGAGGTGAAGGTGTACCTCGTCGCCGACCGTGACGAGCGGGCGCGGCGGCGGATGGCAGACCGGCCGGGGATCGGCGCGGATGCGCTCGCGACCGACCTGCGCATGCGCGACGAGAAGGACGCGGAGCGTATGAAGCCGGCCGAGGATGCGCGCGAGATCGATACGACCGGCCTCCGCGTGGAGGACGTCGTCGAGCGGATCGAGTCGCTCGTCCGCGAGCGCACGGCGGCGTGAACCGGGTCGACGCCGCCTGGGCTGTGGGCAGGCCGGTGATGGGCGGCCTCACGGCGCTCTTCACGCGCCTGCACGTCTACGGCCGCGACCGTGTGCCGCGGTCCGGCGGGCTCGTCGTCGCGTACAACCACTTCTCGTGGATCGACATCCCCGCGTTCGGCTGGTCGTCGCCGCGCACCATGTACTTCCTCGCGAAGGCCGAGGCGCACGCGGTGCCGCTGCTCGGCGCGTACATCCGGTTGTTCGGCTCCTTCGGTGTGCGCCGCGGCGAGTCGGACCGTGACGCGGTGCGCCGCATGCGCGACGTCGTGCGCGCAGGGCACGCGCTCGGGATCTTCGCGGAGGGCACGCGGCAGCGCTCGGGCGTCCCGGGCCCGGTGCAGCCCGGCGCCGCGATGGCGGCGCTCCAGGAGGACGTCCCGGTCGTGTGCGCTGCGATCTACGGCTCCCACGAGTGGCGGCTCGGAAACTTCCGGCCCGTCTCGATCGCCTACGGCGAGCCGCTGCGCTTTCCTGGCCTGCCGCGGAACGGCAAGGGGTACCGCGAGGCCTCCGGCGAGATCGAGCAGGAGCTGCGCCGCCTCTGGGAGTGGCTGCGCGACCTCCACGCCGTCGGCCGGCCGCGAGACGCCGTGCCGCCGCGCGCGCCGGAGCACCTGCGCGCGCCCGTGACGCTTCCTTGAGGCTTCCGTGACGGTGCCTGGCACTTGCCTGGCACCGGGGTAGGCGGGCGCGTGTCCGACCGAAACAGCTCGCGGACGGGACTTGGCTCGATTACCGGCGCTTTCAACCCCGGTGCCTGGCCCGGGCCTGGCACCGGGGTCCGGGACGCGTCCGGTGGGCCGTAGGCTTAGTCCGGCATGGCAGAGGACGAGAACCTTCAGGAAACGCAGACCGAGGCGCAACAGCCGCTGCTCGGTACCGTTGCGATCGTCGGTTTCCCGAACGTCGGCAAGTCGACGCTCGTCAACCGGCTGAGCGGCACGCGCCAGGCGGTCGTCCACGAGACCTCCGGCGTGACGCGCGACCGCAAGGAGCTCGTCTGCGAGTGGAACGGCCGCCGCTTCCTCCTCATCGACACCGGCGGCGTCGACATCGCCGACGAGACGCCGATCACGCGCTCGATCGCGGTGCAGGCGCGCGAAGCGGTCGCCGAGGCCGATCTGGTGCTCTTCGTCGTCGATGCGCAGATCGGGATCACGCCCGGAGACGAGGAGGTCGCGCAGATCCTGCGCGAGGCGCACAAGCCCGTGCTCGTGATCGCGAACAAGATCGACGACCCCCGCCAGGAGACGCTCGCGCTCGAGCTGCATCGCCTCGGGCTCGGCGACCCCATCCCGATCTCCGGCCTGCACGGCCACGGCGCCGGCGACCTGCTCGACGAGATCCTCGACTACCTCGAGGCGCACGGCGCGCAGGGCCGCGAGGAGATCCCGGAGGAGGCGATTCGCGTCGCGATCATCGGCCGCCCGAACGTCGGCAAGTCGACGCTGCTGAACAAGCTGCTCGGCCGCGAGCGCGTGATCGTCTCCGAGATCCCCGGCACGACGCGTGACTCGATCGACACGCTGCTCGAGCGCGGTGGTCGCCAGTTCGTGCTCATCGACACCGCCGGCCTGCGCCGCAAGCGCCGCCACCGGCAGGGCATCGAGTACTACTCTGAGCTCCGCGCGCTCGAGTCGGCGGAGCGGGCCGACGTCGCGCTCGTCCTCATCGACGCGTCGGAGGGCGTCGTCGACCAGGACCTCCACGTCGCCGACATCGCGCGCAAAGCCGACTGCTCGACACTGATCGTGCTGTCGAAGTGGGACGTGACGAGCGTGCGGATCGAGGACGTCCGCGGTCACCTGCGCCGCCGTCTCCGGCAGCGGCCGGCCTTTCTCGCCGTCTCCGCGCACACGGGCCGCGGGCTCGACCGCCTGCTCGACTCCGTTGTAGAGCTCTACGACCGCCACACGGCGCGCGTCCCGACGCCCGTGCTCAACGACTTCATCCAGGAGCTGCGCAACCGGCGCCAGCCGCCCTCGCGGAACGGCAAGCGGCTCAACCTCCTCTACGGGACGCAGACGCGCTCGCGGCCGCCGCGCTTCCGCATCTTCGTCAACGACCCGGGGCTCGTCACGCGCGACTACGGCTACTGGGTCGAGAACGAGATGCGCGACCACTTCGGCCTCGAAGGGGTGCCGGTGTCGATCGACTTCATCCAGCGGTCGTGAGGTTTCTCGTCGCCGGGGCCGGCTCGTGGGGCACCGCCTTCACGCGCATTCTGCTCGAGCGGGGGCACGGCGTGGTGCTCGCGTGTCACACCGCCGAGCAGGCAAAGGCGATCGCGGAGACCGGACGCAACCCGCGCTATCTCCCGAAGGTCGACCTGCGCGGCGTCGAGACCGTGACGCTCGAGGACGCACCGGGCGACGTCGACGCCGTCGTCGTCGCCGTGCCGAGCCGCGCATTCGCCGGCGTCGTCGCGAACCTGCCCGGAGACGCGCCGGTGCTCAGCCTCGCGAAGGGGCTCGATCCGGCTACGGGCGAGCGGCTCTCGACGACGGTGCACGGCCGCGGCGTCGCCGTTCTGTCCGGCCCGCACATCGCCGGCGAGATCGCCGTCGGCCTTCCGGCCGCCGCCGTGATCGCGAGCGAGGACGGATACCTCGCCGGCCAGCTCCAGCACGCGATCAACTCGACCGTCTTCCGCGCCTACGTGAACCCGGACGTGATCGGCGTCGAGCTCTGCGCCGCCGCGAAGAACGTGATCGCCCTCGCCGCGGGCGGCGTCGACGGCCTCGAGCTCGGCGACAACGCGAAGGCGGCGCTCCTCACCCGCGGCCTCGCGGAGATGGCGCGCCTCGGCGAAGCGTGCGGCGCGCGCCCCGAGACGTTCGCGGGCCTCGCCGGGATGGGCGACCTGATCGTCACCTGCTTCAGCCCCCAGGGCCGCAACCGGACGGCGGGCGCGCTGATCGCGCAGGGCCGCTCGCCGGAGGCCGCCGCGGCCGAGATCGGGCAGACGGTCGAGGGGCTGACGACGGCCCCGATCCTCCACGATCTCGCCCGCCGCTTCGGGGTGGAATTGCCGATCACCGAAGGGGTCTGCGCGGTACTCTCAGGACAGAGCCTCACCGAACTGATGTCGAGGTTGATGGGGCGGCAGCCGACAGAGGAGTAGGGAATGCGCGCGCGGACAGCTTTCGCATCGGCCGTCACGACCGCGATCGTCGGCCTCGCAGCTGCAGGGTGCGGCGGCGGCACCGGTGTCGCGTCCTCCGACCTCGGCGGCGCGGCATCGATCGCGCCTTCGGACAGCGTCGGCTTCGTCGCGCTCGACACGGATGTCTCGTCGTCGCAGTGGCAGACGGTCGACGGGCTTCTGAAGAAGTTCACGTCGCAGGGCGACCTGATGACGAAGCTGCAGCAGAGCTTCGCGAACCAAGCGAAGGTCAGCTGGACGGCCGACGTGCAGCCCGCGCTCGGCAGCGAGCTCGACCTGATCGCGCTACCCGGCGCCGGCGCAGGCGCGAAACCGCAGCTCGTCGGCCTGACCCAGCCCGGCAACCAGGCGAAGCTCGACGCGCTGCTGAAGAAGCTCGGAACGAACGTCGTCTCGGCGCAGATCGGCGGCTGGACAGCGTTCTCCGACAGCCAGGCTGCGCTCGACGCCGTGCAGAACGCGACGGCGAAGCTCTCCGACAACAACACCTACCGCGCCGCGACGGCAAAGCTCTCGGCCGGTGCGCTCGTGCGCGTGTACGCGAACGGGACCGAGGCGCAGCAGCTGATCGACTCGCTCGGGACGCACGTGCAGCCGGGCGCGACCGGCGTGCCGCTCGCGTGGGCCTCGGCCGACGTCGTCGCCTCCGGTGACGGCGTACGCGTGAGCGGCTACTCCCGCGACGGCTCGCTCGCCGCCGCCCCGGCGAACAACGGCATCGCTCCGGCGCAACCGTACGCGTCGAGCCTCGTCGACGAGATTCCGTCGGGGGCGATCTTCGTCGCCGACTTCCCGGTCGCGCCGGGGCAGTTCCAGCGCGCGATCGCGGCGGGTCGGAAGGGCCCGCTCGCGAAGCTCTTCGGGGCGAACGCCGCGACGCTCGCGTCCGACCTCGATTCGATCCTCGGCGGCGAGACCGCGCTCTACGTGCGGCCCGGCCTGCCGGTCCCGGAGGTCACGCTCGTCACGCAGCCGGGCGACACCGCGGCGGCGACGGGCGCGCTCGCCGACGTCGTCAAGATCCTGGAGCAGGCCGTCGGGTCGAAGCTCGGAGGCCTTCCGCTCGCCGGCCTCCCGATCGTGCACACGGTCGCCGGCGGCCGGCTCGTCGTCTCGACCTCGCAGCAGGGGCTCGCCGACTTCCAGTCCGCGGGGGCGAAGCTCTCGAGCGACCCGAGCTTCAAGGCGGCGCAGGCGGCGTCGGGCATGCCGGCCCAGACGACCGGCTTCCTCTACGCCGATCTCGCAGCGGCGCTGCCGCTTCTCCAGACCGTCGGGCCGATCCTCGGCCTGAAGCTGCCCTCGACGCTCTCCACCGACGCCGGCGCCCTGCGCACGCTGACGGCGTACGGCACCCGGAACGGGGACGAGGCGGCGGTCACGATGTTCGTCCAGGTGCACTAGCCGGCGGGCTCGTCCGGTAGCCTGACTGCCATGCCAGCCCGCTCATTCACCTTCACGTCCGAGTCGGTCACCGAGGGCCATCCGGACAAGATCGCCGACCAGATCTCGGACTCCGTTCTCGACGCCGTTCTCGCCGACGATCCGACCGGCCGCGTCGCCTGCGAGACGCTGATCACGACCGGCCTCGTCGTCGTCGCCGGCGAGATCACGACCGACACGTACGTCGACATTCCGCGCCTCGTGCGCGAACGGATCCGCGAGATCGGGTACACGCGCGCGAAGTACGGCTTCGACGCCGACACGTGCGGCGTGATGGTGGCGCTCGACGAGCAGTCGCCCGACATTGCGCAGGGCGTCGATGCGTCGTACGAGGCGCAGCACGGTGACGACGACTCGCTCGACCGTGTTGGCGCCGGCGACCAGGGAATGATGTTCGGCTACGCGTCGAACGAGACCGACGAGCTGATGCCGCTGCCGATCATGCTCGCGCACCAGCTTGCCCGGCAGCTCGCCGCGGTTCGCAAGAGCGATGCGATCGCGTATCTCCGGCCGGACGGGAAGTCGCAGGTGACGGTGCGCTACGAGGAGGACGCGGACGGACGGCGCCGCCCGGTGGAGATCGAGCGGGTGCTCATCTCGACGCAGCACAGCGAAGGGGTCGACATCGAAGGCCGGCTGAAGCGCGATCTCGTCGAGCACGTGCTGAAGCCGATCCTGCCGTCGCACCTCTACGACGAGCGCCGGCTCGAGACCGACAAGGATTTCTTCTACTGCAACCCGACCGGCAAGTTCGTCATCGGCGGGCCGATGGGCGACAGCGGGCTGACGGGCCGCAAGATCATCGTCGACACCTACGGCGGCGCCGCGCCGCACGGCGGCGGGGCGTTCTCCGGCAAGGACCCGACGAAGGTCGACCGCTCGGCCGCGTACGCCGCGCGGTATGTCGCGAAGAACGTCGTCGCTGCAGGGCTTGCCGACCGCTGCCAGATCCAGGTCGCGTACGCGATCGGCGTCGCGCATCCGATGTCGGTGTTCGTCGAGACGTTCGGCACCGAGGCGATCCCCGTGCCGGCGATCGAGGCGCTCGTGAAGGAGCACTTCGACCTGCGGCCGGCTGCGATCCTGCGCGACCTCGACCTGCGCCGCCCGATTTACGTGAAGACCGCCGCCTACGGCCACTTCGGCCGCGACGACGCCGACTTCACGTGGGAGCGGACGGACAAGGCCGACATGCTGCGTGCGGCGGCCGGCCTCGGCACCGCCGAGCTCGCCGAGTCCCACGCCTGAGACGGTTCTCATAACGGGCGGTGCGGGCTTCATCGGCTCGCACCTCGCCGACGACCTGCTCGCCTGCGGCCACCGCGTGCGCGCGCTCGACAACCTGACACCGCAGGTGCACGAGGGTGGCGAGCGTCCCGCATACCTCGCAGCGGACGTCGAGCTCCAGATCGGTGACGTACGCGACGCGGAAGCGGTCCGCCGGGCGCTCGAAGGCGTCGACGCGGTCGTGCATCTCGCCGCGCGCGTCGGCGTCGGCCAGTCGATGTACGAGATCGCCGAGTACACGTCGGCAAACAGCTTCGCGACGGCGGTGTTGCTCGAAGCGCTCGCCGAGCGGCCGGTGCGCAAGCTCCTCGTCGCGTCGAGCATGAGCGTGTACGGCGAGGGGCTGTACCGCGCGGTCGACGGCGGCACCGTCGAGCCGCCGGAGCGCACGCGCCTACAGCTCGAGCGGCGCGAATGGGAGCTTCCCGGCCTCGAGCCGCTGCCGACGCCGGAGACGAAGCGGCTCGGGCTCTCGTCGATCTACGCCCTGACGAAGTACGACCAGGAGCGCGCCTGCCTCGTCTGCGGCGCCGCCTACGGCATCCCGACCGTGGCGCTCCGGCTCTTCAACACGTACGGCACGCGGCAGGCGCTCTCGAATCCCTACACCGGCGTGCTCGCGATCTTCGCGTCACGGCTGCTCAACGACCGCGCTCCGCGCATCTTCGAAGACGGGCTCCAGCGGCGCGACTT
>DATKQO010000139.1:0-8586 GCA_035532715.1 Gaiellaceae bacterium | reverse complement strand
CGGAGGTTCGCCTCGACCATCTCCTGCTTCGCACCATGGTCGCCGCGCTCGATGCGTTTCGCGAGCTCGACTTCCTGCGCCGCCGTCAGCAGGTCGACCTTGCCGATGTCCTTCAGGAAGAGCTGCAGCGAGTCGGTCGAGATCTCGCGCGCCTCGATGACGACGCGCTCCTTCTCCGGCTCTTCTTCGACGGTTGCGCCGACGACGTCGATCTGCATCTCCTCGAGCACGCGGTAGAACTCGTCGATCTGAACGGCGTCCAGGTCGAGCTCGTCGAGCGCGAGTGCGATCTCGTCCGTGCTGAGCGATCCTCCGGCGGCCTGCGCGGCGTCGATCAGGTGCCGCGCCTCGTCGGTCTCGAGGAGATCCGTGACCTCGCGAACGCCTCGCCCCTCAACCCCTGCTGCACTCACTGGCTCCCCCTACCCTGAGACACGCTTGTAACAGGACGTCCTATATCAAGGATGCCGCACTGTGCCATGCGGATCGGACGTGGCGCCATAGGCCGTTCGGCTCATATTTCTCCTACTTGGTCCCAGTGCCGCCGAGCGCCCCGAGGAGCTTCTGCGCCTGGCTCGCGAAGACCGATCCGGGCGCGTCCTTCACGGCGAGCTCGAGCTGCGTCCGGGCCTTGGCGAACGAGCGCGTCCAAAGCAAGAGGACGCCCAGGTGGAAGCGGACGACGGCCGCGTGCGGGAAGACGCCGGTCAGGGGCCCGAGCCGGGCGAACGCGCGCACCGGCCGGTCCTTCGTGAACGCGCCGACGGCCGCAGCGGTCTGCGCCGTCGGGTCGTGCGGCGCGAGCGCGGCCGCGGCGAGGAACTGCCGCTCGGCCGATACCGGGCGGCGCAGGTTCCAGAGCGCGATGCCGTAGAGGATCTTCGCGTTCGCGTCCGGCCGGGCCGCCGCGCGGGCAAGCGCGCGAAGCTCCTGGGCGGCGGAGAGCCGCGTGACCCGGGCGGGTGGCTGCAGGGTCGTGACGATGAACGGCAGCCCGCGCGGCATCGTCGAGGCGTGGAGGACGTCCTCGGCGGAGACGGCCGCCGGGGAGTCCGGCTCGACCTTCGCGGCCCTCTGCCACGCCGTGACCGCGTCGGCGTTCCGGCCCGACCAGTAGTACGCCCAGCCGAGATGGAGCTCGGCGAGCGCGCTCCGCGCGTGCGTCGCGACGAGATGCTTGAGGGTGTCGAGACCGCCGTGCGGCCAGGCGGCGAAGGCGGCGCCGATCTGCGCCGCGAGCGAGTGGTAGCGCGCGAAGATCGTGGCGGCCTCGATGCGGTGCCCGTTGGCGTATAGCGCCGCCGCACGTGCCAGCGCGCGCGCCTCGGGATCGGTGCGGACGCCGAAGTCGAACATCAGCGGCGGATCGCCGGCGCGCGGCTTCGTGACCGCGCCGGTGGTCGAGGTCGTCCGCTCGCCGTGGGTCTGGAGGAGCGTGACCCCGACCGTCGCCGCCACGGCCGCCGCCGCCGCGAGCGCGACGACCGCCATCACCCTCGACCGTGCCGTCACGCCGCGAGGGTACCGGCGTCGGCCGAGGCAGGTCCTGTACCGCTATATTCGGGAAAGTCATGCCGAGCTATCGCGAGCTACTCCAGCAGGTCAAGGCCGAGATCGAAGAGGTGGACGCCCCGGGCGCCCGCGCGCTCCTCGACAGCGCCGATCCGCCGCTCTTCGTCGACGTGCGAGAGCCCGACGAGTGGGCCGACGGGCACATCCCGGGCGCCGTGCACGTCGCCCGCGGCCACTTCGAGGCGCAGATCGAGCAGGCGGCTCCCGACCGGGGACGGCCGGTCGTCGTCTACTGCGCCGCCGGAGCGCGCTCGGCGTTCGTCGCGAAGACGCTCGAGCAGCTCGGCTACGAGCACGTCGTGTCGCTCGCCGGCGGCTACACCGACTGGAAGCGGAACGGCTTCCCCACGCAGCTGCCGCGCTCACTCGACGCGGAGCAGCGCTCGCGCTACAGCCGCCACATCTTGATCCCGGAGGTCGGGGTCGAGGGACAGTTGAAGCTGCTCGAGTCGCGGATCCTCCTCATCGGCGCCGGCGGCCTCGGCTCTCCCGCGTCGCTGTACCTGGCCGCTGCCGGGGTGGGCACGATCGGGATCGTCGACGACGATCGCGTCGACGCGTCCAACCTCCAGCGCCAGATCGCGCACTCGACCGAGACGCTCGGCGACTGGAAGGCCGACTCGGCGAAGGCGACGATCGAGGCGCTGAACCCGGACGTGAACGTGATCACCTACAAGGAGCGCCTCACCTCGGAGAACGTCGACCGGATCCTCGCCGACGGCTGGGACGTGATCGTGGACGGCGCCGACAACTTCCCGACGCGCTATCTCGTGAACGACGCGGCAGTCTTCCACGACATCCCGCTCGTGCACGGCTCGATCTACCGCTTCGAGGGCCAGGCCACCGTCTTCAAGCCCCATGAGGGCCCCTGCTACCGCTGCCTCTTCCCGCAGCCGCCGCCGCCCGAGCTTGCGCCGAGCTGCGCCGAGGGCGGCGTGCTCGGCGTGCTGCCCGGCATCATCGGCTCGCTGCAGGCGAACGAGGCGCTGAAGCTCGCGCTCGGCATCGGCGAGTCGCTCGCCGGCCGTTTGCTCCTCTTCGACGCTCTCTCGACCGAGTTCAGCGAGGTCACGCTGCGCCGCGACCCGGCCTGCCCGGTCTGCGGCGAGAACCCGACCATCACCGAGTACGTCGATTACGTCGAGTTCTGCCAAGGGAGGCCTGCACACGCATGAAGACGGTCCGCATTCCGCCCACGCTCCGGAGCGAGACCGGCGGCGAGCGTCAGGTGACCGCGTCCGGCAGCACGGTACGCGAGCTGCTCGACGACCTGATGACGCGCTTCCCCGGGCTGCGCACGCAGCTCGTCGAGGACGACGAGATCGCGCCGTTCGTGAACGTCTACGTCGAGGGCGAGGACGTCCGCACGCTCGACGGCCTCGAGACGCCGGTGCAGGACGGCGCCACGGTGATCCTTCTCCCCGCGATGGCCGGTGGCTAGCCGCCTCGTCACCGGCGGGTCGCTGCTCGATCTGGTCGGCAACACGCCGCTGATCGAGCTGCAGCGCATGACGCCGAAGCCGTCCGTCCAGATCTACGCGAAGCTCGAGGGCCAGAACCCGACCGGCTCGATCAAGGACCGCGTCGCGAAGGCGATGATCGAGGCGGCGGAGGCGGCGGGCGAGCTCGAGCCGGGCCGCGAGCTGCTCGAGCCGACGAGCGGAAACACCGGCATCTCGCTCGCGCTGATCGCAAAGCTCAAGGGCTACAAGCTCACGTGCGTCATGCCCGACAACGCGACGGCCGAGCGGCGGCGCCTGCTGCGGCTCTACGGCGCGACGATCATCGACTCACCGGGCGACCAGGGCTCGAACGGCGCCGTGCGGCTCGCGCTCGAGCTGGCCGAGAGCGATCCGCGCTACTTCATGCCGTTCCAGTACGCGAACCCGATGAACCCGCGTGCGCACTACGAGGGCACGGGCGCGGAGATCGCCGAGGCCCTCGACCGCGTCGACGTGCTCGTCGCCGGGCTCGGCACCGGCGGCACGCTGATGGGCACGGGCGAGCGGCTGCGCGAGAGCTTCCCCGACATCGTCGTCGCCGCGGCGGAGCCGCTGCCCGGCGACCCGGTCATGGGGCTGCGGTCGCTCGAGGACGGCTACGTGCCGCCGATCCTCGACGTCTCGAAGCTCGACCGGAAGCTGCTCGTCTCGAACGACGAGTCGATTGCGGCGGTCCGCGCGCTCCTCGACCGCGAGGGCATCTTCTCCGGCGTCTCCGGCGGCGCGGTGGTACACGTCGCGCGCAAGCTCGCCGGAGAGCTCGACGAGGGCGTCGTCGTCTGCGTGCTCGCGGACGCCGGCTGGAAGTATCTGTCCGCCGACTTCTGGGACGCCGACGACGTCACGGAGTCGATGGAACGCACGTTGTGGTGGTAGTCCCGGCGGGGATTCGCGCCGAGATCGCCGCGCACGCGCGAGACGAGTCGCCGAACGAATCGTGCGGGCTCCTGCTGCTCGACGGCGATCGTGCGGTGGAGTACGTCCGCGGCACGAACGCAGCGGCATCGCCGTACCGGTTCGAGCTCTACATCGATCCGGTCCGCTGGGCCGACATCGGCGACAGCGGGCTCGCGGAGGGCGTCGTCCATTCGCACCTGTCGTCGCCTCCCCGCCCGTCGCGCACCGACGTCGAGAACATCGGCCTCTGGGAAGGGAAGCCGTACGTCATCTACTCGCTGCGAAACGACGAGCTCGCGGCGTGGACGATCGTCGGCCGGGCGATCGAGCCGCTCGAGCTCGGGTAGCGCTTCCGGCCACGTCCGGTGGCAGCCACGAGACGTGTTCGAGCGGGCCGCGGCCCTACGTGACCTTGAAGGTGCCCTTCATGCCCGCCGCGGCATGCGGGTCGCACTTGTAGGTGTACGTGCCCTTCTTGAGCTTCACGATCCACGTCTTCTTGCCGATGAACGGAACGCCGGTCGCCTTGTTCACGCCGGGACCGACGAGATGGAAGTCGTGGATCGACGCCTTGTCCTCGACGACGATCGTGTACGTGCCGGCCCTGAGCGTCTTCACGACCTTGCCCGCGGCCTTGAGCTCGATCGTGAAACCGGGGCCGACCTGGGCGAGGAGCTTCGGTGTCGCAGTCGCACGGGCACTTCCGCTCGCCACGGCGACGAGCGCCACGGCGAGCAGCGCGAGGGGGAACAGAAGGCGTCGCAGCATGTGAGTCCTTTCGGGCGTCGTTTCCCTGACAGCCGGTACTACGCGACGCCCTCCGCTCCCGGATTCCCTACGAGACGGTGAACGACCCCTTCATGAACGCTGCATGGGGATCGCAGACGTACGTGTACGTGCCCTTCTTCGAGAACGATCAGACCCTCGGTCCGAGTCTAACGAAGCGCTACTCGAGCTCGTCGTCGTCGTCGTCGACGAAGTAGTCGTCGTGCGACCTGCGCGCCGGCGGCCGTTCGATGAAGTTGACGCCGATCTTCTCGATGCGGTTGCCGTCGACCTCGAGCACGTCGAAGCGCACGCCGTTCCATGAGACGTCGTCGCCCGGCTCGGGGGCGCGCCCGAGCTGGCCGAAGACGAAGCCCGCGACCGTGTGGAAGTCCTCGTCGGGCAGCTCCGTCCCGAAGCGCTCGTTGAACTCGTCGATCGGGAACATGCCCGGCACCCGGTAGGTGTCGTCGTCGACCTGCTCGATCTGCTCCTCGGCGATGTCGAACTCGTCCTCGATCTCGCCGACGATCTCCTCGAGCAGATCCTCGAGCGTGAGGATCCCGGCCATCCCGCCGTACTCGTCGACGACGACGGCGAAGTGCGTGTTCGTCCGTCGGAACTCCTGAAGCAGTGACGCGAGGTCTTTCGTCTCCGGGACGATGTGCGCGCCGCGCAGGAGAGGCTCGAGCTCGACCTGCGCGATACCGTGCTCGACCATCGCCGAGAAGAGGTCGCGCACGTGCAGGATGCCGACGACGTCGTCGAGGGTCTCGCGGTAGACGGGATAGCGCGTGTAGGGAGAGTCGATCACCGCGCGCAATACCTCTTCGGGCGGCATCGAGATCGCGAGCGCCACGACCTCGGGCCGCGGGATCATCACATCCGCAGCGTCCTTGTCGGCGAAGTCGAAGACCTTCTCGATCATGCCGCGCTCTTCCTGCTCGATCTCGCCGTGCTCGGTCGAGCGCGTCAGCAGCATCCGCAGCTCGGCCTCCGACATCGCGGCGGCCTCCGCACCGGGCGGCTCGAGACCGAACGTCTTCAGGACGAGCTCGGTCGAGCGGCGCAGCACCCACACGAGCGGCGCGAACACGGTGAAGAACGCGCGGACGGGCGCCGCGACCCAGAGCGCCGCACCCTCGGAGTGGCCGAGCGCGATCCCCTTCGGCACGAGCTCGCCGATCACGACGTGCACGAAGGTGAGGATCAGGTAGGCGAGCGCAATCGCGAGCGCGGCCGCCATCCAGACGTCGAACGTCCGCGACAGCGCGCTCTCGCCGAGGGCGCCGATCCCCAGCGAGGTGAGCGTGACGCCGAGCTGCATCGCCGCGATGAAACGCGGCGGGTCGCTCGTGATCCGGAGCACGTCGCGTGCACGCCGGTCGCCCTGATGGTGCAGCTCGATGATCCTCGTGCGACGCGCCGTCACGAGCCCGTATTCCGCCGCGACGAAGAAGGCGTTCAGCAGGATCAGGACTGCGACGCCGACGAGCTCGTAGAGGAGTCTCACGCCCCCGCTCCGGGGGCGCCGGTACTAGGCGGGATCTCGTCCACCAGGCTACGCCGAAGTATAGGTGACGCTCCGGTCGTCCTCGTTTCGGACCGCCCGCCCGAGCAACACGAGCCGTTCGAGGTGCGAGAGCGTCTCCGCGACGGCGAACCGGCGCTGGATCGCGGGCAGGTCGCGGCCGAAGACCGCGTGCGAGATCTCGTAGCCGCCGCGCGGAGCTGCATCGAGCGCCGCCTCCGTGCGATCGAGCCGCTCGTCGTGGTGGCCGATGATCTCGTGGGCGCGCGCCGCCGGCTCGGTGACGGTCGCTCCGTGACCGCCGTAGGAGACGCGCGGCGCGAGATCGGCGATGAGCAGCAACGACTCGACGTAGTCGCCGAGCGGGTCGGGCCGGCTCTTCGGGTACAGGCCGACCGCGGGCGTGATCGGCGTGAGAATCGAGTCGCCGGCGATCAGCACGCCCTCGCGGTACAGGCAGAGGTGCCCGTCGGCGTGGCCGGGCGTCGCGAGCACGCGCCAACCGTCCACGTCGTCGCCCGGGTCGACGAGCGCCGGGTCGCGCACGTACTGCACGAAGTCGGCGAAGACGTGACCCGATTCGATCATCTCCTGCGCGCGCTCGGCCGGGACGCCGTTCCGGAGGAACCACTCTGCGATCCGCTCGGGCCAGTCGTCCGTGCCCCACACGCGCTCGCACTGCGCGTAGTCGACGCGTCCCTGCAGCACGGGCGCGCCCGTCGCGCGCGCCGCGGCCTGCGCGCCGCCTACGTGGTCGGGGTGCATGTGGGTGATGAAGATCCGGACGACCGGGCCGTCGATCCCGGCGAGGATCTCCTCCCAGGGCGTCTCCATGAGACCGAGACCCGTGTCGACGAGCGTCCAGCCGTCGTCGCCCCGCAGGAAGTACGCGTGGACGTGCTTGGGGCCGGTGGGCAGCGGCAAGGTCAGCCGGAGGATCCCCGGTTCGACCTCGACCGGTACAGAGAACATATGTTCGATAGGATGCGCCACGGGGATGCACGTCGAGTATCGCGAAGAGCCGTGCCGCTCGGCGCTCAACCGGGTGCAGGGAATGGGGTTCGCGTGGTCGCTGAACCCGTACATGGGCTGCGTCCACCGCTGCACGTTCTGTTACGTGCGGGCCTTCGAACAGCGAGCCGACCGGCCCTCCGGCGACCGCTACGGCACGAGCATCCGCGTGAAGACGAACATCGCCGAGGTGCTGCGCCGCGAGCTCGCGCGCCCCTCGTGGCAGCGAGAGGCGGTGGTGATCGGGGCGGCGACCGACCCGTACCAGCCGGCGGAAGGCCGCTACCGGCTGACGCGCTCCTGCATCGAGGCGCTCGGCGGCGCCGGAAACGAGTTCGTGATCATCACACGCGGGCCGATGATCGTGCGTGACCTCGACGTGCTCGTCGAGGCGGCCCGTCGTGCCAGGGTCGCGGTCACCTTCTCGATCCCGACGCTCGACACCGAGATCTGGCGGCGGACCGAGCCCGGCACCGCCCCTCCCCACCAGCGGCTCCGCGCGCTCACGCAGCTCGTCGACGCGGGCGTCAAGGTCGGCGTCGGGATGGCGCCGATCCTGCCCGGGATCAGCGACCGGCCCGAGCTCCTCGCCGACGTCGTCCGCGCGGCCCGCGTAGCAGGCGCAACAGGCGTGTGGGCGAACCTCCTCCATCTCAAGCCGGGCACGAGAGAGCACTACCTCGCCGCGCTCGAGCGCGACTGGCCGGAGCTCATCCCGGAGTACGAGCGTCTCTACGGCGGGGGTCGCGCCCATCTACCGGCGGCGGTGACGAAGCCCGTGCGCGAGCAGGTGCAGGCGCTCATACGCGCCCACGGCGTCCGCGATCGGCGACGGGTCAAGCTCAGGCCGCCGGACGACCCGGAGCAGCTGCGGCTGTCCGTGTGAGGTCACCGCTACCTGATTTCCGGCTCTGGGCCATAGAATCCGCTGACTTGAGCACGAACGAGATCACCTGCCTCATCGTCGACGACCACGAGGTCGTCCGCGAAGGCCTGCGCCTGTCGCTCTCCCGCGCCCCGCACATCCGCGTGATCGGCGAGGCGGGCGACGGCGAGAGCGCCATCGCGCTCGCGGAGCGGCGCCGCCCGAACGTCGTGATCATGGACGTGCGGATGCCCGGCATGGACGGGCTCGAGGCGACGAAGATCCTCACGGAGAGGGTGCCGGAGAGCGCCGTTCTCATCTTCACGGCGTACAGCGAACGAAGCCTCCTGAGCCGCGGCCTCGAGTCGGGCGCGAAGGGCTACATCCTCAAGGAGGCGCCGCACCAGACGCTGCTGCGGGCGATCGAGAAGGTTGCGGGCGGC
>DATKQO010000138.1:0-5946 GCA_035532715.1 Gaiellaceae bacterium | reverse complement strand
TCGGAGGCGACGCGCGTGTCCCAGTGCGCGAAGCCGTACACCGCGACGGGCAGGACGAAGAGGAGCACCGCGAGCGCCGCCAGCGGGCCTCTCCCCTCGAGCCTCCCGCCGCGCCGGCCGCGCACGAGCACGGCCGCCACGGCGAGCCCGGCGAGACCGCCCCAGAGCGCGACCCACGTCGCGAGCGCGGGGCCGCCGTGCTGGAGCTTCGGGCCGAAGTCGCCCGGATACTCGAGCTGGAGCACGATGCCGGCGGCGAGCGCCACGGGCAGCACGTACCACCGCAGGAGCCGCGCGAGCACCGCCGCGCCGCCGGCGAGCGCGAACGCGAACGGGACGAAGCCCGCCGCGCGCCGCGACTGCGAGAGCGAGACGAGATCGGAGAAGCGGGGGAAGAGAAACGGCGACAGCTCGAGCGCGAGCACCAGCAGCGTGCCGCCGAGCACGAACGCGCTCCAGCGCCGCTTGCCGGCGAGCCCGGCCAGCGCCACGAGCACGAGCGCGGCCACGGCGACCGCCCCCGCGCGCGCGACGACGCTCGGCAGAAGGTGGTAGCTCGACGTCGAGTGCACGGCGAGGTCGGTCGCGTACTGCCTGAAGCCCTGCGCGAGCGCGCTCGGGCCCGGATTGTGCGAGAGCGTCTCCCGCACGATCGGCAGGAGCCACAGGAAAACGAGCAGCACGGGCGAGCCGAAGGCGGCGAGCGCGCCCGCGCCGCGGCGCGCGTCGGCCCCGGCAACGAGCGTCCGCGCGAGCACGAAGCCCACGAACGGGATCGCGACGAAGAGCGCATAGGTCGGGTGCACGAACGCGAGCGTCATCCCGACGGCCGCGAGCGTCGCAGCGAGCGCCCCGTCCGGCCGGCGCACGAAGCGGAAGAAGAGCGCGATCGCCGCCGGTACGAGCAGCTGCCGCGCCGCAGTTCCGGGCAGCTCGAGCGACGCGTACGACCCGCCGCCGCCCGGCGCGAACGCGATCATCGCGACCTGCGCGAGCATCGTCGCGAAAGCGCCCCACGCGGAGTCGAACACGGCGCGCCCCATCTCGAACGCGAGCACGAGCGCGAGCGGCGCGAGGATGCTCGACTCGTGCAGCACGACCGCCGCCGGGTCGACGCCCCCGAGGCGCGCCACGAGCGCGAGCCAGCCGTGCCAGAGCGGGAACGCGTAGCCGGGATGGAGGCCGCCGTCCTTGAACTCGTCCACGGTCCGCAGCGAGAGCGAGCCGAAGTCGAGCAGCTTGCGCATCCGGCCGAGGTGGAAGAGCGCATCGCCGTGGATGACGCCCTCCACGCTCCAGAGGGCGATCCCGAGGCCGACCCCGGCGAGCGCGACAAGGCCGCGCCCGGGCCGCGACTCCACGCCGTTGCGGCTCTTCCGACGCTGCGAGAAGGGCAACGCGACGGCGCCGGCCGCGAGGACGAGCGCGAGCGTCAGGTCGAGCGAGCCGTGCACCGCGAACGTGAACGCGAGCGCGCCCGCGACGAGCGCGCACGACCACGCGAGCCCCGCCGCCGCACCCGGGGTCGAACCGTGACTCTCGGCCTCACCGGTCGTGGCCCGCCGGCCGAGCGCACGCGCGAGCAGGCGCCCCGGCAGGAGCAGCACGAGCGTCGCCGCGGCGAGCCGGAGCCAGAGCCCGACGCCCTCCCCGGGGAGCAGGCGCGCGATCCCGAGCAACGGCAGCGCGAGCAGGAGCGGCGGGACGCGCAGGGTCATGCGAGCAGGTCGGCGACGGATCCGGACCCGAGCCACTGCGCGGCCTCACGGTACATCCGCCCGCGCTCGCCGCGAAAGAGGCGGCCGCGCAAGCGCAGCGCGAGCCGCAGCAGCATCCGCGCGCGCTCGGCGTACGCGGGCCCCCGGTGCTTCGCGAGGAAGCGCAGGTGCCCGCGCTGGATCTCGACGAAGAGACGGCCGCCGTGCGACGCGCCGTAGACGTGGGTCGCGCCTGCGCCCGGATAGAACAGCGAGCGCCACCCGGCCTGCCGGAGACGGTAGGCCCAGTCGACCTCCTCGCTGAAGAGGAAGAAGCGCTCGTCGGCCGGCCCGACCTCGTCGATCGCCGCGCGGCGCACGAGCCACACGGCCCCCATCAGGAACTCCGCGTCCCGCACCTCGTCGTGCGCGAAGCGCGCGCCGTAGAACGCGTTCAGGGCGCGCGAGCGCGGCGCGAGACGGCGGAGGAAGAAGTACTCGGTCGCGAGCCGCCAGAGCGTCGGGAACCCGCGCACCGACCGCTGCAGCGTCCCGTCCGGGTTCCGGAGCCTCGGCCCGACGACACCGGCCTCGGGATGCCCGTCCGCGAACGCGACGAGGGCGTCGAGCGCGCCCGGGTCGAGCCAGGCATCCGAGTTGAGGAGCAGGACATAGCGCCCGCGCGTCCGCTCGACGCCCGCGTTCCAGCCCGAGGCGAGCCCGCGGTTCTCCTGCTCGACGACCGTGACGCCGGGGAACCGCTCGCGCACGAACGCGACGGTGCCGTCGCTCGAGCCGTTGTCGACGACGACCGTCTCGACGTCGCGCACGCTCGCGAGCGCCTGTTCGATCCACGGCAGCGCGTTGAAGGTGACGATCACCGCCGAGACGTCGCTCATCGCGGCACGGCCGCCCGCGTGCCGCGGCGCAGCGCCTCCCAGCCGACGATCGCCGCCCCGGGCAGCGAGAGCGCGATGGTGACGACGAAGAACAGGAAGCCGGTCGCGAACGCGCGGTCGGCCGACACGCCGAGTGCGCCGAGGAACGAGACGAAGAACGACTCCCGCACGGCGAGCCCGTTCACGGTGAACGGCACGAGCATGACGAGGAAGAGCAGCGGCCCCATCACGTAGTACGGCCGCGGCGAGAGGTCGACGCCGACCGCCTTGCCTGCGCACCAGATCGCGAGCACCCGCACGGCCTGCACGACGAGCGTCAGCGCGAACATCGAGCCGAGCAGCCGTGCGTTCGCGCGGAACGCGTGCAGCGCGAGATAGACCTCGCGCAGCGGACGCTCGACGCGCAGCAGTCGCAGGAGCGGGCGCGTCAGCTGCAGCAGACCGTGCAGCCGCGTCGAGAACATCGTCACCCCGGCGAGCGCGGCGACGACGACGAACGCGAGCTCGACCCAGAGATAGCCGCCGACGTCGTAGCGGCCGACTGCGAGCGCGAATCCGGCCGCAGCGAGCACGAGCGTCGCCGTGCCGCCGAGCGCGCGCTCGAGCAACACCGTCCCCGCAGCGGCGCCGCTCGTCCCTTCATGCCGCCGGCTCGTCTCGTAGATCCGCGACGCGTCGCCGCCGAGCGATGTCGGCAGGACCTGCCCCGCGGCATAGCCGACGAAGTACGCGCGCACGAGCCAGCCGAGCGAGTCGTGCACGCCGCGCGCGCCGAGGAGCCGCTGCCAGCGCCACGCCATCGGCCACACCGACACGACCATGATCGCGACCGACGCGAGCCACCAGCCCGGCGCCGCGTGCGCGAGCACGTGCGCCGTGCGCCCGAGATCGATCTTCCAGAGGATGTAGGCGGAGCAGAGGCCGGTGACCGCGAGCGTCGCGCCGACACGCAGCACCCGGCGGCTCACGCGAGCGCCTCCACCGCTGCCGTCGCGAAGGAGATCCGCCGCGCTGCCGCCGCCGCAGCAGCGACCGCCTCCTCGCGCGTGTCGCCCGTGGCGAGAACCGCACCGGCACGGTCGGACGCGCGGCGCAGCTCGCGGAACACGTGCCCCGCCCTGCGGTAGATCCGGATCCCGCGCACTCCCGGAGTCTCCGAGGCCGCCTCGAGGCCGCGGACGTCCCGCAGCTCGCCCGGCGGCGCGACGAGGAAACGCACGCACGCGCCCCCGACTCGGAGGACGGGTGCGAGCTGCCGGGCGTGCACATCTTCACCCAGCGCGACCGCGACGGCGAGCGCGTTCAGGTCGACGCCGAGCGCGACCCGGCAAAGCTCGGCGTCGTGGCCGCCGCCGACGCGTGCAGAGAGCTTCGCGAGCAGCGGGCCCCGGCGCCCGAGCAGCACCTGCGTCGTCGTCGGCCCGTGCTCGATCCCGAGCGCGCGCGCGGCCGCAGCGGCCGTCTCGATCGCGGCGCCGACCTCCGGAGGCTCGAGCGCGGCCGGCCAGAAGTTCGCGAGCGGCACGCCGAACGCGGGCGGCGGCGCCTGCTCCCGATCCGTGACCGTGAGCGGCACGAACCGTCCGTCGAGCGAGAACGCGTTCACGGTCACGAGGCGACCGCCGACGAGCTCCTCGACGAGACAGTAGTCGCCGTGAGACTCCGCGAGCGCGACCGCGGCGGCGTCGGTGAGCGCCTCGAGGTCGGCCGCGAGCGCGACGGCGCGGTCGCCCGAGCGGTCGGGCGCCTCGACGACGACCGGGTAGCCGAGCTCGGCGGCGGCCGCAGCCACCTCGGCGAGCGAGCGGCACACGAGCGAGCGCGGCTGTGCGATCCCTGCCGCCGCGAGCCGCTCCCGCTGCTTCTGACGCGACACGGCGAGCGCCGCCGCCTCGGGGTCGAGCGGATGCGGCAGCGCGAGCCGGACGGCGATGCGGGCGGCCGTGCCGACGGCGTGGTCGGTGCCGGGAGCGACGATCCCGTCCACCCGCTCGGCGCGGGCGAGGCGGGCGATCGCCGGCTCGTCCTCGATCGAGACGATCGCGCGGCGGTCGGCGTAGCGGAAACCGGGTGCCGACGGGTCCCGGTCGGCAGCGACGACGGTGAGGCCGCGGCGGCGGGCCGCAGCGAGAACCCCGAGCTGCGCCGGCCCGGCGCCGAGGACGAGGAGTCGCGCCGACTCGTCGAGTGCCACCTGTCCATTGTCGCGACTGGGGCCGTCGGCGCCGCCGGACAAGCGCCCACCCCTCGGACGGGGGACGCACGAAAGTCCCGCGCCGACGACCCTACGAGGGTTGTCTGCGGCTCGTGACCACAACCGGAGGCTCGGCCTCGCCCTCGCGCTCGCGCTGCCCGCGTATGCGGCCGTCTTCACCGCGTTCGTCTTCTTCGAGCGCCCCGGTCTCGGGATCGGGCACTTCTTCTACGTCCCGATCTGCATCGTCGCGCTCGCGAGCGACGAGCTGCTCGGGGCGCTGGCCGGGGCGCTCGCCACCCTGGTCTACGCGGCCGCGGGCTGGGCCACCCCGCACGTGGCCGTCGCGAGCATCCCCACGTCGTCGACGCTGATCCGCCTCTTGACGTTCGTCGGCGTCGGCACGCTCGTCGGCCGCTACGCGAGCCGCAATCGCTCGCTCGTCGACGAGCTGCGCGGCCACGCGCGCGAGGACTTCCTCACGGGCATCGGCAACGCCCGCATGTTCGACGAGGCGCTCGCCGAGCGGTGCGCCGCGGGGCGCCCGTTCACGCTCGGGCTCGCCGACCTCGACGACTTCGGCCAGGTGAACGAGGTGCACGGCCACGAGGCCGGGAACGTCGTGCTGCGCCGCGTCGCCGAGGTGCTGCGCGAAGGGGCGGGCCCATCAGCCGTCGTCGCGCGCATCGGCGGCGACGAGTTCGCGGTCCTGACGTACCAGGAGCCGGCGCTGGCCTCCGAGCTCTGCTTCCGGCTCGCGCGCACGCTGTCGGACGAGAACCTCTATCTCAGCTTCGGGACGACGTCGTGCCCGAACGACGGCGCGACGCCGATCGAGCTCTTCCGCAAGGCGGACGACCGCCTGTTCACCGCGAAGCTCCTGAACCGGAACCGTCGCACCGTCGTCTCGCTCGTCAAGTCCTAGCCGGACTACGCGAGACGTGTCCCCGGCTCCCACGTCCGTTGACTGCCACGAGGCGTGGGCTACGGGGACACGCTCGATCGGGACGCCCCTCTGCCCGATTCGGCTCCGAGGCAAGAGCGCGGAGGTTGCGGGCCGGCTCCGTAAGACACGTCCGGTGCCTGCCACCGGACGTGTCTTCGACAGAGCCGTAGCTCAGACGGCGCCTATCCGCTCGTACAGCTCGACGCGCCG
>DATKQO010000137.1:0-16005 GCA_035532715.1 Gaiellaceae bacterium | reverse complement strand
CCGCGAGCCGCCGGTACGGATACGGCAAGTCGTCCCACTCCGTCGAGTCGACGATCAACCGGTCGGTGATCCTGACGAGCTGGTCGAGCTCCTGCGACTCCCACGCCGGCTCGCCGCGCCAGCGGAGGAAGATCGGGAGATCGGAGACGAGCAGCGGCTCGACGACGCTTCCGGGCGCCTTCGCGCGCGCTCCGCGCAGGTGCAGCTCGATCACCTCCGAGCAGACGTTCCGTTCGACTCCCGGCATCGCGTAGCGCTCGAGCGCGACGCTCGCGTCGATCTGGTCCCGGTCCGAGTTGGGGTCCGGCACGAGGAGGATCGTCCGGGACGGATGCCGCTCGGCCATGCCCGCGAGCGCCGCGCGGGCCTTGTCGAGCCACTCCTCGGGCACCCACGCGAGATGGGTCATCACGCTCGTGCGCAGATCCGGCGGGCCTCCTGCCGGCGCGGAGGCGGCGCGAAGCTTCGACAGCGCGACCTCGACGTCGGCGAGCGCGACGCCCTCGCCGTTCCAGGACTCGAGAGCGGCGGGCGCGCTCACCGCCGCCAGGACCGCCCGTCGCGGCGGAGGAGGTCGTCCGCGCTCGGCGGCCCCCACGTGCCCCCGGCGTAGTTCGGGAAGGCGGGCCGGTCGCGTTGCCACGCCGCGATGATCGTGTCGACGAGCAGCCACTGCTCCTCGACCTCGTCTGCGCGGGTGAACAGCGTGCCGTCGCCGAGCATCGTGTCGAGGACCAACCGCTCGTAGGCCTCGGGCATGCCGGTACGGAACGCGCCGCCGTAGAGGAAGTCCATGTGCACGGTGCGGATCGTCATGCCGAAGCCCGGGACCTTGGCGCCGATTGCGAGCGAGACGCCTTCGTCCGGCTGCACGTGCACGAGGAGGACGTTCGGGTGCAGCCCCTCCGCCGACGTCTCCTCGAACGGCGGGTGCGGCGCCCGCTTGAACTGGATCGCGATCGTCGTCTCGCGGCGGGCGAGACGCTTGCCCATGCGCACGTAGAACGGCGTGTCGGCCCAGCGCCAGTTGTCGACGTACAGCTTCGCGGCGACATAGGTCTCCGTCATCGAGTCGGGCGCGACACCCTGCTCGTCACGGTAGGCCGACACCTCCAGGCCTTCGATGAACCCGCGTCCGTACTGGCCGCGGACGACCGACCTCGGGCCCGGCGTGTGGATCGACTTCAGCACCTTCACCTTCTCGTTGCGCACCGACTCCGCCGTGAAGTCGATCGGCGGCTCCATGGCGGTCAGCGCGAGCAGCTGGAGCAGGTGGTTCTGGAAGATGTCGCGGATCGCGCCCGCGGATTCGTAGTAGCCGGCGCGCCCCTCGATGCCGATCGACTCGGCGACGGTGATCTGCACGTGGTCGATGAACTGGCGGTTCCAGATCGGCTCGAAGATGCCGTTGGCGAACCGGAGCGCCAGCATGTTCTGGACCGTCTCCTTGCCGAGGTAGTGGTCGATCCGGAAGATCTCCTTCTCGTCGAAGTGCTTCCAGAGCATCGCGTTGAGCGCACGCGCGGACTCCAGGTCGTGGCCGAACGGCTTCTCGACGATGAGCCTCGTCCACCCGGCCGACGTGCGCCGCTTCCCGAGCTCGTCGACGATCGTCGGGAACGCGACCGGCGGGACGGCGAGGTAGTACACGCGGTTGCCGCCGAGCTCGCGCTCGGCGTCGAGGCGCGTGAGCAGGTCGGCGAGCTTGGTCTCTCCCGTCTCGTCGGCGAAGTCCGTGGCGACGTAGTGCATCGACGCCGCGAGCTCGTCCCAGACGTCCTGCCGGAACTCGTCGCGCGCGTGCTTTTGCACTGCCTGCTTCATGTCTTCACGGAACGCGTCGTCGCCGCCTTCGGTGCGTGCGACGCCGATGATGGCGAAGCGTGGCGGGAGGAGGCGGCGCAGCATCAGCGCGTACAGGGCCGGCATGAGCTTCTTGTGCGTGAGGTCGCCGGACGCGCCGAAGATGACGAGCGCGCAGGGGTCGGGCGTGCGCCGCAGCGCGAGCCCTTCGAGCAGCGGGTTCTGCTGGGCCTGCGCGGGATCCGTCGTGGCGGCCATCAGTGCGGCCTCGGATCCTCCGCGTGGGCGTCGGCCTGGGCCATCGCCTTGACGGCGTGGCCGCCGAACTGGTTGCGCAGCGCGGCGGCGACCTTGGCGGCGAAGTTGCTCTCGTCCCGAGACGCGAAGCGCGCGAAGAGCGCAGCGGAGATGACGGGGGCGGGCACGTTCTCGGCGATCGCCTCGTGGATCGTCCAGCGACCCTCGCCCGAGTCCTCGACGTATGGCGCGATGTCGCCCAGCTTGCCGCCGTGCTGCTCGAAGGCCGCGTGAAGCAGCTCGAGCAGCCACGAGCGCACGACGGAGCCGTAGCGCCAGATGCCCGCGACCTGTTCGAGGTCGAGGTCGAACTCCGAGTGCTCCATGATCTCGAAGCCTTCGGCGTACGCCTGCATGAGGCCGTACTCGATCCCGTTGTGGATCATCTTCGTGAAGTGGCCGGCACCGGAGGAGCCGACGTGCGCGTAGCCTTCCTCGGGCGCGAGCGCGGCGAAGATCGGCGCGAGGCTCTGCACGGGCTCCTTGTCGCCGCCGACCATCAGGCAGAAGCCGACTTCGAGCCCCCAGATCCCGCCGGAGACGCCGGCATCGACGAAGTGGAGGCCCTTCGCCTGCGCTTCGCCGTACCGCCGCTGCGAGTCGCGGAAGTTGGAGTTGCCCCCGTCGACGATCGTGTCGCCGCGCTCGGCGAGCTTCAGGAGCTCCTGGAAGACGCCTTCGGTGACCTCGCCGGACGGCACCATCATCCAGAACGCGCGCGGCGCGACGAGTTGCGCCTTCAGCTCCTCGAGCGACGCCGCCGTGCGCGACTCGACCTTCGGGTCGTAGGTCTTCACGTCGTGGCCGCCCTTCTCGCGCAGGCGGTCCGTCATCCCGTTGCCCATGCGGCCGAGGCCGATCATCCCGAGTTGCATCAGCCGAACCCTCCTAGCTGTCTTCGATGTGGATGCGGGCGACGCGGCGCCCGCGCTCCTGCAACGACGCGTAGTCTCCCGCGGCCTGCGCGCGAATGAGCCGCCGGAAGCCGAACGGCCTGCCGGGGATGGGGATCTCCTCGCCGGGATCGTCGACCACCTGCAGGTAGAGGCCGGTGTTCGGACCGCCCTTGTGCAGCTGGCCCGTCGAGTGCAGGTACCGCGGGCCGTAGCCGTGCGTGACGACGAGCCCGCTGCGGCGGCGGAGCTTGCGGACGAGGTCGGCGATGCGACGGTCGTTCTCGTCGCCCGGCCGGATGAACGCCTGGACGCAGACGTAGTCGCCCTCGTGCGCCTGCGCGAGCAGCCCCTCGACGGAGCCCTCGAGCTCGACCTCGGGCTCCTTGCCGGTCGCGAGCACCTCGTTCGTCTTGTCCTTCGCAGCCTGCACGTCGGGCTGGTCGAAAGGGTCGATCTCGAGGTACGCGCCCGCGACGGCGACCGCGAACTCCCAGCGGAAGAACTCGCCGCCGACCGCATACGGGTCGGCGATCTGCGGCACGACGTGCTGGCGGTCGGGACCGTCGGAGGTCTCGCCGGGCGCGGGGATGAGGCCCTTGCCCTGCTTGCCGGTCGACTCGGCGATCAGCTGTTCTGCCCAGAGGCCGAAGCTGCCGCCGGTGTCGGCGATGCAGATCTTGTCGCGACCCTCCTGCCAGCCGGTGCCGAACGCGCGGCCGAGCTCGTAGCCGGGGTTGCCGTCGTCGCGGCGGCACAGCTCGGTCATCCGCTCCGCGTTCGCGAGCAGGCGATCGACGTCGATGCCCATCAGCGCGGCCGGGACGATGCCGAACGGCGACAGCGCCGAGTAGCGGCCGCCGATCGTCGGCTCGCCGGGAAAGACGTGCCGGAATCCCCGCTCGACCGCGGTGCGCTCGAGCTCGGAGCCGGGGTCCGTGATCGCGACGAAGCACGCGCCGCGCCTGCCGGTCTTCTCCCAGAAGTAATCGGTGTGCGAGCGAGTCTCCAGTGTCGACCCCGATTTCGACGCGGAGATGAACAGCGTGTGCTCGAGGTCGACCGACGACTCGAGCGCGCGGATCGCGTCCGGGTGCGTCGTGTCGAGGACATGGAACGCCTCCGTGCCGAACGTGCGCCGCAGCACCTCCGGCGCGAGGCTCGAGCCACCCATCCCGAGCAGCACGATCGCGTCGAGACCGTCGTCTGCGACCGAGTCCGCGAACTCGACGAGCTCTGCGACGCGCTCTCGCATGCGGCGGGGCTCATCGAGCCAGCCGAGCCACTTCGCCTCGTCGGCGCCGGTCCAGACCGTGGAGTCGCGCTCCCAGATCCGGTCGATGAGCTCGGCGCGATCCATGCTCGAGTCAGGCCGCGGCGAGCCGCCCGCGCTTCGACCGCACCCCCTCCAGGAGCTCCTCGAACGAGTCGGCGAACTTCTGCACACCCTCGAGCTCGAGCGTCTCGGTGACGTCGTCGTAGTCGACGCCTGCGGCTGCGAGCTGCTCGAGCAGCTCGTGTGCCTGCTTCACTCCTTCACGTACCGTGTCGCCGCGCACGACACCGTGCTCCTGGAACGCCTCGATCGTCTCCGCCGGCATCGTGTTCACCGTCTGCGGGCCGATCAGCTCCTCGACGTACATCACGTCGCGATACTCCGGGTTCTTCGTCGACGTGGACGCCCAGAGGCAGCGCTGCGGATTCGCGCCCTTGCCGGCGAGGAACTCCCAGCGCGGACCGGAGAACGCCTCCTCGAAGTGCGCGTACGCGAGCTTCGCGTTCGCGATCGCGAGCTTACCGCGCAGCGCGAGAGCTTTCTTCGATCCGATCTCGTCGAGCCGCCGGTCGGTCTCCGTGTCGACACGCGAGACGAAGAAGCTGGCGACCGAGTGCACCTGCGAGGGATTGCCGCCGCCGGCGACGAGACGCTCGAGGCCGCGCAGGTACGCCTCGACGACCTCGCGGTAGCGCCGCAGCGAGAAGATCAGCGTGACGTTGATGTTCTTGCCGTGCGCGACGCATTCCTCGATCGCGCCGAGGCCCGGCTTCGTGGCGGGGATCTTCACGTAGAGGTTCGGCTTGGCGATCCATTCGTGCAGGCGCATCGCCTCGTCGAAGGTGCCCTCGCGGTCGTAGGCGAGCGTCGGGTCGACCTCCCACGAGACGAAGCCGTCCTGCGGGCTGCGCTCGTGCACGGACGCGAGCAGGTCGAGCGCGGCCTCCACGTCCCGGGCGGAGAGGTGCAGGAAGATCTCCTTCGGGTCCGTCTCCTCGGCAACGAGCTCTTTCAGCTGCGCGTCGTAGTCGTCGCCCTGCGAGATCGCCTTCTGGAAGATCGTCGGATTCGTGGTGACGCCGACGACGGCGTCGTCGCGCATCAGGCGCTTCAGCCCTCCGGAGTCGAGCATGTGGCGGGAGAGCGAGTCGATCCAGACGGATTGCCCGCGTGCGCTCAGCGTGTGGAGGTTCGAGTCAGCCATGCTGCATCTTCCTTTCCATTGCGGCGACCTTTTCCAACCGCGCGACGTATCGCTCGCCGCCGTCGAAGCGCGCGCCGAGGAAGGCTCGTACGAGATCGGCGGCGAGACTCGGCCCGATGACCTCGGAGCCGAGGCAGATCACGTTCATGTCGTCGTGCTCGACGCCCTGGTGGGCGGAGTAGACGTCGTGGCAGACGGCGGCGCGGATGCCGGCGATCTTGCAGGCGGCGACGGAGGCTCCGACGCCGGAGCCGCAGACGAGGATGCCGCGCTCGGCGAGCCCTTCGACGAGCGCCGCGCCGAGCTCGGCCGCCTTGTCGGGATAGTCGATCCGGTGCGCATCCGTATCGGTACCGAGATCGACGACCGCATGCCCTCCTTCGGCGAGGGTCTCGAGCACCGCATCGCGGAGGTGCACGCCGCGATGGTCGAACGCGACGGCGACGTTCACAGTTCCTCGCGGCGCAGCATCAGGCCACGCGCGCGTGCAGCGCAAGCGAGCGTGCGACGACGTTGTCGACCGAGTAGCCGAACTTCTCGAGCACCGTGTTGCCGGGCGCCGACGCGCCGAAGTGCTCGATCGAGATCGAGTCGCCCTCGTCGCCGACCCACTTCTTCCAGCCGAGCGCGACGCCGGCCTCGACCGAGATGCGTGCCTTCACGTCCGGCGGCAGCACATCGTCGCGGTAGTCGGACGGCTGCGCCTCGAAGAGCTCCCAGCAGGGCATCGACACGACGCGCGCACGCACGCCTTGCTCGTCGAGGGCGCGCGCGGACGCGAGCGCGAGCGCGACCTCGGAGCCCGACCCGATCAGGATCATGTCCGGCACCCCGTTCGACTCCTCGGACTCCCAGAGCACGTATGCGCCCCGTGCGACGCCGTCGCGCCGGGTGTGCTCGAGCGTCGGCAGCTTCTGGCGCGAGAGCGCGAGCCCGACCGGCCCGTCCTCGCGCTCGAGCGCGATCTTCCACGCGCCGACGGTCTCGGTTGCGTCCGCCGGACGCACGAACCAGAAGTTCGGGATCGCACGCAGGGCGGCGTAGTGCTCCACCGGCTGGTGCGTGGGCCCGTCTTCGCCGAGCGCGACCGAGTCGTGCGTCCACGCCCAGACGACGGGGAGCTTCGACAGGGCCGACAGGCGCACGGAGGGACGCATGTAGTCGGAGAAGATGAGAAAGGTCGAGCCGTACGGCTTCAGCATCCCGTTGTGCAGCGAGATGCCGTTGACGATCGCCCCCATCGCGTGCTCGCGGATGCCGAACGCGATGTTGCGCCCCGCGTGGGTCGCAGAGAAGACGCCGCCGCCCTTGAACTCCGTCTTCGTCGACTCGACGAGATCCGCGGCGCCGCCGATCATCGTCGGCGTGTAGCGCTTGAAGGCCTCCATCACCTTCGCGCCGACATCGCGCGTCGCGAGCTCCTCGCCCGGCGCGAACTCCGGCAGCGCGTCGACCCAGCCGGGACGCGGCTTGCCGGTGTGCACCTGGTCCCAGTCTTCCTTGACGGCCGGGTACTTTGCCGCCCACGCTGCGTGCTTGCGCTGCCACTCCTCTTCGAGCGCGATGCCGCGATTCGTGACGTTCATGTGCTCGCGCACCTCGTCGGGCACGACGAAGGTCTCGTCGGGGTCCCAGCCGAGTGCGACCTTCGTCGCGCGTACCTCTGCTTCGCCGAGCGGTGCGCCGTGCGCCTTCGCGGTGTCGACCGCGTGCGGCGCGCCGTAGCCGATGTGCGAGTGCACGACGATCAGCGACGGTCTCTCCGTCTCCTGCTGCGCAGCGGCTATCGCGGCGCGCAGCTCCGCGAGATCGTTCGCGTCGGCGACGTACTGCACGTGCCAGCCCTGCGCCGCGAGACGACCGCCGCGGTTCTCGGTGAACGAGATCGACGTCGTGCCGTCGATCGTGATGTGGTTGTCGTCGTAGAAGTAGACGAGCTTCCCGAGCCCGAGCGTCCCCGCGATCGACGCCGCTTCGTTCGAAACGCCTTCCATGAGATCGCCGTCGGAGCAGATGCAGTACACGCGATGGTCGACGATCTCGTCGTACGGGCGGTTGTACCGCTCTGCGAGGAACCGTTCTGCGATCGCGAAGCCGACGCCGTTCGCGAAGCCCTGGCCGAGCGGCCCCGTCGTCGCCTCGATCCCGGCGGTGTGGTGCACCTCGGGATGGCCCGGCGTGAGCGACTCCCACTGGCGGAAGCGCTTGAGCTCCTCGAGCGAGATGTTGTAGCCGGCGAGATGGAGCGTCGCGTACTGGAGGATGCACGCGTGCCCGGCCGAGAGGATGAAGCGGTCGCGATCGGGCCACTGCGGGTTGGCCGGGTTGTGGTCCATCACCTCGGTGTAGAGGAGGTACGCGAGCGGCGCGAGCGCCATCGCGGTGCCGGGGTGACCGGCGTTCGCCCGCTGGACGGCGTCCATCGCAAGCGTGCGGATGGTGTCGATCGAGCGCTGTTCGATGTCAGTCTTCTTCACGAAGCACCTCGTAGAGCCGCTGCTGGCGTTCCCGGGCCGAACGATATGCATCAGCTCTGTCCTCCCGCGGATCGAACACCGCTCCGACCGGCGCCGCGGCAGCCTGGCAGCCCAGCCGCTCGAGCGCCGCGACGGCGGCACCGCGGAGCGAGGCCTCCGCGACGGCGGAGACGGTGACGGGCCGCGCGAGCGCGTCGGCCATGATCTGGACCCAGTCCGGGTCCCCGAGCAGGCCCCCGCCGGTCGCGACGACCTCCTCCAGGGAGGGCAGGAGATCGGCGATCGCCGCGAAGCGGAACGCCACGCCCTCGAGGGCTGCCTGGCGCAGATCGAGCGGCGTCGTCGCGAAGGTCAGGCCGTGGACGGAGCCGGTGGCCGCCGGATCCCACCCGGTCGAGCGCTCGCCGCCGAGGAAGGGCAGGAACGTGAGGCCGTGGTCGCGCGGGTCGCGCCCGGCGAGCGATCCGGCCGGGGCGGCGAGCGTCTGCCCGAGCCACGCGTAGAGGTTGCCGCCGTCCGAGAGCGCCCCGCCGTCGAGCACGCGGTGCTCGTCGAGCCGGTAGAGAAAGAGGCCGGGCCGCGGCTGCGGCCGCTCGGTCTCGTAGAGGAGCCGGAGGGCGCCCGACGTGCCCACCATGAGCGCGCCGCGCCGGCGGCCCGTGCAGCCGGCGCCGAGGTTCGAGCAGGCGGCGTCCAGGAGCGCCGGATACCAGCCCTGCGCCGGCTCGGCGGTCAGGCGCGGCAGCCGCTCCTCCTCGACTCCCACGAGCTCGAGCAGCTCGGCGTCCCAGTGCAGGCCGGCGAGATCGAGCAGCCCCGTGCCGGAGGCGATCGACACGCTCGTCCCCGGGTCGACCCCGAGCAGCTGCTCGTAGAGGTAGTCGCAGAAGGAGACGAAACGGGTCGCGCGGCGGAAGAGCTCGGGCTCGGTCTCTGCGAGCCACACGAGCTTCGCGGGCCAGTAGGAGGGATGAAGATGCGCGCCGGTCCGGGCGTGCACGGCCGCCGGGTCGGCGCGGCGCGCCAGCCACTCGGCCGCGGGCGCAGCACGGGCGTCACGCCAGCCGAGCACCGGCGTGAGCGGGCGGCCGTCCTCGTCGAGCGCGATCAGGCTGTGCCCGAAGCACGACGCGCCGACCGCGTCGACGCCCTCGTCGCGTCCGGCGATCACGGCGCGCACGAGCTCGACCATCTCGTCCGGGTCGCCGCCGGCGTAGCGTTCCCGGCGAAGATCGTCGACCGGCCCGCCCTGCTCGTCGAAGCGCTGCGCGCGCACCGAGGAAGAGCCGACGTCGAGGGCGAGCACGGACGGCACGCGGTCGAATCTACCCTGGAGGGGACATGGCAGTGGTCATCGCCTCCAACCTCCGCAAGGAGATCGCCGGGAACCTCCTCTTCGACGGGGTCTCCTTCAGCGTCGAGCGGCGCGACCGGGTCGCGCTCTCGGGACCGAACGGCGCCGGCAAGACGACGCTCCTCCGGATCCTCGCGGGCGAGACGGACAAGCACGGCGGCGAGCTCGCGTTCGAGAAGGGCACGCGCGTCGCCCTCCACGACCAGCGCCCACCGGTCGAGCGCGACGTGACGCTGCGCGAGTACGTGCTCTCGGGCGCGCGCGACCTCGTGCACCTCGAGGAGGAGCTGACCGGGCTCGAGCAGGCGATGGCGCGCGGCGTGCACGACCAGGCGACGATGAACCGCTACGCCGCAGCGCAGGCACGGCTCGAGCACGCGGGCGGCTACGGCTGGCGCGACCACGCAACGTCCGTGCTGCGCGGCCTCGGTTTCGTCGACGCGCACCTCGACCGGCCGCTGCGCACGTTCTCCGGCGGAGAGTTGACGCGCGCGTCGCTCGCGCGCGCGCTCGGCGGCGACCCCGACCTGCTGCTGCTCGACGAGCCGACGAACCATCTCGACGTCGCCTCGCTCGAATGGCTCGAGCGTGAGCTGCAGTCGCTCGACGCCGCTGTGATCCTCGTGGCGCACGACCGCTGGTTCCTCGAAGCGGTGACGACAGCGACGCTCGAGGTCGTCGCGGGGCGCGGCACGTTCTTCCCCGGGCCGTGGCACGCGTGGCGGCGCGAGAAGGCGGCGCGCGCGCTCCACGCGCAGAAGGAGGTCGCGCGCGTCGAAGCGGACATCGTGCGGCTCGAGCGCTTCGTCGAGCGTTTCCGTGCGAAGAAGGACAAGGCGAAGCAGGCACAGGCGAAGCTGACGCAGATCGGGCGGCTGCAGAGCGAGCGGCAGCAGGCCGCGGACGAGGTCGCGCTCCTTTCACGGCGCTCGCGCACACTCGGATTCGAGTTCCTGAAGCCGGCACGCAGCGGCCGCACGGTGCTCGAGGCCGAGAACGTCGACGTGCGCATCGGCGACCGGGAGCTGCTGCGCCGGGCAACGTTCGCGCTCGAGCGCGGCGAGCACGTCGCGCTGGTCGGTCCGAACGGCTCGGGGAAGACGACGCTGCTGGAGACGCTGCTCGGCAACCGCGAGCAGGCGGCGGGGAAGATCCAGCTCGGACACGGCGTCGTGCCCGCCTACTTCTCGCAGCAGGAGGCCGAGCTCGATACGCGCGGCTCCGTGCTCCAGTGCGTGCAGACGATGACGAAGCTGTCGCGACCCGACGCGATGTCGCTCCTCGGTCGCTTCCTCTTCTCCGGCTGGGACGAGGTCGAGAAGCCCGTCTCGGTGCTGTCGGGCGGCGAGCGGCGGCGTCTCGCGCTCGCCGTGACCGTCGCCTCGGGTGCGAACTTCCTCGTGCTCGACGAGCCGACGAACCACCTCGATCTGGAGAGCCGCGAAGCGCTCGAGGCGGCCCTCGACGCGTTCCCCGGCACCGTGCTGCTCGTCTCACACGACCGCGCGCTCCTTGACGCGATCGCCGAGCGCACGCTCGCGATCGAGGAGGGCGAGCTGCACGCCTACGACGGCGGCTGGGCCGAGATGCTCCGCCGCCGCGAGGAGCGCGCCGCCCGCACAGGTGCCAGGCGAGAGCCCCAGACGCCGAAGCAGTCGAAGCCCGCGAAGCCGAAAGCGTCGAAGCCGCGTCCGAGCGAGCTTCAGAAGGTCGAGGCCGAGATCGCGACGCGCGAGGCGGAGGTCGCCTCGCTCGAGCAGAAGCTCGCGGCGGACTGGACCGACGTCGAGGCGCTCGCCGCGCACAAGCGCAGCCGGGATGCGCTGCACGGCCTCCTCGAGCGCTGGGAGTCCTTGTTCGAGGACGCGCAGGCGTGAACGGCTACGCGGGCGCCGGCGGCGGCGCGGCGGACGGTTCGCCTCCGAGATCCTGCGTCAGCTGGAGATACGTCTCGCGGTCGATCTCGCCGCGCGCATAGCGCATCCGGGCGAACGCGAGCGGATCGGGCGGGCCCGGCGTGCCCCATGGGCCTGGGCCCTCGTGTCGCATGCGCCACATCGGCCCACGGTGGCGCCGCCGACCCAAGCTCGTTGCGAACTGTGCGACCACGAGCGCGATGAGCAGGAGCAGCAGCGCGAGGATCACCCAGTCGAGCGGGTGGCCACCACCGTGATGCACCTGGCCGAAGCCGTAGCCACGCTGCATCGGGAACGGCACTGGCTGATCCATGGAACGAGCGTAGCGACGTTCGCGCCACTTCTCCGATACTCACAGACAACTCTTAGGCGAGCGCGCGTCAGGCCCAGAACGCGTCGAACGCCGAGTCGAGTGGGACCGCCGTGACTTCCTTCCACAGTCCGTCCTCGAAGCGGATGACGAACGCCTGGTCGACGTCGAGGTCGATGCCGTTTCGCTCGCCCCAGGCGCGATAGACGGCGAGGCCCCAGGTGTCGTTCGCGAGCACCGTGTGCAGCTTGCTCCCGTACGTTCCGCCGGTTTCGAGGCCCGTGCGGCGCAGGAACTCGACGACTTCGCGGCGGCCGTGGTACTCGCCGCTCATGATCGTGTTGCCCGGGACACGCCACACGATGTCGCGGGCGAGCGCCGCAGAGATCTGCTTCGCGTCGTGCCCGAACGCAGAGAACACGCGGCGCGTCAGCGCGGCGTTCGGGTGCTCGTCGTTCACCGTTCTTCGAGGCGCCAGGTCTGCGCCGAGTCGATGTGCCGGGCGGGGTCGGGCTCGACCGCGGCCCGCTCGGGTGATGCGTAGTACGCCGCGTCCTCCGCTTCGAGCTCGTCCGCCCCCACGAGCCAGACGAATCGGCTGTCGTCGGTGACCCACGGCCCGAGTACCTGGAAGCCCTTCGCTCGCCTGAGCGGGAGAACGTGCTCGTGCCACTCCGCGACGAACGCGTCGAGCGCGCCTTCCTTGGCGCGGTACATGCGCAGCTCCCACTGCATCAGGCGTCGGCTCCGAGCGTCGCGACGACGGCTTCCGCGATCACCTTCAACGGCCGGCCCGACGCCTGGCTCGCCTTGCGCAGGCGCGCGAACGCGTCCTCCTCGGTCAGCCCTTCCTTCGCCATCAGCAGGCCCTTCGCCCGCTCGATCGCCTTACGTGACGCAAGCGCGTCGGCGAGCGACTCCGCCTCGGCGCGCAGCGTCTGCAGCTCGTCGTGCCGCGCGCGTGCGGCCTGGATCGCCGGTAGCAGGTCCTGCTCGCGGAACGGCTTGACGAGATAGCCGAAGACGCCGGCCTCGACGGCGCGCGACACGATCTCCTCCTGGCCGTACGCGGTGAGCATGACGATCGGGATCGGACGCTCCTCGAGGATGCGTCGCGCAGCGTCGATGCCGTCGAGCTTCGGCATCTTCACGTCCATGATCGCGAGGTCGGGCTGCTCGGAACGCGCGAGCTCGACCGCCTCTTCGCCGTCGCGCGCCTCGGCGCACACCTCGAACCCGGCCTGAACGAGCAGATCGCGCAGATCGAGCCGGATGATCGTCTCGTCCTCGGCGATGAGGATGCGGACGAGCCGACTCATGCCGGGAAGACTACTTCCGCCCGCGTTCCGTTTTCGCGGCGGAGCGCAAAGCTTCCGAGCAGCTCGTCGCGAACGAGCGCGCTCACGATCGAGAGGCCCGTCCCCTCGGCGGCGCCCTGCGGGCCTTCGCCTTCGTCGGCGATCGCGAGCACGACGTCGCCGTTGCGACGCGCCAGCTCGATCCGCACTGCACCCGCGCCGTGCTCGAGCGCGTTCTGCAGCAGCTCGCTGAACACGAGCGCGAGCGCGGTCGCACGGCTGCCGGCCAGAGATACGGGCTCGAGCTTCGCCTCGACGACGCGGCCGCCCGAGAGCCCCTGGATGAGCATCGCGCGCAGGCGGTCGATGAGATCGGCGAGGTCGACGTCTTCGTCGCGCTGCTCCGTCAAGACCTCGTGCACGGCGGCGATCGCGAGAATGCGGTTCACGGAGTGCTCGAGCGCCTCGCGCGGATCGACTCCCTCGGCGCGCGACTGGAGGCGGAGCAGCGACGCCACGGTCTGCAGGTTGTTCTTCACGCGATGGTGGATCTCTTGCGCGAGCACGCCGCGCATCACGGCGCGGCCGTGCTCGAGCGCGACGGCGGCGTGGTGGGCGATCGCCTCGAGCAACGCGCGGTCGTCGGCGGAGAAGGGCGCGTCGCGATCGGCGACCAGCTCGCCGATCACGCGGCGCTTCCAGCGCAGGGGCGTCCGCACCGCGTGCTTTCCGGCCCGGCCCTCCGGCCAGGCGATGCGGCCGTCCTCGAGCACGAGCGCGGCGCCGGTCGCGTGGACGGCGTCCATCGTCGTCTTGACGATCGCCTCGAGCGACTCTTCGAGATAGAGCGACTGCGAGACCGCCTCGGAGATGCGCGCAAGGGCTTCGAGCTCCGCGACGCGGCGCTGCGCCTGCGCATACAGCTCCGCGTGGACGATCGTCTGGGCAACCTGATCCGCGATCGCCTGGAGCAGCTCGATCTCCGAGTCGGAGTAGACGCGCGGCACGCGGGTCCGCACGTTGAGCGCGCCCTCGAGCCGCTCGCCGCGCACGAGGATCGGCACGGCGAGGATCGACTCGTACTGCGACTCGGGCAGGTTGGCGAAACCCTTGAAACGCGGATCGAGATGCGCCTGTGAGGGGATCATCACGGGCGAGCGCTCCGCAGCGGCAGTGCCGGTGATGCCCTCGCCGGGCCGCAAGCGCGGACGGCGGGTCATCTCCGCAATCGCGGTGCCGTGCGTCGCACGGAGGACGAGTTCGTCAGTTCGCTCGTCGTAGAGGTAGACGAAGCACGCGTCGGCGCGAAGCGCGTCCGCGACCTTCGTCGCGACGAGGTCGAGGACCTCCTCGAGATCGAGGGTCGAGTTGACCGCAGCGGTCGTCTCGGTCAGCAGGCGCAGGTGCCGCTCGGTGGCGCTCACGGGCCCATCGTAGGGAGCCTGCGTACCCGCTCCGGGCCGATCGGCGTTCTCCATCTGTGGAGACGCGCCTCGAGCGCCCGGGCAGGAGAACGACCCGGGTTAACAAACCTTTTACGCCAAGCACGGCAATTTCCTTGCACGCCGGAAATACGGTCAACACCATGAGCGCCCTCGCCATCGACCTCCGTCGCACCGCCGGCTACATCGTGGCCGACCGTCACGGACGGCTCGTCGGCAAGGTCGAGTGCCCCATGTACGGCACGACTCCGGACGTCCCTGACGCCCTGTCCGTCAAGTCCGGCCTCTTCTCGCGGCGCCGGCGCATGGTGCCCGCGGACACGATCGAGCAGATCGACGGCTCGAGCGGCGTGATCGGCCTCCGGGTCGACCGCGAGAGCATCCGCAGCTTTCTCTAGTACGACTCTCCCGCGCCTGGCACAATCGGGGCGGCTCGTCCCCTGCGGAGACGAGTCCAACTGACGGCCGACCGCGAGTCGCTTCGGGCGGCTCGTGGTCGTTAGCGGCCGAATATGGGCTCCCCTGTGTTCAGAGAACCGGCAGGTACTTCTTCATCTCCCAGTCGGTGAGCTGAACGCGGTATTCGTCCCACTCGGCGCGCTTGAGCTCGACGTAGCGGTCGAAGATGTGGGGGCCGAGCGCCTTTCTCGCGAGCTCGGAGCGGGACAGCTCGTCGATCGCCTCGCCGAGCGTCTCGGGCAGGGAGACGATTCCGCGCTCCCGCCGCTCGTCCGGGGTGAGGTGGTAGAGGTTCGTCTCCATCGGGTCGGGCAGCTCGTAGCCCTGCTCGATCCCCTCGAGGCCCGCGTGGAGCAGGCAGGCGAAGGTGAGGTACGGGTTGCAGGCCGGATCCGGGCAGCGCAGCTCGGCGCGGGTCGCGTTCTCCGAGCCAGGCTTGTAGAGCGGGATACGGATGAGCGCCGAGCGGTTCCGCTGCGACCAGGCGACGTAGACCGGCGCCTCGTAGCCGGGGACGAGCCGCTTGTAGGAGTTCACCCACTGCGCGAACACCGCCGCGATCTCGCGCGCATGGCGCAGCTGCCCCGCGATGAACGCCTTGCCGGTCGCCGAGAGGTGCCACTTGTCGTCGGCGTCGAAGAACCGGTTGCGACCGTCGGTGAAGAGCGACTGGTGCGTGTGCATGCCCGAGCCGTTCTCGCCGAACAACGGCTTGGGCATGAAGGTCGCGTGAAAGCCGTGCTGCTTCGCGACGTCCTTCACGACGAGCCGGTAGGTGAGCATGTAGTCCGCCATGTCGAGCGCTCCGGCGAAGCGGATGTCGATCTCGTGCTGCGACGGGCCGACCTCGTGATGGTGGTACTCGACCGGGATGCCCATCTGCTCGAGCGCGCGGATCGTGTCGCGACGGATCGTGGTCGCCGCGTCCATCGTCGTCTGCGCGAAGTAGCCGCCCTCGTCGAGCGTCTCGGTGCCCTTCTCGTCCTTGAAGAGGAAGTACTCCGCCTCGGGGCCGACGTTGAACGTGTCGAAGCCCATCGCCTTCATCCGGTCGAGCGCGAGACGCAGCACGTGGCGCGGATCGCCTCCGAACGGGTCGCCGTCCGGCGTGACGATGTCGCAGATCATGCGCCCTGTCAGGCCGTCGGGGAGGATGCGGAACGTGCTCGGATCGGGGATCGCGACCATGTCCGACTCCTCGATCGCGTTGAAGCCGGTGACGGAGGAGCCGTCGAAGCCCATCCCGTCGTCGAGCGCCCCCTCGACCTCGTTCGTC
>DATKQO010000136.1:0-8966 GCA_035532715.1 Gaiellaceae bacterium | reverse complement strand
CGTCGGCCGTCCGCAGGTACTCGGGCGTGAGGGAGAACGCCGTGCGAAGCTCCTCGGGCCGAGACGTCCAGAGCAGCGAGCAGTCCATCGGGATCATGAGCCACTTGTGCGGGTTGACGACGAGCGAATCCGCGAGCTCGACGCCGTCCTGTGACCAGCGCTCCTCCTCGCAGATCCACGACGAGCCCGCGTAGGCGGCGTCGACATGCACCCACGCGCCGGCTTCGTGCGCGCGCGCGGCGAGCTCGCGCACGGGATCGACGGAGGCGAACGACGTCGTGCCGACCGTGGCGACGACCGCCGCGGCGTCACCCAGGTCGAGCCCGTCGGCGCGCATGCGCATCTCGTCGTCCGCGGCGACCTTGCGCAGCTCCATCCCGAGCATGCGCGCCGCCTTCTCGACCGACGAGTGCGCGTGCTCCGAGCACACGACGACGTTGCGGCCCGTGATGTGCCGCGCCGCGATCAGGGCGGCGAGGGTCGAGGTCGACGCAGTGTCCTCGATGTGACCGTGCCAGCCGTCGGGCAGCCCCAGCAGCTGCCGCACCCAGTCGACCGTGCGCAACTCGAGCTCGGTCGACGCCGGCGACGCGCGCCAGAGGATCGCATTCTGGTTCAACGCCGCGGCGAGCAGCTCGGCGAGGATCCCCGGCTCCGCCGCCGTGATCGCGAAGTACGCGAAGAAGCGCGGGTGCTGCCAGTTCGTCAACGCCGGGACGATCAGATCGTCGAGGTCACGGAGCACGTGTGCGAACGGCTCCGCCTCTTCCGGCGCCGACAGCGGCAACTTGGCCGACAGCTCGCCCGGCTCGACCTGCGCGAGCACCGGCAGGTCGCCGACTCCCTCGAGGTAGCGCGCCACCCAGTCGATCGCGGCGTAGCCGTCGGCGCGAAAGTCGCTCACGGCCGCTTCCGCTGCAGCTTCTCGATCTGCTTCCACGTGCGCGTGTTCAACACGTCCTCCTTCGTCAGCCAGCCGCGCCGCGCCTGACCGATGCCGAGCTCGACGTAGTCCTGCGCCTCGATCCGATGCGCATCGGAGTTGACGGCGAGCTTCAGCCCGGCCTCCTTCGCGGCACGCGCATGCACGTCGCGCAGGTCGAGACGGTCGGGCTGGCCGTTGATCTCGAGGAAGCACCCGACCTCGAGCGCTTTCTCGACGACACGCTCGACATCGACGTCGCGCGGGGCCCGCTTGCGGATCCGGCGGCCGGTGAGATGACCGATGCAGTCGACGTACGGATTGTCCATCGCCTCGAGCACGCGCTCGGTCGGGCGGTTCTCGGGCGCGTTGTGGACGGACGCGACGACCCAGTCGAGACGCGAGAGCTCCTCCTGCGAGAGGTCGACCTCCCCGTTCGCGCGGATGTTCGCCTCGACGCCGGCGAGAATGCGCAACTTCGGGAACCGGGCGCGGACGCGCTCGATCTCCTCGAGCTGCGCGGCGAGGCGCCCTTCGCGCAGATAGTGCGAGTGGTCGGTGATCGCGTAGTAGTCGTAACCGCGTGCGGCGGCCGCAGCGACCATCTGCTCGAGCGTGCTCTTGCCGTCCGCAGACCAGTGCGTGTGCGTGTGCAGGTCTCCACGCAGGTCGGCGAGCTCGACGAGCTTCGGCAGCTCGCCGCGCCGCGCCGCCTCGAGCTCGCCTGCGTTCTCGCGCAGCTCGGGCGGAATCGGCTGGTAGCCGAGGAACGCATACACCTCGTCCTCGTCCTCGCTCGAGAACACGTCGCCGGTCTCGACCGCGGTGACGCCGTATTCGGAGATCGACAGACCGCGCCGCACGGCGTCTTCGCGCATGGCGACGTTGTGTTCCTTCGAGCCTGTGAAGTGCTGCAGCAGGTTGCCGAACGACTCGGGCGGCACGACGCGCAGGTCGAAGCGCAAGCCTTCGTTCGAGACGACGGTCGCCTTCGTGTCTCCGTGCGCGACGACGTCGACGACCCATGGAAGCTGCGTGAAGTACGACGTCAGCTCCGCCGGATCGGTTGCGGTGGCGATGATGTCGAGATCGCGGAACGTCTCCTTGCGGCGACGCACCGAACCGGCCTCCGAGACGGCAACGGCCGACGGATGTTGCGCCAGCACGGAGACGACCGCCTGGACCGCGGGTAGCCCTTCGCCGAGCAGGCGGCGCCCCTCGTCCGGGTTCTCCGCCTGGAAGGCCAACGCCTGGAGGATCTTCTCCTCGCTCCGCGCGCCGAGGCCGGCGAGCGAGCGAAGCCGCTCGCCCTCTGCCGCCGCCTTCAGCTCGGCGAGCGTCGAGATGCCGAGCTCCTTCCAGATGCGCGCCGCCGTCTTCGGCCCGAGTCCCGGCAGGCGCATGAAGAGCACCACCTCGGGCGGGATCGACGCCTTCCGCTTCGCCAGCGCCTCGATCTCTCCGTGCTCGACGATCTGGACGATCTTCTCCTCGATCGTCTTGCCGATCCCCTGCAGCTCCTTGGCCTTGCCGTCGAGCGCGAGCTGGGCGACCGAGCCCGACGTGTCTCGCATCCGTGCTGCCGCGCGGCGGTAGGCGATCACGCGGAACGACTCGGCGCCCTCGAGCTCGAGCAGGTCGGCGAGCAGCTCGAACTGGTCCGCGATCTCCGGATTGCGCGGCAAAGCGGCCACCCGGCGATCATATGTCCGAGCCCTCCGCGTTAAGCCGCGGTTCAGATTCCCGGCCCTACACTCGCGCGGGTGCGTTCGGCACTGCTGACGCTGCTCGTAGCCGCTGCCGTGGGCGCGGCCGTTCTCGGCGCGGGCTGGGCCGTGCAGGCCGCGGCGCTGCCGGCTCCCGAACGCGCCGACCTCGTCGCTGCGCACGCTGCCTCGTGGCTGAGCCGCTACCGCTTCGTCGTGAGCGCTTTCGCCGTGGGCGGGGAGCCGGCGGTGCACGCCCAGTGCCTGCAGGGCTGGTTCTCGCCTGACGGCCGGGCCAAGCGGCCGGGCATGGTGCTGCACTTCGGCCGGCACGCGGCGGTGGTCGCGCTCGCAGGGCGCCCGCTCGACGTACTCGCCGTCCCGGGCGGAGAGCACGCTCGGCTCGCCGCCGTCCAACTCGCGCTCGCCGGTTGCCCGCATCTCGTCAGCCGGGAGATCGTCGCAGCCCTCGACTCGCAGCGCGGCATCCGCAGCGAGCGTGCGACCGTCGCCGATCATCCGGCGATCGCCCTCGACGTTCCAGTGGAGCACGGCCGCATGCAGGTCTACGTCACCCCGCGCACGTATCGGCCGATTGCGATCTCACTCGACCTGTCGCGCTTCAGTGGCCGAGGCAGGATCCGGCTCACGCCCCTCACACCCGCGCTGTTGACGGCGTTCGACAACCGCGGATGAGCGCCGACGCGCACGCCGTCGACTCCGCGTCGCCGCTCGCCACGCCCTGGCAGTGGATCCGGGACAACGCGTGGATCGCCGCCTGGTGGCTCGGCGGCCGTGCCCTCGTCTTTGTGACGGCGCTCGTCGTGCGCACGATCGGCGTGCACGGCTACGCCGTCTCGAACGCGAGCCGGCATGCGTTCGGCCTCCTCGGCGGCTGGGACGGCATCTGGTATCGCAGGGTCGCCTCCGACGGATACCTGCTCATCCCGGGGCGCCAGAGCGACCCTGCATTCTTTCCGCTCTACCCGCTGCTGCTCCGCGGCATGCACGTCCTCGGCGCCGGCTACCAGAGCGCAGGGCTTCTCCTCTCGAATCTCGCGCTGCTCGGCGCGCTCGTCGCGGTCGCGGCGCTGACGCGCGAGTTGTTCGGTGCGACGCTCGCACGCCGCACCACCGTGTACGTCGCCATCTTCCCGCTCGGCTACGTCTTCTCGATGGCCTACCCGGAGAGCGTCGTGCTCGGCGCGATCGCGCTCGCCGGCCTCGCCGCGCTCCGCGGGCACTGGACCGCGGCGGCGCTCTGCGCGGCGGCCGCCGCCCTCGCGCGTCCCGAGGGCGTCTTCGTCGCACTGCCCGTCCTCGCCTGCGCATGGCGCCGGCGCCGATCGATGTCGCCGTTCGAGCGAGGAGTCGCGCTCGGCGCGATCTGCGCACCCGTCGCGGCGCTCGCGTCCTATCCGCTCTATCTCGGCTCGGTGCTGCACGACCCGCTTGCCTGGAGCCAGGCAGAGCGCTCTTGGGGGCGCGCGTTCTCGCCGCTCGGGTTCGTCGGGACGATCGTCCACCTGCCGCATGCCGTCGCGGGGACTCCGTGGCTCCTCCGCGACGTCGCCGCCTTCATTCTCTACGCCGCGCTGCTCGTCGCGGCCCGGCGCGCCGGCACGCCGCCGGCGTGGCTCGCCGGGGCGGTCGCCGTCGTCGCGCTGCCGGTGTTCAGCGGCTCCTTCGAGTCGATCGGGCGGTTCGGGCTGCTCGCGCTTCCGGTGTTCTGGGGGCTCGCCTGGGTCGGACGGAATCCCGTCGCCGACCGTGCGATTCGCGGCGCGGCGATCGTCCTGCTTCCCGCATTGACCGCGACCATCCCGTTCGTCTTCCCTTAGCCTGAGTCCGTGCGAAACGCCGTCATCTGCCTCCCGACCTACAACGAGCGGGAGAACCTCGAAGCGATGCTGCGCGCACTCGCACCGCTCGGCGTGCGCGTGCTCGTGATCGACGACAACTCACCCGACGGCACGGGCGAGATCGCTGACCGCCTCGCCGCCGAGCTCGACTTCGTCTCGGTGCTGCACCGCACGCACAAAGAGGGCCTCGGCCCTGCCTACCTCGCCGGCTTCCAGCGTGCGCTCGCGGACGGCGCGGACTACGTCCTCGAAATGGACTGCGACTTCTCCCACGACCCCGCCGACGTGCCGCGCTTGATCGCCGCGTGCGAGTCGGGCGCCGACCTCGCGCTCGGCTCGCGGTACGTCGACGGTGGGGGTACCGAGAACTGGGGCCTCACGCGTCGCCTCGTGTCGGCAGGCGGATCGTTCTACGCGCGCGCGCTGCTCGGCGTGCGCCTCCGCGACCTCACCGGCGGCTTCAAATGCTATCGCCGTGCGGTGCTCGAGCGCATCGATCTGGGGGCGATCCGCTCGAAGGGCTACGCGTTCCAGATCGAGGGCACGTACCGGACGTTGCGCGCGGGCTTCACCGTCGTCGAGGTGCCGATCCGCTTCGTCGACCGAACGGCCGGGCATTCGAAGATGAGTCGCACGATCTTCCTCGAGGCGGTCGCCCGCGTGCCCGCGCTGCGCTTTGCAGCGCTCAGGAACCGGTTGTGACCCGCTGTTGCGCCAGGGCGGCGTACAGCTGGACGAGCGCCGCCTGGTCGAGCAGGCGCGTGCTGCCGCCGAACGCGAACAGGCCGGTCCTCGGATCGCGCGCGTTCGACCACGCGCGCGCGCCGTACCCTTCAGCCGCCGCGACGTAGTCGGCCCTCCCGTCGACGGCGGCGAGGCCAAGGAGCTGCCGGAAGAAGATGGCGGCGAACTCGGGCGGCTCGACGGCCGACCAGCGCGGGCCGAAGTACGAGAGCGCGCCGTCCGCGAGCGCCTCCGCGCGCGCCAGCACGCTCGGGTCGCCGGTGGCGGAGTACAACTCGACGAGCGCGCCGATCACGAGGCCCTGGTTGTAGCTCCAGTACGTCGCGTCGACGGTCCCGTCCAGTGCGATGTGATCGCGGTACAACCCGTTGTCGCCGAGCATGCACGTGTCGAGCCACGCGAGCAGACGGCGAGACCAGTTCAGATACGCGGCCGCGTGCGTGACGCCGTAGAGGCGCAGCGCGAGCAGCGCCGCGTTTGCGGTGGTCACGGTATTGCGATCGCGATTACCCGAAGCGACCGTCCAGTAGATGCCGCCCGCACAGGGATGCTGCGCGACGCCGTCCCACTCCCTGGCGACGAGTGCGAACACCGCCGCCGCACGCCGCTGCGCCTGCACATCGCCGCGCAGCTCGCGCCAGTCGAGCAGCGCTCCCGCGATCCACTCGTCGTCGTCGAAGTACACGTCGCCTCCCGGCCACGCGGCATATGCAGCGCCGGTGCGAAAGAGCCGTTCGAGCGTGCGCAGCCGCGCAGGCACTGCCGCGACCGCGCGGGCCGAGTGCAGCCGTGCAACCTGGATCATCGCGGTAAGCGCCTGCGAGAACGGCCAAGCGTGTGCGGCAGCCGGCCCGCCCACGACTTCCCGGTATCGACCCGTTCGCGCGTCGAAGAGGTAGGTCTGCATCGCGGCGTAGCTCCCGAGCGCCCGCCGTGCGTCGAGCGCCGCATCCGCCCGGCCGGAGGGCGCGTCGGCCGCGAACGGAACGATGACGGCGGCGAGCGCCGCCACGGTGAGGGCAACGCGCATCGCCTTCGAGCGTAGCGCGCCGGGCTATCATCGGCGGGATGCGCGAGCTCGACGCGACCACGTTCGACACGACGATCGCAGCAGGACCCGTCGCTGTCGACTTCTGGGCACCGTGGTGCAAGCCGTGCCGCGCAATCGAGACGATCCTCGCCGAGCTCGAGCGCGAGGCCGATGACGGCATCGCGTTCGCAAAGCTGAACATCGACGACTATCCCGAGATCGCCGCACGCTACGCCGTGCTCTCGATCCCGACGGTGATGGTGTTCGCGGCGGGCGAAGCGCGCGGCACGCTCGTCGGCGCGCGGCCGCGGGCGCACGTCGAGCGGTGGCTAGCGGAAGTGCTCCCAGCCGGCGAGGTCGAAGGGCTCGCCGCGCAGCGTCAGCTCGACGCCTGAGCCCGCCTCACAGCGGCCGATCACCGGGAAGCCGAGCGGATCCGGCGTCGTCGCGAGCAGCTCGTAGTCCTCGCCGAAGCCGAGGTCGTCGATCGTCGCTCCGGCCGCGAGCGGGATCCGGTCGAGCTCGATCGCGACGCGGCAACCCGACCGGCGGGCGATGTGCCCGGCGTCGACCGCGATCCCGTCCGAGACGTCGAGCATCGCGGTCGCGGCCGCGGCAAGTCGCCTGCCTTCGTCGATCCGCACCGGCGGGGCGGAGAGGCGCCCCTCCCTGAACGCGGCACCGGCGGCGCCGAGCGGCCCGCTGACGACCACGAGATCGCCGGGTCTCGCCCCGGCGCGCCCCGGAACCCGCACCGCCCGGCCGAGTGCGGTCACCGTCAGCAGCACCGAGTCGGCGCGGGTCGTGTCGCCGCCGCGCACCGGCACACCCGCGGCGTTGAGGCCCTCGTACAGCTCGACGATCTCTTCCACGAGCGTCGCGCCGGGAACGCCGAGCGAGACGAGCAGCGCGAGCGGCTCGGCACCCGAAGCCGCGAGGTCGCTGAGGTTCACGGCCGCCGCACGGAAGCCGAGCTCACGCCAGGAGAGGAGATCGAAGCGGAAGTGCACGCCCTCGACGAGGGAGTCCTGGGTCACGACGAGACCGCCGATCTCGGCGGCGTCGTGCTCGATGCTCTGCGCGAGCCCGAGGCGTTCGAGCTCCGCGAGCAGGCCGAGCTCGCCGGTCTCGTCGAGCCTCACCGTTCCTCGATGCGCGCGCGCGCGTCGAGCGTGCTCACGTCGAGCGCGTACAGGGCGTCGTAGAGACGCGCGTGGAACGTTCCCGGCCCCCCCGCTCCGGCGGCGGCATCCTCCGCCGCGACGCCGAAGGCGGCGAGCGCCTCTACCGCCGCCTCGAGCGGATCGTCCGGCTTCGCGGCGAGGAAGCAACCCGTGAGCGCCGACGACATGCAGCCGGTGCCCGTGACGGTCGCGAGCAGCTCGTGGCCGTTCGCGATCGAGAGCACGCGCTCGCCGTCGGAGACGTGGTCGACCGGCCCCGTCACCGACGCGACCACCCCGAGACGGCGGGCGGCCTCCCGCGCGAGCTCGGCGGGCTCGAGCCCCGTGCTGATCGACTCGACGCCGCGCACCTCCGCCTGCGCGCCGACGAGCGTCGCCACCTCGCCGGCGTTGCCGCGCAGAACGGTGACGTCGACGAGATCGAGGATGCGGCGCGCGGTCCTCGTGCGGTACTCCGTCGCGCCGACGCCGACGGGGTCGAGCACGACCGGGATGTCGCGCGCGTTCGCCGCGCCGCCGGCGAGCAGCATCGCTTCGACCCAGTGCTCCGACAAGGTTCCGATATTGAGCACGAGCGAGGATGCAAGCCGCACCATCTCCTCGACTTCTTCGCCCGCGTGCGCCATCACGGGAAGCGCACCGAGCGCAAGCGTCGCATTCGCGGTCTCGTTCATGACGACGTAGTTCGTGATCTGGTGCACGAGCGGCTTGGTGCGACGCAGCTCACGCAGCGTCGTGGACGGCGAGATCATCTGTTTCGTACCCCCAGGATGTCGACGGGACCTTCTCCAGAACCAAGCTCGTACAGGCCCTGCTCGACGGCGAGCGACGCGGCTGCCGCTGCGCCGCGCGCTGCGTCGGCGAGCCGTTCGCCGCGCGCGAGCAAGGCGGCGAGGGTTGCGGAGTGCGTGCACCCGGCCCCGTGCGTCGCAGCGACGTCATGTCGCGCAACGGGGATCTCGACGTGCTCGCGGCCGTCGAAGAGATGGTCGACCGCGTGGTCGCCGTGCCCACCGGTGACGATCACGGCCGGCGCGCCGAGCTCGTGCAGGCGCACCGCGAGCTCGCGGCGCGGCGCGTCGATGCCGGCGAGCGCCTTCGCCTCCATCAGGTTCGGCGTCACGACGACGGCGAGCGGAAAGAGCCGGCGCACGAGCGCGTCCACGGCGTCGTCTTCGAGGAGCTTCGCGCCCGAGCTCGCGACCATCACCGGATCGACGACGAGCGGCACCCGGTGCGCCTCGAGGTAGTCGGCGACGACGTCGATCAGCGTGCGCGAGAACAGCATCCCGGTCTTCGCGGCATCGACGCCGATGTCGCCGAAGACCGCTTCGAGCTGGGCGCGCACGAACGGCGGCGGCACCTGCTCGATCGCGGTGACGCCGACCGTGTTCTGCGCCGTCAGTGCGACGAGCACCGACATGCCGTACGCGCCCGCCGCGGCGAAGGCCTTCAGGTCGGCCTGGATCCCCGCTCCGCCACCGGAGTCGGAGGTCGCGATCGTGAGTGCGCGTGGGA
>DATKQO010000135.1:0-5155 GCA_035532715.1 Gaiellaceae bacterium | reverse complement strand
TCGCGTCGGCGTCGAGGACTGTGCGAGGTACAGCGACGTCCCGCCGACCGCGACGACCGTCGGGTACGCAGCGGGGATGCTCGGCGCGCTGATCTTTCCGTTGCCGCCGAGAAGGTCGTAGTCGTAGTAGCCGTCGTCGCCGGACGAGGCGGTGATCACGACACCGGGATGGTCGAACGCGTGCGCGAAGGTCGTGCCGCTGCCGGTCTCGGGCTCACCGAACGAGTTGCTGATCTCGGTGGCGTGGAGGGTGTTCGCCGCGGTGTTCTCCGCCGTGCCGAGGTCGCCGTCGGACGCACTGCTCGCCTCGACGAGGACGATCTTGCAGGCGGAACAGACTGCGTGCACCGCCTCGACGTCGAGCGACTCCTCGCCCGACCAGCCCGTCGTGTCGTTGGCGGGGAGCGTCGTTCCTCCCGTCTCGTTGACGACCTTGAGGCAACCGCTGGCGATGCTGCACGCCGCGAGGCCGTACTGCGCGTCGAAGGTCTGGAGGTCGGCGTCGATCTTGGGGTCGTTGTATGCGTCGACGATTGCGACGGTTTGGCCACTGCCTGTTCCGGTCAGGCCGTAGACGCTCGTGATGTCGGCCGGCGTCAGGCCGCCGCTCGGGCCGGTCGTCCCGGTGGGGAGGGCCGCGAACGGCCGCGCGCCCCGCGTGCCCGGCCGGACGAGGACGCGGCGCATCGAGTCGCAGGCCGCGCTTGGCCTCTTGGCATGGTGCTTCGGTGGCTTGCAGAGGGGCACGCCCTTGGCGTAGATCTGGATGCCGCCCGCGGTGGCCGATCCGGCGAGGGCGAGCACGGCCGCGGCCAAACCAAGCGTGACCAGAGCGGGGACGGCGAGTGTCTGTTTCGGCTTCATCGGTCGAACGTAGCCAGGCGAAGCGACGACCGAAGGCCGTTTGACCGTATTGCGGCGAAGCCTCGACACTCTCGCGAGAATCCCGTCGATGCCTCTCTACATAACCGAGTCCGAAGTGGCCGATCTCCTGTCCGCGGAGGACGCCGTGGAGGCGATCGAGGCGTGCTTCGTGCGCATGGCGACCGGCTTGGTCGAGAACCGGCCGCGCTACCGGCTCGGCCTCACAGAGGGCGCGCTTGCCGTCATGGCGGCGGCGGATCTCGGGCTCGGCTACGCGGGCGCGAAGGTCTACGCGGGGTTCCGCGACGGCGCGCGCTTCGTCGTTCTCCTCTTTCGCGCCGACTCGCCTGAGCTCGTCGCGGTGATCGAGGCGGACAAGCTCGGGCAGCTCCGCACGGGCGCGGCGAGCGGCGTCGCCGCGAAGCATCTCGCCCGCGCGGGCGCTCGCACGCTTGGACTGATCGGCTGCGGCTGGCAGGCCGAGTCGCAGCTCGGGGCGATCCGCGCCGCGCTTCCCGGTCTCGAGCGCGTCGTCGCGTACTGCCGCAACGAGGAGCGGCTGGCCGCGTTCTGCGAAGCGCACGGCACCGAGCCGGGAGAGAGCCACCGCGACGCCGGCGAGTGCGACGTCGTCGTCACCGTCACGACGTCGAAGGATCCCGTCCTGCGCGGCGAGTGGCTTCGGCCGGGCGCGCTCGTCTGCGCGGTCGGCGCGAACGACGGCCGCCGGCGCGAGCTCGACAATGTCGTCCTCGAGCGCGCCGCGTTCGTCTGCTGCGACTCGCGTGAGAACGCGAAGCTCGAGTCCGCCGACCTCGTCGAGCCGGTCGAGTTCGGCGTGCTCGACTGGCTCGAGGTGCACGAGCTGCAGGAGGTCGTCGCGGGAGAAGTGCGCGGCCGCCAGTCGGACGACGACGTAGTCGTCTTCAAGTCGAACGGTCTCGCCGCGTGGGACGTCGCCGCGGCCGCCGCCGTCGTCGAGCGGGCGCGTGCGGCCGGCGCCGGGCGCGAATTGTCATAGTTCGTGACACGATGAAACTCCGCTTCGGATTCACCCCCTGCCCGAACGACGCGTTCGCCTTCCACGCTCTCGCGCACGGTCTCGTCGACGCCCCGTTCGAGGTCGAGCCGGTGCTCTACGACATCGAGGAGCTGAACCGGCGGTCGGCGGCGGGCGAGCTCGAGCTGACGAAGCTGAGCTTCGGCGCCGCGGCCGCTGCCGGGGATCGCTACCGGCTCCTCCGTAGCGGTGCGGCGCTTGGGCGAGGGGTCGGGCCGCTCGTCGTCGCGCGCACGCCGCGGTCACTCATGGACGCCGCCGCCGGCCGGATCGCCGTGCCGGGGAGGGAGACGACCGCCTTTCTCCTCCTCCGGCTTGCCGCTCCTGCGCTCGGCGACGTCGTCGAGCTCCGCTACGACGAGATCCTCGCCGCGGTCGTCGCGGGCGACGTCGACGCTGGGCTGATCATCCACGAGAGTCGCTTCACGTACCGCGACCACGGCCTCGTCGCCGTCGCGGATCTCGGGGAGTGGTGGGAGACCGACACGGGCCTCCCGGTGCCGCTCGCGGGAATCTTCGCGCGCACCGACCTCGAGCCGGATGTCGTGGCGGCGGCCGGCGACGCAATTCGCGCCTCGGTCGAGTACGCGTTCGCCAACCCCGAGGCGAGCCGCGACTACGTCCGTTCGCTCGCGCAGGAGATGTCGGACGAGGTGTGCGCCAAGCACATCGCGCTCTACGTGAACGAGAACAGCATCGACATCGGCGACGAAGGCCTCGTCGCGGTCGAGCGGCTGCTCGGTCGCGCCACTGCCGCTGCCTAGACTTCCGGCCGTGAGCCGGGCCGTGATCCTCTCCGCCGTTCGCACGCCGATCGGCCGCTACGGCGGTGCGCTCGCGTACGTCCGTCCCGACGATCTTGCCGCGATCGTGATCAAGGAGGCGGTCGCGCGCGCGGGCGTTCCGGCAGAGGAGATCGAGGACGTCTGGCTCGGCGCTGCGAACCAGGCCGGCGAGGACAACCGCAACGTCGCGCGCATGGCGGCGCTGCTCGCGGGGCTTCCCGACTCGGTCGCCGGCGTCACCGTCAACCGGCTCTGCGCCTCCGGGCTCGCCGCGGTCGTGGGCGCTTGCCATGCCGTGATCGCGGGCGACGGCGATCTCTTCGTCGCGGGCGGCGAGGAGTCGATGACGCGCGCGCCGTTCGTCACGCCGAAGGCGGCGAAGCCGTACGAGCGCGCCGACCGGCCGCTGTACGACACGACGCTCGGCTGGCGGTTCACGAATCCGAAGCTCGTCGAGCTGTTCCCGCCGGAGTCGATGGGCGAGACGGGCGAGAACGTCGCCGAACGGTGGGGCGTCTCGCGGGAGGATCAGGACGCGTTCGCGCTCGAGTCGCAGCGCCGCTGGGCGGCGGCCGATGAGGCGGGGCGTTTCGACGACGAGCTCGTGCCGGTCGGGGACGTGACGCGCGACGAGCATCCCCGTCCCGACACGACTGCCGAGAAGCTCGCCGCGCTCAAGCCGGCGTTCCGCGAGGGCGGCACGGTGACGGCCGGCAACGCGTCGGGCATCAACGACGGCGCTGCCGCGCTCGTGATCGCGTCGGAGGAGAAGGCGCGCGAGCTCGGCGTCGAGCCGCTCGGGACGTTCGTTGGTAGCGCGGTCGCAGGAGTCGACCCGCGCGTGATGGGCGTGGGCCCGATCCCCGCGGTGCGAAAAGTCCTGGAGCGCCGCGGCATCGCGGTCGACGACCTCGACCTCGTCGAGCTGAACGAGGCGTTCGCATCGCAGAGCCTCGCCGTGATCCGCGAGCTCGGGCTGGATCCGGCGAAGGTGAACGTCAACGGCGGCGCGATCGCGCTCGGCCACCCGCTCGGCATGAGCGGCGCGCGCCTCGTCGTCTCGCTCCTGCACGAGCTGCGCCGCCGCGGTGGCCGCTACGGCCTCGCAACGCTGTGCGTCGGCGTCGGCCAGGGCCAGGCTGCGCTGTTCGAGCGCTCCTAAACGGCCGGTGGCAGCCACCCTCACGTCTTTGTGACGAGATCTACGGCTTGATCAAGCCGTCCGGAAAACGTCCGTCACGCTTCCGTGGCGGCTCTGTCACGGTGGCTGCCACCGGCCTTAGGTCTAGCCGACGGGCGGGCGGATGTAGATCACGCCCTCGTGCTCGATGGGCACGAACGGCGCGCCGACGCTGAAGATCACGCCCTCGACGGAATGGAAGAGCGTCGGGCCGCCTTCGCCGAGCGGGACGACGATGTCGACCTCTCCTTCCGGCGTGGCGTCGACCCCTTCGTCTCGCAGCGCCTTGAGCAGACGGTCGCGGTCGGGGATGCGCGCGGCTTCCACCCGGATGGTGCTCGACATGCCGTCTCCTCTCGTCGGGACTTCGGATCCGAGATCTATCGCGAGTATCTGCCCGCAAACCCCGCGGCGCAACCGTTAGTTTCCGCAGACATGGCGGTCACGGCAGGACAGGAGTACGGGCTCTTCATCAATGGCGAGGTCGTCGCGCCGGATTCTGGTCAGGTTCGCGATCTCATGGAGCCGGCGACCGGCGCTCCGCTTGCGCGCGCCGCGATGGCCGGCGAGGCCGATGTCGACCGCGCCGTCACCGCCGCGCGCGAGGCGCTCGACGGCCCGTGGGGTCGGACGCCGCCGAACGAGCGCGCCCGTCTCCTCCACGCGCTCGCCGACGCGATCGTCGCGAACCGCAAGGAGCTCGCCGAGCTCGAGTCGCGCAACGTCGGCAAGGCCATCTCCTCGGTGAAGGCCGAGGTCGCCGGCGCCGTCGAGAACTTCCGCTTCTTCGCCTCCGTCGTCGGCTCGATCAGCGGCCGCTCACAACCGTTCGGCGGCTCGCTCATGAGCTACACGCTCAAGGAGCCGGTCGGCGTCTGCGCCCAGATCGTGCCATGGAACTACCCGCTGCTCATGTCCGTCTGGAAGCTCTCGCCCGCGCTCGCGGCCGGCTGCTCCGTCGTGCTCAAGCCCGATCCGCAGACGCCGCTCAGCGTCTTGAGGATCGCCGAGCTCGCGACCGAGGTCGGCTTCCCGGCCGGCGCCATCAACATCGTCCCGGCGGACGGCCCGACCGTTGGTTCCTACCTCGTCCAGCATCCCGGCGTGGACAAGGTCGCGTTCACGGGCTCGACGGCGACGGGGAGCGCGATCATGAAGCTCGCCGCCGACGGGATCAAGCGGCTGACGCTCGAGCTCGGCGGCAAGTCCCCGAACCTCGTCTTCGCCGACGCGAACCTCGACGACGCGATCCCGAGCTCGGTCTGG
>DATKQO010000134.1:0-5784 GCA_035532715.1 Gaiellaceae bacterium | reverse complement strand
TCGCGGCGCTCGCGCTCGATGCGGTCGCGGCGGCGGTCTTCGTCGGATTCTTCGCCGTCGTCATGACGCGCGGGCCGGACGAGACGGACGGGGCGACGTTCTTCTCGGACCCGCTGCCCGCCGCCCTGGCGCTGGCCGCCGCGGCGATCGCGCTCGCGGCCGGCGCGGTCGCGGCCGTGAGCCTCGCGCGGCTGCCTCTGCGGACCCGGGCGGGGCGCTGGGCCGTGCGGCTCGCGCTCGCGAATGCGCTGCTCATACCCGCCGTCGTCCTCCCGGTGACGTTCGTCGCCTGGCTGGTCGACGCCCACCTGTCCGAGGGCTGGGGCCAGCCGATGATGCCGTTCTGGTTCCTGTCCGGGCTCGCCTCGGCAGCGCTCGGCGTCGCGGCGAAGGAAAGCGGTAGGCGCGGGATTCTCGTGATCCCGTTCATGATCGGCGCCCTCGTGCTGACGTTCTGGCTCGGCGAGTTCCTCGTCCCGCACTGACTAACCGCGCCGGCCCGTCCAGCGGGCGTGGAGCTCGCGCACCTTGCGCAGCTCGTCCCCGTCCGGCCCGGAGCCCGTGCCGGGCACCTCGAGGTACGCGGAGAGCGACTGGAACGCCGGGTGGGAGAGGAAGGCGCCGAGCCCCTCGCCGATCTCGCCCTCGAGGATGTTCGCGTGCCGGTCGCGGTTCGAGCCGAGCGGGGCCGCCGAGTCGTTGACGTGAAGCGCCCGCAGCCGGTCGAGCCCGATCGACGAGTCGAGCTCGTCGAGGCACGCGTCGAGCGCCGCCCGGTCGGTGACGTCGACGCCCGAGACGTAGAGGTGGCACGAGTCGAGGCAGACGCCGAGGCGCGGGTGCCGGTCGAGCCGTTCGAACAGCGTTGCAAGCTCGTCGAGCGAACGGCCGATGGTTCCGCCGGCGCCCGCCGAGTTCTCCATCAGCAGCCACGTCGTGTCGTTCGTGAGCTCGAGCACCTGCTCCATCGCCGGCAGGACCCGCTCGAGCCCTGCGTCGAGGCCCGCACCGAGGTGCGAGCCGACGTGGAAGACGACGGCGTCGGCGCCGATCGCGCAGGCGACCTCCATCGTGTTGCGCATCGCCGTGATCGACTTCGCGTGGATCTCGTCGTCCGGCGCCGCGAGGTTGCAGAGATAGAGCGCGTGACAGAGGACGCCGTCGATGCCCGCCTCGGTGCGGCGCTCGCGGAAGCGGTCGAACGTCGCGGGGTCGTGGTTCGTCGGCCGCCACATGCGTGGGCTCTGCGTGAAGACCTGGATCGACTCGGCGCCGATCGTCTCGGCGCGGTCGATCGCGTTGTGGAGCCCGCCCGAGGCCGAGACGTGTGCGCCGATCTGCATGACGGCGACGCTAGCGGAGCCGGGCCCTCAGGCGCGCCGGGCCGCGTGTCCCGTCAGGGCTCGCTCACCCACGCGACGCTGCGAAACTCGACCGAGCCGCCGGTGACGAGCGCGTACTCCGCGACCGGCGCCGGCGCCGGCTCGTCGTCGAACCGGTCGTACGCGAGGCCGACGGACCCCGGATTGACATACAGCGCGCCGTCGACGTAACGCACCCACTGGAGATGGGTGTGGCCGCCCGCGAGCAGGTCGACCCCGGAGCCGCCGAGCATGCGCTCGGCCTGCGCGTCCGTCGTCTCGGGCAGCACGACGTCGTCGTAGGAGTGGGGCGAGCCGTGGAAGGCGCGGAGCGTGACACCGTCGACCTCGACGTCGAGCGTCGGGACGAACCCCCTGATCTGGTCGAGGTGCGCGGGCGTGAGCCCGCTGAGCGTCCACTCGCGGCGCTCGAGCTGCGCCTCCGTAATCGGCTCCGGCGAGTCCGCAGGGACGTCGAGGAGGAAGGCGTCGGCGTTGCCGAGGATCACGGGCCAGCGCAGCGCGGCGAGCCGGTCGAGCACCCCGGCGGGCTCGGGGCCGCCCTGCGCGACGTCGCCGAGGCAGACGACGCGCTCGATCCCGAGCCGCTCCAGCTCCGCGACGACGGCCGCGAGAGCCGCGTCGTTGCCGTGGATGTCGGAGACGAGAGCAAGCGGCATGCGCCACTACGATAGGCGCACGATGTTCGTTCGTGTCCGCATGGCTCCAAGTCCCACCGGGTTCCTCCATATCGGAGGCGTGCGCACGTTCCTCTTCAACTGGTTGTTCGCTCGCCATCACGGCGGCGAGTTCCGTCTGCGGATCGAGAACACCGACACGAGCCGCGAGGTCGCCGAAGCGGTCGACCAGATCCAGGAGTCGCTGCGCTGGCTCGGTCTCGACTGGGACGGCTCGGTGACGTTCCAGCTCGACCGCCTCGATGACTGTCGGCGCGCCGCCGAGCAGCTCGTCGCCGACGGGAAGGCGTACCTGGACGACGGCGCGATTCGCTTCCGCATGCCGAACGAGGGCGTCACGGCGTGGGACGACGCGGTTCGCGGCCGCGTCGAGTTCCCGAACGACAGCCTCGAAGACCTCGTGCTCGTCCGCGGCGACGGACGGCCGACATACAACTTCGCCTCGCCGATGGAGGACGTGTGGGACGGGATCACGCACGTGATCCGAGCTGAGGATCACATCTCGAACACGCCGAAGCAGATCAACATCATTCGGGCCGTCGGCGCCGAGCTCCCCGTCTACGCGCACGTCCCGAACGTCAACGGCCAGGACGGGAAGAAGCTGTCGAAGCGTCACGGCGCGACCGGCGTCGACGAGTTCCGCAAGTCGGGCTATCTCCCCGATGCGCTCGTCAACTTCCTCGCGCTGCTCGGCTGGGCCCCCGACGGCGAGACGACGATCATGAGCCGCGACGAGCTCGTCGAGCGGTTCTCGCTCGAGCGCGTCAGCTCGAGCCCGGCGCAGTTCGACTACGCGAAGCTCGACTGGATGAACGGCGTCTACATGCGCGCGCTCGCCGAGGACGAGTTCGCGCACGCGCTCATCCTGTGGCTCGGCGAGCAGGGCTACGAGTGGGACGCCGAGCTCGTGCGCAAGACGGCGCCGCTCGTGCAGGAGAAGCTTGCGCGGCTCGACGAGTTCCCCGCGTACGCGCGCTTCCTCTTCGAGGACGTCGAGGCGGATCCGGCCGACCTCGACGGCGGCGGCCCGATGCTCGCGGCCGCGACCGCCGCGCTCGAGTCGCTCGAGCCGTTCACCGCGGAGTCGATCGAGGCCGCGCTCCGCGCCGCCGCCGACGGGCTCGGGTTGAAACCGCGCCAGGCGTTCCAGCCGGTACGCGTCGCCGTCACCGGGTCCAAGATCTCGCCCGGGCTCTTCGAGAGCATCGAGCTGCTGGGTCGTACGCAGACGCTCGCGCGGCTCACGCGCGCGGCCGCCGTATAGGCCACGGACGAGGCGGCGCGAGCGGGTCGAGAGCCCGTTGGAAGTCGAGCCAGGCGCGTCGCCGGAACCGCCTGGTCGGCGCCGGCAGGCTCGTCCTCCACTCGTTCCCCCGGCCCACGAGCTTCCTCATGGGGTCCGGCTGTTTTTCATTTCTACGGGTTGAACGCGCCCCGGGCGGGCCGGGGTACGGCCGCTAGACTCGCCCGGTGTCTCGGGGGGACAACCGGCCGCGCGTGCTCGTCGTCGACGACGACCGGTCGCTGCGCTTTCTCTGCCGCGTCAATCTCGAGCTCGAGGGCTACGACGTGCTCGAGGCCGCCTCGCTTCCCGCCGCGCGCGCGCTGCTCGCCGCAGAGCCCGTGAGCGTCGTCCTGCTCGACCTGCACCTCGGCAGTGAGCGCGGCGAGACGCTGATCGAGGAGCTGCGGGCGCGGGAGCCGCGGATCCCGGTCGTCGTCGTGACCGGCTCGAGCGATCTCGACGCGGGTGACCTGCGGCTGGCGGCCGACGCCGTGCTCGGGAAGCCCTTCGAGATCGAGGGGCTGCTCGCGGCCGTCCAGGCGCTCACCACCCCGGAACCCGCCCGCTAGTCCATCCGCCGGGGACGTGCTGGACGTGCGGCCGGGTGTACTAGTCTGGCTCCTGATGTCAACAACCGCCGTCCGGACGCCGGCCGACTACGAGGCTCGGCTGCAGCAGTACTACTTCGAGCGTTCGGAGGAAGGCCGCGCCGTGCGGGTCGGCGAGAAGGAGGTCTCGGAGCAGGCGGCGATCGTCGCGCGCTACACGGATCTCTTCTCGCGCGCGCAGGTCGAGGCGCTCCGCGACGCGGAGCACGGGTCGGCGGGGGACGAGCGCGAACGGCTCTACCGCCTGCGCAAGACGTGCGAGGCCGGCCTCGTCTCGGCAGAGCTCGCCGAACGGGAGGACGCGCTCGAGAACGCCATCCTCGGCGCGCGCGTGACGTTCCACGGCGAGGAGCTGCCGCTGCGGTCCGCGCAGGCTCGTCTCGCGGTGCTCGACTCGTACGCCGACCGTGACGCGCTCGGCGAGCTCGAGCGCGCCGAGTCCGCGCGCTTCAACTCCGACCGGCTTGCGCTGCTCCGCGCGTCCGAGGAGCTCGAGGGCGAGCTCTCGGGAGAGCCGGATCCGGTTGCGCGGAACGAAGAGGAGAAGGCCATCTCGCTGCGGCAGCTCGAGCGGGTGCTCGTCGACGCCGCGGACGCGACGACCGACACGTACGGGCGCCTGCGGGACTCGTGGTTCGAGAAGCTGCTCGGCCCGGAGCGCGACGCGCAGCCGACGAATGCGCACGTGCACTATCTGCGCCGGCTCTCGCCGCTCGAGTCGACCTATACGAAGGAGCGCTCCGTCGAGGTGTGCCTCGCGACCGTCCGGGCGCTCGGGTTCGACATGAACGCGATTCCGAACATCCGGCTCGATCTCGAGGACCGGCCGCAGAAGAATCCGCGCGCTTGCGTGATCGCATCCGACCCGCCGGAGGTCGTGCACCTGATCACGCGCGCGCAAGGCGGGCTCGCCGACTACCAGGCGTTCATGCACGAAGCAGGTCACGCGCTTCACTACGCGGGCGTCGACCCGCGGCTGCCGTACACCTTCCGCCGCATCTCGCGAGATCACGCGCTGACGGAGATCTACTCCTACATCCTCGAGGCGATCACGCGCGAGCCCGGCTGGCATGCCCTGCACTTCGGCCTCTCGGACGCCCAGGCGGAGGAGAACGCGCAGGCGACGCTCTTCCTCGAGGCGCTCCTGTACCGGCGCTACACGGCGAAGCTCCGCTACGAGCTCGGCTTCTGGTCGGCGTTTGCGGAGGAGCAAGGCAGCTCGTCGCGCGACTACGCGACGAGGCTCACCGAGGCGACGGGGATCCGTTACGACCCGCGCGGCTACGTCGCCGACATGGACGCGGGGTTCTACTCCGCCGACTATCTCCGCGCATGGATCCGCTCCGCGCAGCTGCGCCACCATCTGGTCGGCGAGCTCGGCGACGACTGGTGGCGGGACGCGAGAACGGGCGACATTCTGCGCGACCTCTTCGCCGAGGGCACGAAGCCCACGAGCGAGGAGATCGCAGGCCGTCTCGGTTTCGACCCGCTCGACACCGGGCCGCTCGTCGCGGACCTCTCCGCGGCTTAGCTTCCCTGCTTCGTCAGGAGCGCATGGATCTGGGTCGTCAGCTCCGCGACCTGCTGCGTCAGCTCCTTGTCCTGCTTGGTGAGATCCGTGTTCGACTCGAGCAGCTCGAGGAGCTTGTCGGTCTCCGCCTTCGTCGCCCGCTCGAGCCGGGTGTGGTTCTTCTCGATCAGGTCGCCGTGCGCCTTGTCACGGTCCGCCTGGCGCGTCTGCGCGAGCAGGATGAGCGGCGCTGCGTACGCCGCCTGGGTCGAGAAGATGAGGTTCAGCATGATGAACGGCGTCGGGTCCCAGTGGTGGACCA
>DATKQO010000133.1:0-4769 GCA_035532715.1 Gaiellaceae bacterium | reverse complement strand
CGACGCGGAGCGTGCGCTCGCCGACACCGATCCGGAGCTGCCGCCCGAGGATCGCGTCCGGCTCGCACTGCAGAGGGCCGCGTGAGCAGCACACCCTTTCTCGCGCCCGCGGTGAAGGAGGACGAAGAGGCCGTCGAGCAGACGCTCCGGCCGCGCCGCCTCGACGACTTCGTCGGCCAGGAGCGCGTCAAGGAGCAGCTCGGCATCGCCTTGACCGCGGCGAAGGAGCGCGGCGACGCGCTCGACCACGTTCTGCTCGTCGGGCCGCCGGGTCTCGGCAAGACGAGCCTCGCGTACATCCTGCGTGAGGAGCTCGGCGTCGGCATCCGCTCCGTCGCGGGGCCCGCGCTCGAGCGCAAGGACATCGCGGCGATCCTCACGTCGATCGAGGCGCGCGACGTCATCTTCATCGACGAGATCCACCGTATGAGCCGCGCCGCAGAGGAGATCCTCTATCCGGCGCTCGAGGACTTCCGGCTCGACATCGTGATGGGGCAGGGCGCAGCCGCGCGCACGCTCACGCTCGACCTGCCACCGTTCACGCTCGTCGGTGCGACGACGCGCACCGGCCTCTTGACGTCGCCGCTTCGTGACCGCTTCGGCATGACGTTCCGGCTCGATTACTACGATCCCGGCCAGCTCGCCACGATCGTGCACCGGTCGGCCGGCATCCTCGGCGTGCAGATCGCCGGCGAAGCCGCCGACGAGATCGCAGGCCGCTCGCGCGGCACGCCGCGCATCGCGAACCGCATCCTGCGCCGCGTCCGCGACGTCGCGCAGGTCCGTCACCAGGGCTCGATCACGACCCCGATCGCACGCGAGGCACTCGAGCTGCTCGAGGTCGACGAGGCGGGGCTCGAGCGCATCGACCGTGCGCTGCTCGGCACGATCGTCGGCAAGTTCGACGGCGGTCCCGTCGGCCTCACGACGCTCGCCGCGTCGCTCGGCGAGGAGCCCGACACGATCGAGGACGTCTACGAGCCGTTCCTGCTCCAGCTCGGCTTCATCCAGCGCACGCCGCGCGGCCGCACGATCACGAAGCTCGGTCGTGCGCACGTCGGGGCGGCCGCCGAGGAGAGCAAGCTCTTCTGAGCGGCATCTGGACACCGGTTCCCGAGGGCCCGCACGAGGCCTTCGTCGAGCGCCTCCACCGCACGATCGCGAGCTTCGCGGATGTGGCCGGCATCACGAATCCCATCGTCGAGGTCGAGCTGATGGATACGGGGCGCTTCGTGCTCGACCGGATCGAGCCCGAGCCCGGCTTCGGGATGATCACGCTCTACGTCCAGCAGGTCGACGACGACGGTCCGGAGGCGCTCGTCATTCCGCTCGGCTCGATTCGCCGCATCGAGCTCCGGCGGGCGGCCGAGCAGCGTGTCGGCGTCGGCTTCGCGCTCGTGCGACCGCGCTAGCGGACGATCATCACCGGGCACGGCGCAGTCTCGGCGACCCTGTCGGCGGTCGAGCCGAGCAGGTGGTCGCGCAGGAAATGGCCGCGGTGTCCGAGCACGACGAGGTCGTACGAGCCCTCGCTCGCAACCTGCGAGATGAGCTCCGCAGCATGGCCGGCACGCACGTCGACGTCGATCTCGACGCCCGCCTCCTTTGCCTGTTGCTTCGCCCTGGACGCGAGCGCGTTGAAATAGAGGTCCTTCTCGCGCTTGACCTCGTCGACTTCGCCGATCGTCGCCGCATAGGCGGGCAGCGGTCCTTCGACGGCGAGGGCCGTCAGCTGCGCCTCGGCGAGCACCGCGAGCTCGACCGCCTTCGCGAACGCGCGGTCGGAGCATTCGCTGCCGTCGATCGCGACGAGGATCCGCGTGAACGGCATCAGTCGGTCACTCCCTCGGGCGCCGGTACCGCCGCAACCGGCCGCCCGGCACCGGGCTCGCGTTCGCGGTGCGGATGGAAGAAGCGCTGCGCGATCGCGGTCGGGATGACCGCGGAGAGGACGACGACCGCGATGACGAGCGAGAACTGCGTGCGGTCGATGATCCCAGCGTTGAGGCCGTAAAGCGAGGTGATCGTGCCGAAGGTGAGCCCGGTCGACATGAGCAGCGTCGTGAAGGCGGCGTGCGGCGCAGTGTAGCGGCGGGCGAGCGGATAGATGGCCGCGAACTTCGGGATCATCTTTCCCGCGAAGAGGAGCCCGAGGATCCCCAGGTTGGCCCAGAGCGCGCCGGCGGAGACGTTCATGCCGCCCTTGAGGAAGAAGAACGGCGTCAGGAACGCGAACGCGACGACGCGCATCCGCTCCTGCTCCTGCCGGTGCTTGACGTAGTGACCGCTCATCACGAGCCCGAGGATGAACGCCGGTAGGGCGGCCTGTGAGTTCGCGCGGGTGCCGAGCCACGTGAGGAGAAAGAGCGTGGCGAAGACGAGCTTGATCTCCGGCTCGATGACGCGGTTGCCGTAACGGCCGAAGAACCAGGGCGCCGCCTTCGGCAGCGCGACGATCAGCGCGACCGAGACGATGACGAACGGCACGATCCAGAGCGTCGGCTTGACGAAGAGCACGGTGAGCCCGGCGACGGTCGCGATGTCCGTGACGAAGGTCGCCGACATCAGCCGCTTGCCGACGAGCTCACGGATCAGGCCGGTCTCGACGAGCACCGCGTAGACGACGGCGAGGCTCGTCGTCGACAGGGCGAGGCCGCCGATCTCCGCCTGGCGGAGGTTCCAGCCGAGACCGTAGTAGGCGAGCAGCCCGACGACGGCGAACGGCGCGAAGAAGCTGGCGAGGCCGATCGCGAGCGACGCCCTCCACTCGCGCTTGAACTGCGGCACGTCCACCTCGGCGCCGGCCTGGAAGGTCAGCACCATCCCGGCGAACGAGCCGAGGAACGTGAGCCAGCTCGGCACGTCCAGGTGGAAGGCGTTGCCGACGACGAAGCCGGCGAGGAGCTCGATCAGCGCAACCGACAGACCGATCTCGACGCTGATGGTCGAGGCGATCAGGATCGTTGCTGCGAGGACTGCTGCTACCGCGATGTCGCTCATTGCTCTACCTCCGTGGCAGGCGAACCTGGTGGGGTAGAGGCCATCAGCGGAACCTTCCCGCGGTTAGGCGCGAGCCTCATCGCGCGTGCACTTCCGACTATACCGAGCGCACGCGGACTCTCCTGCCCCTTCCGGGTCTACTCGCCGCGCAGCTCGGCGAGCTTCAGCCCGCCCCTGCGGCCCTGCGGTGCGACCGCGTGGAACGCGGGCACCATCTCGCTCGTCACGAGGCCGGTCTCGTCGGTGCATTCGTCGACGACGCGGAACCAGCGCTGGATCCGCTCGGGCGTGTCGACGATCGTCGTCACGACCGGCACGCGGCGGCGGAGGCTGAAGAGCCGGTCGCCGTGCGGCGGGTGGTCGCCGGAGAAGCCCCAGATCCCGCGCACGCTCGTCGCGCCGCTCGCGCCTTCCTCGCGCAGCCGCCGGATCAGCTGGATGTAGAGCGGGTGCCCGTCGTGCCGTGACTGCTCGCCGGCGTAGACCATCAGCTTCTGCCAGACGCCAAGCCCCGCTTCGTCACGCTCCGGCAGGTGCCGCGGCTCGGCGAGCAGCGTCCCGTCGCGTTTGCAGACGCGGACGCGCTCGAGCGTGACGATGGGATCCGCGAGCAGCGCGCCGAGACCGGGGAGCGCACGCGCGATCGTCTCGCCGGCCCCGACGCTCACGATCATCAGCGGGACGGCCCCGTTGCGGGCGAAGAAGCGGGCGCGCCGCCTGTGCCGGTGCGCCATCCCGTCCACGCCCAGGAAGACGGTGGCGCCTGCGAGGCCGTGGCCGCGCAGGTAGGCGACGATGTCGACGAATGCCGGGCGGCGGTCGACGCGCTCGTCGCGGCCGAGGTAGATCGTCAGCTTGGTCGCCTCGTGGAGCTCCTGCGGCAGCTCGACGGCGTCGAGCCCGTCGTGCAGGAGACGCGCCCGTTCGAGCGTCACGAGGCCGCCGGCGACGAGCTCGGTCACCTGCGGAAGCACCGCCTCGATCCGTGTCCGTTCGTCGACGGCGAGCGCAACGAGCGGCAGGTCCTCCGAGAGCGTCAGCAGGCGGTCGGTGCGCAGTGTCTGCGTGCTCCCGAAGCCCTCGACCGCACGCATCAGCACCGCCGCGTGCAGGCTGCGCTGCTCGAAGACGTCGAGGAGCGCGTCGGAGACGAGCCGGCCGTCTCTGCGGTCGGATTCGCCGAAGTAGACAGTCAGCTTCAGGCAGTCGTCGTTCACAACGCCGCCCCGAGGGCCCAGCCGAGCGCCGCCGCCGCGAGACCGCCCCCGAACGAGACGGCGAGGTTCGCGAAGGCGAGACGCGCCTCGCCTTCCTCGCCGAGTCGCTCCGTCTCGAGCATCCAGGTCGAGAACGTCGTGAACGAGCCGAGCAGCCCGGTACCTGCGAGCAGTAGCGTGTCGCCGGTGAGCGACAGGCCGGTGAGGAGGCCGAGGCAGAACGAGCCGGCGAGGTTGACGACGAGCGTGCCGATCGGGAGCTCGCCGGCGACGCGCGCCTGCACCTGCGTGTCGAGCCGGAAGCGCAACAGCGCTCCGGCCCCGCCGGCGAGCCCGACACAGATCCAGACCAGTGCGCTCACGCGCTGCGTACCCGTCGCGTCAGCACGGTAGCGAGGTACATCCCGGCAAGGCCCGCCGCAATGCTTGCGCAGAGGTACCCGGCGGCGACGCCGAGCCGGTCGTGCCGGACGAGCTTGATCAGCTCGATCTGGAACGTCGAGAACGTCGTCAGCGCGCCGCAGAAGCATTGCGGCGGGCCTTGCCGGGATG
>DATKQO010000132.1:0-8912 GCA_035532715.1 Gaiellaceae bacterium | reverse complement strand
GGCTCGCGGTCGCCGTCGGCGTCGTGTTCGCACTTGCGTTGTCGGTGAAGCTCTTCGCGATCGTCGTCGCATTGCCGATCGCGGTGATCGTGCTGCGGCGCCGCAGCGTGCGCGACGCGGCGCTCCCGCTCGCGGGATTCGCGGTCGTCGTGCTCGCATTTGTCGTCGGCTACCGGCACGTCCTGCACCAGGTGTGGCAGGGCGTCTTCGGTGCGCACCTGAACGCGCGCGGCGGCCACCAGCCGAACGGCGTCTCGAACCTGAGCCGGATCGTGCACCTTCCCGACCTGCACACGCCGTTCGGCCTGCTCGCCTGGACGGGCATCGTCCTGGCGCTCGTCTGGCTCGCCCGCCGCCGGCCGCTTCGGCTGTGGCCGCTGTGGCTTTTCACCGCCGGCGCCGCGCTCTTCACATTGGAGATGAAGCCGCTCCTCGACCACCATCTGGTGCTGCTCGCGACGGCGCTCGCGGTGCCGGTGGGCGCAGCGATCGGGGCGACGCTCGAGCGGCTGCAGCGGTTCGCACCGCTTCTGCTCGTGCCCGCCGTCGCCGCCGGGCTCTACCAGGAGCACCGCCGGCTCGCGCGCAACGACGTTCCCGAGCGGCCGTCGTATCAGTGGGCCGCGAAGATCGTCGCCGCCAACTCGACGCCCGGCCAGCTTGTCGTCAGCGACATCCCGTCGGTGCCGTTCCTGGCCGGCCGCAGGCAGCCCGGCCAGCTGATCGACACCTCCATCGCCCGCATCGTCGACGCGTACCTGAAGCCGAGGGACGTGCTGCGGCTGATCGACGCGTCACACGCGCCGCTCGTCGTCGTCGGGCGCAACTTCCGCTCGCAGCCGGCGATCGTGCGCGGGATCGCGCAGCGCTATCCGCGCCGGCTCAGAAACGGCGACGTCACGATCTATCTTCGCGCTCGCTGACGTGCGTCTCTGACAGGCGCGTCTCGAGCAGCGCCAGCCGCTGGGCGAGCACGACGTTCTGGTCGGAGAGTCGTGAGATGACGGTCGAGTAGTGCAGCAGCACGACGATCACGAACAGCAGGCCGACGGCGAAGAGCACGGCCGGTGGGTAGCCGCGCACGCCGAGCCAGCCGGCGATCGTGTTCAGGCCGCCGCGCCACGCCGAGAGGACGACCAGGACAACGCCAGTGAAGAGCCAGAGCAGGGCGTAGCGCTCGCGCAGGCGGCGTGAGCGGATCAGCTCGAACACGACGAGCACGAGGACGACCGAGGCCGCGGTCGCGGCCAGCGACACCTTCAGCGGTGTGCCGGCGGCGACGATCACGCGCCCTCCGTTGGCACGACGCTGCGGCGGAAGAGACCGACGAAGAGCGCGACGAGCACTTTCGCCATGTAGTAGATCGAATGCAGTGCGGTGATCGACGAGCTGCCGTGCTCGCGCTCTCGCATGCTCACGGGCACCTCGCGCAGACGCAACCGGTGCTTGATCAGCATCACCATCCCCTCGACCTCTGGGTAGTCGTGCGGGTAGTCGGCGGCGAAGAGGCCGAGCGCCTTGCGGTTGAGAGCCTGGAAGCCGGAGGTCGTGTCGGTGACGCGCTGCTTCGCAATCGCGGAGACGACCAGCGCCAGCAACCGGATGCCGATGCGCCGCGTCGCCGAGGAGCGATAACCGTCGCCGCCTGCGAAGCGCGAGCCGACCGCGATGTCGGCCTCGCCCGCGAGCACCGGCTCGAGCACCTTCGGGAGCTCCGCGGGGATGTGCTGCCCGTCTCCGTCGCAGCGCACGACCAGCTCGTAGCCGTTCTGGAACGCGTACTGGAAGCCGGTCTGCACCGCACCGCCGATGCCGAGGTTGAACGGCAACCGCACGACGTGCGCGCCGTGCTCGGCCGCCACCTCCGCCGTGCCGTCCCACGACCCGTCCGAGACGACGACCACGTCGAGACCGGGGTCGAACGCGTGCAACTCATCGACCACCCGTCCCACGTTGCGCTCCTCGTTGTAGGCGGGGACGATCGCGATCCGCTTCAGGCGGTCAGCCGACACGAGCCTCCTCGCGCAGGCCGATCAGGGACAGCAGCCGGCGGGCGCGATGCCGGTAGGTGTGCTCGTCGAGCACGCGTTCGCGCGCGCGGCGGCCCAGCTCGTCGGCCTGTGCGGGATCGGCAAGGAGGTCGCGGTACGCGGTGGTCGCCTGCTCGGCGTCTTCGACGACGATCACCTCCGAGCCTGGCTCGAACCAGCGCTCGATCCCGTTGTACGGGTTGGCGACGATGGCCGCGCCGGCGGCTGCGAGCTCGAACGGTCTGCACGATGACGACGCATAGACGGTTGCATGGGAGCGGCGTGTGATGCACAGGTTGACGCGCGCTGCCGAGATCGCGCGCGCGAATGCATTGAACGGGACGTCGCCGATCGTCCGTGCGTTGCCGGTGTCACCCTGAAAGTCACGGCCGCCGAGCACGAAGTCGACATCGGCGAGCGCACGCGACGGCTCGCCGACGAGCGCCTGCATCCACTCGCGCCGGAACTTGTCGCCGTAGCCGTAGAAGAACACGTCCATCTCCTTCTCGACCGCCTGCGGCGCAAAGAACTCCGGATCGGCGGCCCAGAAGACCGCCTCGGCCCGGCGGGCGCCGAGCTCGCGCAGCCGGTCGAGCCCACCCTCTGAGTTCGAGACGATCAGGTCGTACTCCGACGGATCGGCCTCGTGGTACCAGTTGAAGCCCGTGTCCATGCCGCCGAACTCGGGCAGGCTCATCGGCACATCGCCGTCGTAGAACACGACCGGCAGGTCGTAGCGCTCGCGCAGGTAGGTCGGAATGCCGCGCAGATGCGCCATCGGCACCGTGAAGACGACGAGCGCGTCAGGACGCTCGCGCTCGACGAGTCGATCGAGATGCCTGCGCCAGCGTGGCGTGATGAAGCGCCAGACGGCCTCGCGTGTCATCCGATCGCCGAGACCGTCCTCCGGGCTCGCCTCGGCCCGCCGCAGGTAGCGGTCGCCCTTGAGGCGCGCGACGGCGTCGCGCGCTCGTGCGAACGACTCGCCCTCGACGAACGTCGGGTTCGGCGCCGTGCGCCACCAGGGAGACTCGACGGCCCGCCCACGGTAGGGGGTGACGACGAGGTCGACGCCCTCCTCGTAGAGGCCCTTCCAGAGCTGCCACCACGCCGGGGTGCAGCCGTAGCGAAAGTCGAGGTCGACGGCGGAGGCGGCGACGAGCAGCTTCACGCGGAGAAGTGTCTCAGAGGCGCGTGAAGGAGCGGTAAATCCGCTTCTTCACGCGCAACCTGGTTGCCCGAAGGGAACCAGGTTGCAGTCCCACGCCGACCAGCCTCGGAGCGCCGACGACACGAACCTGGTTCCGGCTTCGCCGGCAACCAGGTTCGATCACCCCTCGAACGACGATTACTGAACCTGGTTCTCGCCGCAGGCGAAACCAGGTTCACGCCTGCGACCTTCGCCGAAACGCCTCAGACACGAACCTGGTTCCGGCTTCGCCGGCAACCAGGTTCAACAAGAGCCACCGCAGCGGCAACCTGGTTGCTGGTTGCCGTTCCGCCTTCGCCGGCAACCAGGTTCCTCAATACGCGCCGCGGCGCGAGAACACCGCGAGGGGCGTCTTGAAGAGGATCGAGACGTCGAGCCAGATCGACCAGTTCTCGAGGTAGTAGAAGTCGAGCCGCACCAGGTCGTCGAAGGTGAGGTCGGAGCGGCCCGCGACCTGCCAGAGGCCGGTCATGCCGGGCAGCACGTTGTAGCGGCGGCGATGCCACGGCTCGAGCTGCTCGAAGTCGCGCGTCGGCAACGGCCGGGGCCCAACGAGCGACATCTCCCCGCGCAGGACGTTGAGCACGTTCGGCACCTCGTCGATCGAGAAACGGCGCAGTCCCCGCCCGACGCGCGTGACGCGCGGATCGTTGCGAATCTTGAAGAGCGGACCGCTCGCCTCGTTGGCGGCCTCGAGCCCGGCCTTCTCCGCCTCGGCGCCGTCGACCATGGTGCGAAACTTGAGCATCGAGAAGGGCCGCTCGCCGAGCCCGATCCTCCGGTCGGCGTAGAAGACCGGCCCGCGCGAGGTCAGCTTGATCGCAAGGGCGATCACGAGCCAAACCGGCAGCCCGACGACGACGATCAGCAAACCGACGATCAGATCGAACGAGCGCTTGGTCGCCCAGTCGGTGCCGGCGAAGATCGGCGGACGCAACTCGAAGAGCGGCACGCCCTGGCCCGGCACGTACTCGCCGCGCTCGATCAAGAGCTCCGCGGTGCGCGGCGCGACGCGCACCTTCACTCCGTGGCGATGAGCGGCCTCGACGATCTCGAGCAGGCGGTTGTCGTCGAGCCCGGAGTCCGCCACGATCAGCTCGTCGATGTGCGGGCCTGCAAGAGTCGCCTCGACCTCCGGTCCGGGATCGATCTCGCCGGCGAACTCGTACGAGATGCCGCCCCTGCTCGTGCCGAGCGACTCGCGCAGGTGCGTTCGGGCCGCCTCGGTGCCGACGAGCACCGCCCTGCGCCGCACACCGACCGCGCGCATCACCGAGCCGGTGACGAGCTCGTAGCTCGCGCGGAAGAGCCCGATCAGCGCCGCGACGAAGATGGCGCCGACGACGTACAGCCCGAAGGTCGTGAAGTGCTGGCCGGTACCGATCGCGAACGCAAGCGCGAGCGCGGAAACGAGGAACACGCTCGGCACGACCCGGCCGGCGCCCTCGCGCAGCTCACGGGGGGCGTACAGCCCCGCGCGCCAGAAGACGAGCACGAGCAAGAGGATCAGGAAGGCGAGCCAATCTCCCTCCTGCGTCCAGAGGAGGCCCCAGAGGATCGGCTGCGGGTCGAAGAAGTACGCCCGCAGGGCGAGTGCGGCAAAGAGACCGATCACGAGCCCGCTGATGTCGATCACGGCGAGCGCGAGGATGCTCCCGACCCTCCGCAGGAGCGTCTTGATCGGCGAAGCGGACAGGAAGTACGGCCGGACGGCACGCACATCCTCGGCCGGGCGGCTGGCACTCACGGCGCGATCGTAGCCTCGCGCCAGCCAAGCACAGGGGCGTCGGCGCTCCGTGCGGCGAGCTCGTCGAGGTCGAGCGGCCGCCGCCGCAGGCGCAGCGCGCCGAGCAGCGCCTCGAGCGCGGCGGCGCGGCGACGGTCGAGGAGCTCCCAGTCGTGGAAGTGCACGTGCACGGGCCCGTGCAGCCGCAGCAGCCCCCGCGCGAGCATTCCGAGCGAGTGGGTGGCAGGCAGCTCGGGCAGCTCGGCGCCGTTTTGCAGGCGCAGCCGGCACGGTCCGGCGAGCTGGAGCCTCGGAGCATCGGAGCCGAGATAGGTCTGCCGAAAGGTCGTCGCGGAGCAGTCGACGTAGCGAAACGAGGCGAGCACCTCGGCGACCGGCTCGTCGATGTACCAGCCGCCGCCGCAGAAGTACCGCGGTGCGAGGCCCTGGCCCCGCAGCCACTCGGCTTCTCTACGCACGATTGCCGCGGCGTCCACGTCGCCCGCCGGACGGGCCTGCGTCGGCCCACCCCAGTGCGTGTGGTGGCCGAGCGGCGCGAGCTCGGCGGCGCGGCGCGCACGCTGGAGCCAGCGCTCGCCGTCCTCGCCGGCGCCGGCATGCGGTGGACGGAGAAACGGTGTCACGACGAAGCCGAACGGCCGGCGCTCGAGCAGGCGCTCGAACGCGCGCCAGACGGCGTCATCGAGGGGTCGCTCGACGTGACACGAGACGACCGCGTACCTTTGGAGTCCCTCCACGATGCGCATCTTGTCAGCACGGTCATCGGCGTTCATCGTCGTCGCGGCCGCCGTCCTGCCTCGCCTCGTGGTGCTGGCGGTCGAGCGGGGCACGATCCTCACCTCCTTCGTGGAGAAGAGCGACACGTTCGCGAGCACGTTCGTGTCCACCGGAACGTACGGGTACGTGCCGGGAGAGCCGTCCGCGTACACCCAGCCGCTGTACGGCTGGTTCCTGATCCCGCTCTACTGGATCCTCGGCCGGCACTGGCTGGTGGTGGGGCTGGCGCAGACGGCGGTCGCAGCCTGCACGGCGCTCGTCGTGCTCACGATCGGGCGGCGTTTCCTGAGCCCGCGCGCCGGTCTCGTCGCCGCCGTGCTCGCGACGCTGAACCCGTATCTGATCTGGCACGACGTCCACGTCAACCGCGAGATCCTCGACCAGCTCGCCGCCGCCGCGCTGTTCCTGCTCGTCCTCCTCGCCGCGCGCCACGGCAGGCTTGCACTGGCAGCCGCCACCGGCGCGGCCGCCGGCCTCGCGATCCTCGGCAACTCCCGCCTGGCCGCGCTGCCCTTCGTGCTCGCCGCCTACCTCGCCTGGCAGCAGCGGGGTCGCGCGCTCGCGCTCATTGTCGTGCTCTTCGCAACGGGCGCCGTGGTGCTCGCGCCGTGGGTGATACGCAACCGCGTGGACGTGGGCTGCTTTGCGATCACCACCGACGCGCATGCGCTCTGGAAGGCGAACAACGTCAACACGTACAAGACGCTCGCCGAAGGAAAGTGGATCGACGACGTGCCACCGCTTCCCGGCGCCCCGAGGCTCACGCCGGAGTACGAGCGCGACATCTACAACCAGACCGGACGCGTCGTGTACGTCAACGAGTGCGCACAGATGCGCCTCTACCAGCACGCGGCGATCGAGTTCTGGAAGCAGCATCCGGGGGAGAAGCTGAAGCTCGCCGTTCAGGCGACGCGCATGCTGTGGCAGCCCGAGCAGACCCGCACCGCCGGTGGCCCGCCGTCGGGGACCCTGAAGGCGTGGTCCGAGGCCGTGTGGACGATCCCGCTGTACCTGCTCGCGATCGCAGGGCTCTTCGTCGTCGCCCGCTCGTTCGCGGCGCTGGCGCTGCTCTTCCTGCTCTACAACACCGCGGCGGCGTGGCTCTTCGCGGGCGCGACGCGCTACCGGATCTCGTTCGACTTCGTGCTCGCGCTGCTTGCGGGCGCGGCGATCGACCGCTGGCTGAGCAGGTCGCGGTACACGCGGTCGACACCGTCGGCCGCGGCGTCCGCCGAGAACTGATCGAGCGCACGCCGCCGCGCGGCCGCGCCGTAGGCCCGGACGAGCTCCTCGTTCCCGGCGAGCTCGACGATCGCCCGGGCGAGCGCGGCGGCATCGTCGACCGGCACGATCGTCCCCGTCTCGCCGCCGGCGACGATCTCCGGCAGCCCACCCACAGCCGAGACGATCGCCGCGCGACCGCGCTCTGCAGCTTCGAGCGCAACCATGCCGAAGCCCTCGCCACGCGTGGGCACGACCACGATCGCGTTGCGCTCGTACACCCCGCTCACCGGCGAGACGCGGCCGAGGAACGTCACACCGTCGGGCGCGCCCGACCGAAGCTCGGCGTCGAGCGGGCCCGCACCGGCGATCTCGAGGGTCAGCCCAGGGAGCTGTGTCCGCGCCTGCGCGAAGGCGCGCAGCAGGACGTCGAAGCCCTTGATCGGGATCAGCCGGCCGACCGCCGCGAGCCGCGTCGGCTCGGGCGGCGGCGGCGGCTCCGGCCCGGCCTCGATGCCGTAGTGGACGACCGTGAAGTCGGATTCGCTGAAGCCCTCGGTATGTGCGAGGTACCGCGCCAGGCCGTGTGAGATCGCGATCTGCCCGTGTGCGAAGCGGCCGACCGCGCGGTCCGCCGCGGCAAGCGCACGGCTCGAACGGAACTCGTTGAAGCCGTGCTTCGTGCTCACGCGCACGGGCACGCGGGCGAGCGTCGCAGCCGGAAGGCCGAGCAGGTCGGCGTGCACGAGGTGCGTGTGCACGATCGCCGCGCGGCGTCGCAGGAGACGCGCGGGGACCGTGGGGTCGAGGTCGAAGCGCATCCGCCAGGCCTCGGTGGGTACGTCACGCGCACGCATTGCCTCGACGAACTCGCTCGCTCCGGGCTCGCCTTCGTGAAGCACGAGCATGCGTGCGTCCCAGCCACGTCGGCGAAGGAGCGGCAGCAGCGAGAGCAGGTGCGCCTCCGAGCCTGAGATGCCCGAGACCTTCTGGATGTGCAGCACCTCGGTCATTGGAGTGCGCCGAGCACGGCGTCGGCCCAGTGGCCGACCGAGTGGTCGCGCTCGACGCGCACACGGAGCTCGCGGCCGATCCGCGCCCGCTCGAGCGGGCCCGCCTCGAGCAGGCCGCGAATGCGGTCTGCAAGCGCCCGCGCGTCGTCCTGCGGAAAGTGAAGCGGCGGCTCGATGCCTTGCACGAGCGTGTCGAAGCCGGTGTTCGACACGAGCACCGGCAGGCACGCCGCCGCCGCCTCGAACACGACTTTGTCGAGCGCGCCGCTGCGCATGTTGTTGACGAGCGCCCCGGCCCGCGCGTAGACCTCGGGGATCCCACGGCGCGGGACCGGATCCTCCACGCGCACGCGTTGCGAGAGCCGTTCGCGATATACGCGCTCTTCAGCGGTCAACGAGGGGCCGCGCAGCTCGAGTGAGACCAGCTCGCCGGGAAGCAGCTCGAGCGCGTCGACGAGCGTGTCCAGCCCCTTGGCGGGCGACGTCCGCCCGAGTGCCAGCAGGTGCAGCGGCCCGTCGGCCTGTTCGACGCACGGGATCGCCCCCACGTCGATGCCGTGCCCGATCGCGTGCACCTTCGGCGAGTCGAGCGGGAACGACCGCCGGTCGACGGTCAGGATGCCGGTGGTCACGCGTTCGGCGGCGCGGAGGAGCCGCGACGGGCGCCAGTGCGTGAACCAGAGCAGCAGCGGGATGCGGAGCGGCCGCACGAGCGGCGCCGCCAGCACGGCGTAGATGGGCGACATGTGCGCCAGCACGGCCACAGGGCGCGAGCGCAGCTCCGGCGCGAGCGCCGCGACAAACCGTGCCCCCCGGAGCGCCTGCGACGGAGCGGCGATCGTCTTGACGCGCACGTTCGAGGGCAGGCCAGCGTCACGGGCGACGAGGGTCAGGACGACGAGCTCGTCGACCCG
>DATKQO010000131.1:0-17834 GCA_035532715.1 Gaiellaceae bacterium | reverse complement strand
AGCGAGCGCTCGACGAGGGCGCGCACGGCTTCCTCGAAAAGGGCTCTGACCCCCGCATGATCACGGGCGCCGTCAAAGCGGCCTTCGCGAGCGGGCAGCGCGACCCCGCGCCGGCCACGCTCACCGATGTCCCGGCGTGATCGATGCCGTTGCGAGCTCGACCCGGGCGGCTGGGGGATCACGAAGACGCGGTAGCCAAGCTGCAGACCGCCGGCGCACCTCGAGCAGCGGAAAACCCGCGCCGGCAGCCGTGAATGCCCCGACGACGCACCCCGACCTGCCGATGACACTGAGGCTGGCGAACAGCAATGACGAGACAACACTCTGCGGTCGAGTCTCAACGGGCGAGCAGGCCCAGTGGCGCCGATTCGACGGCGTGCCCGCCGTGGGAGACAGCGAGCGGAATGCGCGCTGAAGCGGCCCGCTCGGACGCTGCCTGGGCTGACGCGCCGGCGATCTCCCAAGGGTGGACACTCGATCGCGGACGTGCGGACGCCGGTGGACTGCGCGGCGAGAGCAGACGCGTGGTGACGGGGTCGACGCGCGTCGTCTGGTGGCTGATCGCCGTCGTCTGGGCAGATGTGACGGCCAGCTTCTGGTGGTGGTGGCTCGGTCACGCGACGGCCGGCACGCCGTGGCTGTACTGGCCTGCGACGCTCTGCCTGCTCTACCAGACGACAGCGCTGCCGACGCTCTTCTTCTACTACGTCAACAAGATGCGCCGGCCGATCGAGGTCCCGCCGCGCGCCGGGATGCGCGTCGCCCTGATCACGCTGTGCGTGCCGACCCACGAGTCGCTGGACGTGATCCGCGCGCAGCTCGCGGCATTGCGCGAGGTGACCTACGAGCACGACAGCTGGGTGCTCGACGAAGGTGCGTCGCCTGACGTCCGGGCGCTGGCCGCAGAGCTCGGCGTCCGCTACTTCACCCGCAACGGCGTCGCGGCGTGGAACCAGCCGCGCCCGCCGTTCCAGAAGGCGACGAAAGCCGGCAACGTCAACGCCTGGCTCGACCACGTCGGCGACCTCGGTCTCGACTACGACGTCTTCGTCCAGTTCGACATCGACCACCGTCCGCATCCCGATTATCTCGATCGCGTGCTCGGCTACTTCCGCGACCCCGAGGTCGCCTGGGTTCAGGCGCCGAGCGTCTGCGGGAATCTCGACAACTGGGCAGCGCGGGGCTTGGCCGAGCAGGACATGCTCTTTCAAGGGCCGCTCCAGATGGGCTTCTACGGCGCTTCGAGAACGCCGTTCATCGTGGGATCGCACTCTTCGTACCGCACCGCCGCGGTGCTCGAGATCGGGGGGTTCCAGCCGACCCGCGCCGAGGACCACCTCGACACGGTCGTGCTCGCCGCGCACGGCTACAAGGGCGTCTACGTCCCGGAGATCATCGCCGTCGGATCGGGGCCGACCGATTTCAGGACCTACCTGCGGCAGCAGTTCGCCTGGGCGTACTCGATGATCCAGATCTTCGTCGGGCACACGCCGCGCTTGCTGAAGCGTTACAGCCTCCGCCAGACGCTCCAGTTCCTCATGGCCCAGAGTTGGTACGCGTTGTGGTCGCTGTCGCTCGCGACGCTCTGGGTGATGCCGGCCGTCGCGCTGACCGTGCAGAAGCCGATCGTGTGGGTGCCGATCGGATCGTTCCTCGTCTACTTCCTGCCGATCCCGCTGACGTCGACGCTCATGTGGTTCTGGGCTCGACGCTGGTTCCAGCCCCACGGCATACGCCTGTCCTGGCGCGGGGTCGTGCTCGAGATCGCGCGTTGGCCGGTCGTCGTCTGGGCGCTGATCAACGTCCTCCTGCGCATCAGGCACAGCTACATGATCACGCCGAAGGGAGCCGCCGGCCGCGGGGCCGGGGTGCGCCTCTGGGCGATCTACATCCCGTACGTCGCCCTCTCGATCGTGCCGCTTGCCGCGCTGTGGGGACACGTGTTGCGGGCCGGTTCTGGTCCACTGCGTGGCTACTACGGGTTGGTGCTGCTGAACGGGGGGTTCGGGGTCGCAATGCTCGTGACGACGCTCCTGATCGAGCTCCGTCGCCGTCGCGGCCGGCCGACTGCGCGGCGGGACACGGCGTGGATCCTCGCGACGGTGGTCGCGCTGGTCTTTGCGCTCACGATCACCACGATCGTCGGCTGGCAACCGTTCCTGGACGGGATCCGGTGACGGGGCGTTCGACGATCGCGCGACTCCGAGCCGTTGCGATCGTGGCCGGGCTCGCAGCCGCGGTCGGCGTGCTCGTCGTGTTGCAGGTCCGCCCGCTGCTCGGAGGCGCACCGGCTCCGGTTCGTCCCTGGCCGGTGCTGCCGCCCGCGTCGGCACGTATCGACATCGGCGTGACGACCGTTCCGCTCGCGCGCAACTCGTGGCGACGGTGGCAACCCCAGGACCTCGAAACGGTAAACGTCTGGGAGCACCTGATCCGGAAGCACGCGAGCGTCGTCATGTGGTACTCCGACTGGACGACCGGCGCGCCTTCGCTGCTCCAGCTCGACGCAGTGGCGGATCGCGGCAGCGTCCCCGAGATCACCTGGGAGCCCTGGCGGTCGACCACCGCGGTCGCCGCCCAGCCCCGGTTCAGGCTGCGGAACATCATCGACGGTCGGTTCGACCCCTACATCCGCAGCTGGGCCCGGCGGCTCGCCGCGTACGCGCGGCCGGTCCGCCTCCGGTTCGCCCACGAGATGAACGGCAACTGGTACCCGTGGTCAGAGCATGCGAACGGGAACGGGCGCGGCGAGTTCGTCCTCGCCTGGCGGCACGTCCACCGCATCTTCGACGCCGCCGGCGCAACGAACGTCCGGTGGATCTGGGGCCCGGCGGCGATCAACATCACGCGCACGCAGTATCCGGGCGACGCGTACGTGGACATCGTCTCGCTGACGACGTTCAACGGCGGCACGCAACTCCGGTACGCCCGCTGGCGCTCGCTGGCCGCTCAGCTCGCCCGCCCGCTCGAGCAACTGCACGACATCGCGCCGCGGAAGCCGATCGAGCTCAGCGAGGTGGGTTGCGCGGAGCAGGGTGGGAACAAGGCGGCATGGATCGCCGGCATGTTCCCCATGCTGCGTCGCCATCCCGAGATCACGTCGGTGATCTGGTACGACATCGTCAAGGGATCGGACTGGCGACTGGCGAGCTCGAAACAAGCGGCCGAGGCATTTGCGGCCGGGGTCGCAGACCCGCGTTACCGCTAGCCGACGTACCGTCGCAACCGGCTCAAGACACAGGCGCGGCGAGCCGATGTCCTCTCCGGTGGAGGGCACAGCTGCCCGCTCGGTGACACGGCTCGAGGCTCGCTCCAGGGAGCACGAGACCCTGTCGTCGACGGTGGTACTCTTGACCATCGGTGCCGTGGTCATCACCGTGCTTGCTGCGATCACGTTCAGCGCGCAGGCGGCGGTCCAGCAACCTTCGACGAGCAGCGCCGGTCACCATCCGGTTCGTCGCCCAGGTCAGGCGCAGCCTCCCACGGTGACTCCGGCGCTGACCTTCGGCATCTACCCGGGTGGCGGAGCCGGGACGGTCGGCCCGGCGGGCCGCACGGTCGCCGAGGATCCCGCGAAGAGGCTCGCCGCTCTCCGGCAGCTGCGCGTCCCAGGCCGCCCGTTCGTCCTGCACATCTTCGCGAGCTACACCGGGCCCCAGTCCGTCCCGCCGGCCGAGCAGGTCGGTCACGACATCGCGGTGTACACCGCGGCGGGGTTCCAGGTCGAGCTCGTGCTCACGTACCGGCCGGCCGCCGGAGCCGCGGCGGACAACGTCGCGGGCTTTGCCGCCTTCGCCCGGAGCGCCCTCGCAACCTTCGGGTCGAACTCGCGGTTCGTCGCTCTCCAGGTGACGAACGAGGCGAACGTGCAGGGCGCGCCGGGCGCCGCGGACGGCGCGTACGCCGGCGCGGAGGACGCGCTGATCCAGGGCGTCGTCGCCGCGAAGGCGGAAGCGCGGACGCGCGGGTTCGACCACGTCCGCGTCGGCTTCAACTGGGCCTATTCGTCCGGCCCGAGGGAGACGGCCTTCTGGAGTCGCCTCGGCCGCGTCGGCGGCGCCACGTTCCGCAACTCGCTCGACTGGGTCGGGCTCGACCTCTATCCCGAGACGTGGGGGCCGACGGTCCGCGGCGACCTCGCTGCAGCGACGCGCGAGACGGTGCTGGCGGCGCTTACCGCGCTTCGCAGCCGTTACATGCCGCTGGCCGACCTCCCGTCCGGCGTCCCGCTCCACATCTCCGAGAACGGCTATCCCACCGGGCCCGGCCGAACAGAGGCGATGCAAGTGACGGTGATGAAGGCTGCCGTCTCGACGGTCGACGTCAACCGCTCGACCTACCACGTCACCGACTACCGGTGGTTCGACCTGCGCGACGCAAACTCCTCGAGCGCCGGCTTCGAGAGCCGTTACGGGTTGATGCGCGACGACTACACGCCGAAGGCGGCCTTCGCCGCCTACCGCCACCTGGTCGCGGCGTTCGTCGGCCCGCCCCCCGAACGAAGAGCCTCGTCCTCCCGCCGCCGTTAGGCGGAGGCTGCGGCTCTCCCGCACCCCGCATCGGCGAAGCCACCGACGACGGCCGCCGCGGCAGCGGCAAGCCTGGGGCCATGCACGAGCTGCTCGCCCACGACGCGGTGTTCCGCACCGACGCCGCCGGCCGGATCCACGACTGGAACGCCGCGGCCGTGCGGCTCACGGGCATCGTCGCGGCCGAGGCGGAAGGTCGCCGCTGCTGGGAGGTCGTCGCCGGCCGCGACGCCTGCGGCGGAATCGTCTGCCATCCCGGCTGCTCGACGGCCCGGCTCGCCCGGAGCGGCCGGCCGGCACCGTGCCCCGAACTGGTCATGCGCACGCCGCTCGGGCCCAAGCGGCTCTCGATCTCGACGATCGTGCTCCGATCGAGCAGCGAGGCGCTCGTGCTCCATCCCGTTCGCGAGGCACAGGCGCGCGTTCTGCCACACGCGCCGACCGAGCCCGCGCCGCGCTTGACGCCGCGGCAGCGCGAGATCCTGTTCCTCCTCGTCGACGGAGTGCGCGTCGCACAGATCGCCGCCCGACTGACGATCTCGGAGACGACGGTGCGGAACCACGTGCGCGCGATCCTGCTCGAGCTCGGCGCGCACTCGCAGCTCGAGGCCGTGGCGCGCGCACGCACGCTCGCGCTCGTCCCGGACGAGCACGCGGCGTAGATCAGTCCATCGGCACCTGCCGCAGCAGCCGCGGCTCGATGCGATCGACGATCTCGCGGAGGCTCTCCCCCGTCGCGGTGATGCCGTGGTTCCGGAGGCCGACGACCGCGTGCACCGGATCGGGCGCGGCGGCGACGAGCGCGGCGACGGCGGTCGCGAGCTCGTGCGTGCCGCAGGGGAAGTTCACGTCCGTCGCCGGGATCCCCTCCATCCACGCGTGCACGTGGAGGATGGCGCCCACGCCGGGATTCTCGCGGTAGATCATCCAGTGCTCGATCGCATCGACGGAGACGCGCCGCGGCTCGACCCCGGGCGGCACGCTCAGGATCATGCGTCCCGCCTGCTCGTCGTAGCCCGAGACGAGCAGGATGTCGCGCCCCGGCACCTCGAGCTGCGCCTTGTCGACGCCGCTCGCGCTCATCCAGAACCGCTGCTCGTCCGCGCGCTGCGAGAGATTCCCGTACGAGAGGCCGCCGATCGAGTAGAGGCGCGCCACGTGACGCAGCTCGCGCGGGCTGAGCAGCTCCTCGACCGGGAACGGCGCGGGAAGCAGCCCGAGCGCGTCGAGCCGCCGGCCGACCTCCCTGATCTCCTCCGTGACGGCGTTGCCGCGCCAGAGCTCGGGCTCGAGGTCGGTGCGGAACTCGTTGTCGATCACGAGCCGCGACGTCGCGAGCGGCTCGAGCCGCGCGAAGACGGCGGCGGCGAGATCGGCGCCTTCCGGGACGAGGTAGTGCCCGCGCTCCATCGTCGTGAACAGCACACCGTGGCCGGGCACGTAGCAGAGGCTGATGTTCGCGAGCGCGCGCACGAGCATCGGGTACGTCTCACGTAGCCCGTCCTCGGGCAGGTCGGGCCGGCTCCAGAGCGCCGCCACGAACGTCCCGCGCGACTTCCGCCGGAAGGGCTTCGGCCGGGCCGGGTCGACGAGGTTGAGCACGATGTCCGCACGCGCTCCGTCGGCGACGGGCTCGAACCCTGCCTCCTCGAGCGTGCGCGCAAGGTCGGCGGCGAGGCCGGAGAGAGCGTCTCGGGCCTCGCCGACAACCGCGAAGCCGCCGGCCGCCCGCGTGGAGGGACTGTGGGTCCACGGGACGTTGGATGCGCCGGTCGTGCTCACACCGCCAGTTACAGCAGCCCTCCGCCCGCGACGCCTGATCAAAATCGATCAAGCGCGCGCTTCAGTCGCCGGGCCGGCCCACCGATAGCTCCCGGGTGGATGCTCCGCTCCCACCCCGCCGGCGAGTCGACCCGGGGGTTGCCGTCGCCGCGGTGACGTTCTGTGTCGCGATCGCGCTCGACCTCTACACGAAGGCTTACGCGATCTCGTTGCACCGGCCGCAACTCGTCGTCTACAACCACGCGAACCCGGGCGCCTACCTGCGCCGGGTCGTGATGTCGCTCGTCGCGATCGCGGCGGCGTACGCGCTCGACCGCGGCGCCCGGCGGCTCGGCATCGGACGGCTCTGGGGCGCGTGGATCGGTGTCGGGCTGCTCGCAGGCGGCGTCCTCAGCAACGGCGTCTCGCGGCTGATCTGGACGCGGGGCGTCCCCGACTTCCTCCGCTCCGGATCCTGGATCTGGAACGTCGCCGACTTCGAGATCGGGATCGGGCTCGCGGGCGGCATCGCCTCGATCGCACTGGCCGCGCTTCTCGCCTACGTGCGCGAGCGGCTCGCCGCGCCCGCCGTCTGACGCCGCTCGCGCGGCCTCGCGTCCCCGGAAGGAAAGAAGGAGCCGGGGCAGGCAGGGCTGCGGCTCCACTGCCACATCCCCGGCTCCCACAGCCGCAGGCAACGCAGGGTAGCCGGGCCGGCGCGAGACGTGCCGGTACGTCCTTTGCGCTACTCGCGGCGCATCTCGTCGAGAGCGGCGCGCCCCTGCTCGTGCACGTGGGCCCGGCGCGCCTGCGGGTCGAGCTGCTCGGCCTCGTCGACCGCGACCTCGCCCGGCTCGAGCTCCTCGCCGTCGTCGACCGTCTCACGCGCCTGCGCGAGGCGCGCCTTGAGCTCTTCGGCCCGCGTGTCGCCGGCCGGTTCGGGCGCCACGCGGTTGCGCTTGAGCGCCCGGTAGGCGGCGAGCCCTCCGGCCGCGCCGGCAAGCCAGGCGAAGAGGCGTCTCACCGGGGCGATGCTACACTGGCCGCCGCTTCCTGCCTCGTCATCGCGCCGTTCAGTCCCGAGCGGCGCCAGCAGTCGGGGCCGATTCAGACCATGGGAAGACTCGAGAAAGAGAGGTATCGGGACCTGTGACGACGTACGAGATCCTTCTCATGCTGGACCCCGAGCACGCCGAGGCGCGGCAGGACGACCTGATCGCCCGCGTCCGCGAGTTGACGGAGCGCTCCGGCGGCACGTGGCGTAGCCACGACGCGTGGGGCCGGCGGCGCCTCGCCTACCCGATCCTGAAGAAGCAAGAGGGCGTCTACCACCTCGTCGTGTTCGAGGCGGGCGCGGAGACGCTCGACGAGATCACCCGCGTGCTCAAGATCGACGACGCGGTGATGCGCCACCTCGCGGTGAAGCACATCGAGGGCTCGTCGACCCGTGCGCCGCGCGACGAGACGCCGGTGTCCGCACCGGCACCGCGGGAGACCGCGTACGAAGCGGTGGCCGCGACCGCCGCCGAGGCGGAGGCAGAGCCTGATGCCGTCCCCGCGGCCGAGTACGCTGAGCCGAACACGCGTTCGGACGAGGAGTAGGAGGAGCCATGGCAGCGAACATCAACCGCGTCGTGCTGGTCGGCAACCTGACCCGCGACCCTGAGTTGCGGCACACGCCCGGCGGCACGCCGGTGTGCAGCCTGCGCATCGCCGTGAACAGCCGGCGGCGCGACGAGTCGGGCACGTGGACCGACAAGCCGAACTACTTCAGCGTCTCCGTCTTCGGCAACCAGGCCGAGAGCTGCGCCCAGTACCTGTCGAAGGGACGCCCCGTCGCGGTCGACGGACGCCTCGACTGGCGGGAGTGGGAGGCAAAGGACGGCGGCGGCAAGCGCGAATCCGTCGAGATCGTGGCCGAGAGCGTCCAGTTCCTGGGCAGCCGTGACGGTGGCGGCGAGCTCGGGGGCGGCGGCGGAAACCAGTTCGTGCCCGCGGGAGCGGCGGCCGAGTCGGCCGACTTCCCTGCCGCGGCCGACGACGACATCCCCTTCTAGGAGCGAGACGTGGCCCCGAAAGAGAGAACGCAGCAGCGGAAGCGGCCCGGTGGGCCCACCGGCGCAATCAAGCGCCGGAACTGTTTCTTCTGCAAGGACAAGATCGCGGAGATCGACTACAAGAACGTGAACCAGCTGCGGCGCTACATCTCCGAGAAGGGCAAGATCCGCAGCCGCCGCATCAGCGGCGCGTGCCGGCGCCATCAGGTGCAGGTTGCGCAGGCCGTAAAGCGGGCCCGCGAGATGGCGCTTCTGCCGTACGTCGCCGAGGGCGTCGAGGGCGGCGAGCGCGAGGGCCGGGGCCGCGGCCGGAGCCGCGAGGACCGCTGATGGACGTCATCCTGAGGAAGGACGTCGAGAAGATCGGTCTGCGCGGCGAGGTCGTCTCGGTTGCGCGCGGCTATGCGCGCAACTTCCTCTTCCCGCGCAAGCTGGCGGAGGAGGCGACGCCGGCGAGAGTCGCCGAGCTCGGCAAGCGGGAAGCGAACCGGGCGCGGCACGAGGCGAAGACCGCCGGGGAAGCGCAGTCGATCGCCGAGACCCTGGGCAAGACGGTGCTCCGCTTCGAGGTGAAGGCGGGCCCCACCGGCTCGCTCTTCGGCTCGGTGACGCCGACGGACATCGCGGACGAGATCTGGCGCACGCGCAAGGTCCGCGTCGACCGCCGGAAGATCGGCATCGACAACATCAAGCGGATCGGCCGCTACGACGTACCGATCGACCTCTTCGAGGGGGTCCGCGTCGACGTGAAGACGCTCGTCGCGCCCGAGGGCGGCGAGATGCCGTCCGACGAGGAGCTCGAGGCGATGGAGGCGGCCGAAGCGGCGGAGCGCGCGGCTGCAGAGCCCGAGGCACACGCGAAGGTCGAGTACGAGGACGTGCCCGACGACGTCGCACCGAGGCAGTCCCCTGCCGAGGCCGCGATGAGCGCCGACGAGCCGGCGGCCCCTGCGGCCGGCGACGAGCCGGACTGGCGCGCCGACGCCGACGCGGCGCTCCGCGACTCCTGAAACCCGACAGGCCGCGGCACCCGGCTCCGGTGCCGCGGCCTGTCGCGCCCGTCCACAGCCGCGTCCTCGGCCTGTGGACTTGCAGCGGAAGTTCCCGCTCGCAGCGGGGGATCTGTCCACAGCCGCACCGTCCGCCCCCCCTGCAATCATGACTATTTCCCCTGCAAATGGCGCAAAAAGACATGTTCACAACCGACCTGTCGACAGGTGGCGGCAGGCGCTCGCGGCTGGTTGACTCGAAGCCGATGGCGCAGCTTGCTCCCGTCGCGTCGAACGCGACCGTCCCCCCGCAGAATCTCGAAGCCGAGGAGTCCGTCCTCGGCGCGATGATGATCTCGCCCGGCGCGATCGGCGCCGTCAGCGAGATCGTCGACGCGGGCGACTTCTACCGGGAGTCGCACGCGAAGGTCTACCGCGCGGCCCTCGCGCTCTACGCGAAGGGCGAGCCGGTGGACGCGATCACGCTCACCGACATGCTCGAGGAGCGGAGCGAGCTCGAGGACGTCGGCGGCCGCGTGCGTCTGCACGAGCTCGCAGCGCTCGTCCCGGCGAGCGCGAACGCCGCCCACTACGCGCGCATCGTGCGCGAGACCGCGACGCTGCGCGGTCTCATCCGCGCCGGCGGCGAGATCTCGCGCCTCGGCTGGGACCGCCCGGGCGAGGCCGGCGACCTCGTCGACCAGGCCGAATCGATCATCTTCGACCTCTCGCAGCAGCGCGTCACCGGCGAGTTCACGCACATCGACCAGCTGCTGAAAGAGAGCTTCGAGCGGATCACCCAGCTCTACGAGGCGGGCGTCGACGTCACCGGGACTCCGTCGGGCTACCGCGACATCGACCGGCTCACCTCCGGCTTCCAACCCGGCAACCTGATCATCATCGCGGCGCGCCCGTCGATGGGGAAGTCGGCGCTCGCGCTCTGCATGGCGGCGAACCTCGGCGTCCGCCAGGGGATCCCGGTGGGCATGTTCACGCTCGAGATGTCGAAATCCGAGGTGACGCAGCGCCTGATGTGCAGCGAGGCGAAGGTCGAGTCGCAGCGGCTTCGCACCGGCAAGCTCGCGCCGGACGACTGGCCGCGGCTCACGGCCGCCTGCGACAAGCTCGCAAAGGCGCCGATCTACATCGACGACACCGGCTCGATCAACATGATGGAGATTCGCTCGAAGGCGCGGAGGCTCAAGTCCCGTCATCCCGATCTCGGGCTGGTCGTCGTCGACTACCTGCAGCTGATGAGCTCGGCGGGCTCCGCCGAGAACCGCGTGCAGGAGGTGTCGCAGATCTCGCGCTCCCTGAAGATCCTCGCACGCGACCTCGAGGTCCCGATCATCGCGCTGTCGCAGCTGTCACGCGCCGTCGAGCAGCGCACGGACAAGCGGCCGATCCTCTCCGACCTGCGCGAGTCGGGGTCGATCGAGCAGGACGCCGACCTCGTCGCGTTCATCTACCGCGACGAGTACTACAACGACGAGTCCGACCAGCAGGGGCTCGCCGAGGTGATCCTCGCGAAGCACCGCAACGGGCCGACCGACTCGGTGAAGCTCTCGTTCCTCAAGCGCTACGCGAAGTTCGCGGACCTCGCCGCGACGTGAGCCCTCCCGGACAGGTGGTGCGCATCGCGGCGCGAGCCACCTCGTTCACCGTCGTCTGCGCGCTCTGCGCCGAGCTCGACACCGCCGAGGACTACTCCAGCTCGACCTTCGCAGCCCGGCTCGATCTCGACCTCGGCCACGGCGCGTTCCTCTGCAGGCGTGGGCACACGGTGCGCATCGAACGTGACCCGCCCGCGAACGCAGCGGCGACCGCAGCAGCGTAGAAAGCGGTCGCAGGCGCGGGTCGCCGGGGCGACCGCCGGATAGGGCACACTTCGGGTCGTGCCAGCGACCGTCATCGTCGGTGCGCAGTGGGGGGACGAAGGCAAGGGCAAGATCGTCGACCTGCTCGCACAGGACTCGGATCTCGTGTGCCGCTACCAGGGCGGCCCGAATGCCGGGCACACGATCGTCGTCGACGGTGAGACGTACAAGATCCGCGCGCTTCCGAGCGGCATCGTCCGGGGCAAGCCGTGCGTGATCGGCAATGGCTGCGTCGTCGACCTCGAGGTGCTGATCGGCGAGCTCGACGACTTCGAGGCGCGCGGCCGCTCGACGCGCGAGGTGTACGTGTCGGGCAACGCGCATCTGATCATGCCGTGGCATCTCGCGATCGACCAGGCGAGCGAGCGCCGGCTCGGCAAGCTCGCGATCGGCACGACGAAGCGCGGTATCGGGCCGTGCTACGCCGACAAGGCGATGCGCCTCGGCATCCGCGTGCAGGACATCCTCGACCCGAAGATCCTCCGGCAGAAGATCGAGGTGGCGCTCGCCGAGAAGAACCTCTGGCTCGAGCGCGTCTACGAGACGACGCCGTTCGATCTCGACACGGTCGCGTCGCAGTACGAGGGCTACGCGCAGAGACTGCGAACGTACGTCTCCGACACGTCGCTCTACGTCGACAACGCGCTCCGCGCCGGCAAGTCGGTGCTCTTCGAGGGCGCGCAGGCGACGTTGCTCGACCTCGACCACGGCACGTATCCGTTCGTCACCTCGTCGAATCCGGTGGCGTCGGCGGCCGCGACCGGCGTCGGCATCGGCCCGCGCCGGATCGATCGCGTGATCGGCGTCGCGAAGGCGTACGTCACGCGCGTCGGCGAGGGGCCGTTTCCGTCGGAGATCGAGGATGGAGATCAGGAGCGGATGCGCGAGCTCGGCCACGAGTACGGCACCGTCACGGGGCGCAGCCGGCGTTGCGGCTGGCTCGACCTCGTCGCGCTGCGCTACGCGGTGCGCGTGAACGGCATCGACAAGCTCGCGCTGACGAAGCTCGACGTCCTCTCCCACTTCGCCGAGCTACCCGTCTGCGTCCGCTACCGCCTGCGGGACGGCGAGGAGACGGTCGACTTCCCCGCGCATCAGAGCGACTTCCACGCGGCCCGCCCGGTGTACGAGACGCTTCCCGGGTGGAACGAGCCGCTCGACACGTGCGAGTCGGTCGCGGATCTCCCTGACGCCGCGCGCCGCTACGTCGAGTTCGTCGAGCGCGAGCTCGACGTGGAGGTGACGCTCGTCGGCACCGGCGCGGACCGCGCCTCCGTGCTCACGCGCGCCTAGCCTTCGCCGCATACGCGCGACCGCTCAGCTCGAACTCGCCTACGGGGCTGCCGAGCTGGCGGAACATCTCGTCACGCGCCGCGGCGAACTGCTCCGCGTCGAGCGCCTTGAGCCACGCGCCTGCGGGCCCGACCTGGCGCGTGAGCGCGTGCCAGAAGTCGTCGTACCCGGTGTACGACGCGGTGACGTCGAGCTCTGCCAGCTCGAGGTCTTGCAGATCGGCGCCCGTGAGCAATCCGGCGAGCTCGGCGCTCGTGCGGTAGCGGGTCGCATCGGCCTGCGGCGCACCGCCGCCGATCGCCCTCGAGGTCCGGCCGATGGCGGCAAACATCTCGACCTCCTCGACGCCCCACATGCAGATCGCGACCGTGCGCGCCACGCGCGCCAGCTCGCGCATCGCAGCCGGAGCGTCGGCCATGAACGCGACGACCAGCTGAGCGAGCGCGACGTCGAACGTGTCGTCCTCGAACGGCAGCCGCTCGGCCGACGCATCGTGCACCTCGAGCGACGGGAACCGCGAGCGCAGCGCCTGCGTGAACTCCGGCGACGGCTCCGCGGCGGCGACGTCTGCACCGCGACGCAACAGCTCGGCGGCAAGCGCACCGGTGCCGGCGCCGACGTCGAGCGCACGATCACCCTCGCCGACCGCCACGAAATCCACGAACTGCGGCGCGAGCCGCACCGAATAGCGGCCCATGAAGTCGTTGTAGGCGGCCTCGCCCACGTGGAAGACTCCCGACACGTGCAGAACCTACAGCCGATCGAGGTCGCGCGGCTCGTTGACGTTCGCAAGCAAGGACTCGTCCAGGTCGACGATCGCCGCGTCGAGACGGGCGACGAGGTCCCGGAGGCGCAGCTCTCCACGCGCGAGCGCATCCTCGAGCAGCGGCAGCGCCGTCTTCGCGTACGCGCCGGGCAGCGGCCCGGTTGGCGATACCGCCGCTTCGCGGCAGGCCTGTCCCAGTGCGCACACCGCGGCAGCGTCGAGCAGCGGCATGTCGACGGGGATCACCACCGCGACCTCGGTGCGCGCGGCGCGCAGTCCCGCGACGAGGCCGGCGAGGGGCGCACGCACGTCGGAGCCGTCGTCGACGAGATCGAACGGAAGCTCGAGGCCGTCCGCGAGCTTGCCGACCGCGATCCGATCGCTGCACGCCTCGCCGAGCAGCCGCCACGCGCGCTCTGCGAGCGTGGCGCCGCCGACGCGCGCGAGCGCCTTCGGCGATCCGAAGCGCGTGCTCGCACCCCCGACGAGCAGCACGCCCGTCAGTGCTCGATGCGCCACGTCTCCGTATAGACGTTCGCCGTCCCGCCGCGCACGAAACCGCACAACGTGACGCCGCGGTCGGCGGCGAGCTCGACCGCGAGGCTCGACGGGGCGCCGACGGCAACCATGACCGGGCAGCCCGCGACGGCGGCCTTCTGCACGAGCTCGAAGGAGAGGCGACCGCTCACGCAGAGCACGGAGGCGGCCAGCGGGAGCTTCCCGCCGCGAAACGCCCAGCCGACCACCTTGTCGAGCGCGTTGTGACGGCCGACGTCCTCGCGGACGCAGAGCAGCTCGCCGCCCGCCGTGAAGAGGCCCGTCGCGTGCAGTCCGCCGGTCAGGGCGAACGCCGCCTGCGCCTCCCGCAACCGGTCGGGAAGCGACGAGACGAGCGCGAGCGGCACGCGAAGCTCCGACACGACGCGCGGCGCCTCCACGGCGACGGCCTCGAGCGCGCCCTTCCCGCAGACGCCGCACGACGACGAGGTGTAGAAGCTCCGCTGCAGCCGCTGCGGATCGAATCCGGGCGCGTCGACCTCGACCGCGTTCGCCGCGAGGTCGTCCGGGAGCCGTGCCCCCGCCGGCCGCAACCCCTCGGAGAGGCAGAAGCCGAGCGCGAGCTCCTCGTCGTGGCCGGGCGTCCGCATCGTCACTGCGACAGAGCGCCCGCCGATCCGGATCTCGAGCGGCTCCTCGACGGCCACGCGGTCCTGCTCGGCGCGCCCGGCGGGCAGCCGCACGACGTCGACGGCCGCAGAGGAGTACGGCGGCGCTTCCATGAGGGTGAAGACTAGGGGAGTCCGGCGTCGATGCCCGGGAGCGATCGTATGATCGCTCCCGTGAAGGTGCTCGTCGTCGGATCGGGCGGTCGCGAGCACGCGCTCGCGTGGGCGCTCGCGCGCAGCCCGCGGCTCACGGAGCTCCATGCGGCGCCCGGGAATCCCGGGATCGCCGCGCTCGCGAGCTGCCATCCGGTCCACGCGAACGACATCGCCTCGCTCGGGCCGCTCGCACTCGAGCTCGAGGTCGATCTCGTCGTCGTCGGCCCGGAGCCGCCCCTCGTCGCCGGCCTCGCGGACGAGCTGCGCCGTCGCGGCATCCCGGTGTTCGGGCCCGGAGCCGCCGCCGCGCGGATCGAGGGCTCGAAGGCGTTCTCGAAGGAGGTCATGGACGCAGCCGGCGTCCCGACCGCGCGGACGCTCGCCGTGGCGCGGCCCCCCTGCGTCGTGAAGGCCGACGGGCTCGCAGCCGGCAAGGGCGTGTGGGTCTGCCGCACGCAGGCAGAGCTCGACGCGGGGCTTCGGGCCGCGGAGGCGCTCGGGCAGCCGTTTCACGTCGAGGAACTGCTCGAGGGCGAGGAGGTGTCGCTCTTCGCGCTCTGCGACGGCCGCATCGCGCTGCCGCTGCCGGCGGCACAGGACTACAAGCGGATCGGCGACGGCGACGAGGGCCCGAACACCGGCGGCATGGGCTCGTACTCGCCGGTGCCGCGGCTCTCGGACACCGAGGTCGCGGAGCTCGTCGAGAGCGCATGCGTCCCCGTGCTCGCAGAGCTCGCGCGGCGCGACGCGCCGTTCGTCGGCGTGCTCTACGGTGGCCTGATGCTGACTGAGGACGGCCCGCGCGTGCTCGAGTTCAACTGCCGCTTCGGCGATCCGGAGACGCAGTCGCTGTTGCCGCGACTCGAAGGCGACCTGCTCGAGGCGCTCGCGGCTGCAGCGGCCGGCGATTTGCGCGGCGTCTCGCTCGGCGCGGCAGACGGCGCGGCGGTGACGGTGGTCCTCGCGGGCCGCGACTACCCGGCGCAGAACGATTCCGGCACGCCGATCACCGGCATCGAGGAAGCGGAGGGCACCGGCGCGCTCGTCTTCCACGCGGGCACCGCGCTCAACAACGGCCGGCTTGTGACGAACGGCGGGCGGATCCTCAACGTGACCGCGCTCGGAGATTCGATCGGCGACGCGCGCGCTGCCGCATACGCGGCCGCCGCGCACATACAGTTCGACGGCGTGCGCTACCGCTCCGACATCGCCGCCTTCGCCCGTGCCTGACACGCGCGTCGGAATCCTCGTCGGCTCCGAGTCCGACCGTGAGCGCATGCAACCGGCGCTCGCCGTGCTCGACGAGCACGGCGTGGGCTACGAGTTCGAGGTGCGCTCGGCGCACCGGACGCCCGACGCCGTCGCGGAATACGCGCGCAGCGCACGCGGGCGCGGGCTCCGGGTGCTGATCTGCGGCGCCGGCCTGTCGGCCGCCCTGCCGGGTGTCGTCGCGGCGCATACCGATTTGCCGGTGATCGGCGTCCCGCTGCGCTCGAGCCTCAGCGTTCTCGACGGCCTGGACGCGCTCCTCGCGATCGCGCAGATGCCTCCCGGCGTTCCCGTCGCGGCGGTCGGCGTCGACAGCGCGCGCAACGCGGGCGCTCTCGCCGTCCGCATTCTCAACGCGTAGCCAATCCCCGCCGGCCTGGAGCGGCTCTAGACTGTCTCCAGTGATCGCCCGCTACTCCCGCCCGGCCATGACCAGGATCTGGTCGGACGAGGGCAGGCTCGCGGCCTGGCTCGAGGTCGAGCTCGCGGCGACGGCGGCCTGGGCCGAGCTCGGAGTCGTGCCTGCCGAGGCCGCCCGCGCCCTCCAGGCGAACGCGGCCGCCCCGAGCGCGGCACGCGTCGCCGAGCTCGAGGCGACGCTCCACCACGACACGGCGGCGTTCGTCGACGCGGTGGCCGAGCAGCTCGGCGAGGAAGGCCGCTGGTTCCACTACGGGCTCACGTCCTCGGACGTCGTCGACACCGCGCTCGCACTCCAGGTGCGCGAGGCCGGCGGGCTGATCCTCGAAGGCCTCGACCGCGCGCTCGCCGTCGTCATCGCGCGCGCCGAAGAGCACCGCGCGACGCTCCAGATGGGCCGGACGCACGGCGTGCACGCCGAGCCCACGACCTTCGGGCTGAAGCTCGTCGGGTGGGCGTTCGAGCTCGACCGCGCGCGCAAGCGCGTCGCGCGTGCGCTCGACGGCATGCGCGTCGGCAAGCTCTCGGGCGCCGTCGGCACCTATGCGGCGACGGATCCCGAGCTCGAGCGGCTCGCGTGCGAACGGCTCGGACTCGAGCCTGCACCGACCTCGACCCAGATCCTCCAGCGCGACCGTCACGCCGAGCTGCTCACAGCGCTCGCCGTCACCGCGTCGTCGCTCGACAAGTTCGCACTCGAGATTCGAAATCTCGCGCGCACCGAGGTCGCGGAGGTGCAGGAGCCGTTCGGGAAAGGCCAGAAGGGCTCGTCGGCGATGCCGCACAAGCGGAACCCGGTCGTCGCCGAGCGCATCTGCGGTCTCGCGCGGGTCGTCCGTGGTCACGCGCTCGTCGGGCTGGAGAACGTCGCGCTCTGGCACGAGCGCGACATCTCGCACTCGTCTGCCGAGCGCGTCGTGATCCCGGACGCGTTCCTCGCGCTCGATTACATGCTCGATCGCTTCACGTGGCTGATCGACGGTCTCGTCGTGCGGGAGGAGCGGATGCGCCGCAACCTCGAGGCGAGCCACTACCTCTTCTTCAGCCAGCGCGTCCTGCTCGCGCTCGTCGCGGCCGGCCTGTCGCGCGACGACGCCTACCGCGCGGTACAACGCAACGCGATGCGCGCGTGGGACGAGGAGCTCGACTTCCGCGAGCTCGCCCGCGCCGACGACGAGATCGCCTCGCGCGTCGACCTCGACGCCGTCTTCGACCTCGGCGCGTACACGCGCCACGTCGACACCGTCTTCACCCGCCTGCAGTCACTCGCCGCCAAGGAGGAACCTGTTCATGTCTGAAGCCACGCACCTCGCATCCGGAAAGGTGCGCGAGCTGTACGCGCTCGACGACGACCGCCTGCTGCTCGTCGCAAGCGACCGCATCTCGACGTTCGACGTGATCCTGCCGACCGAGATTCCCGACAAGGGACGCGTGCTCACCGGTCTGTCGGGCTTCTGGTTCACGCGCCTGCGCGAGATCGTGCCGAACCACATGCTCGCGATCCGCGAGGACGGCCGGTCGATGGAGTGCAGGCGGCTCGAGATGCTGCCG
>DATKQO010000130.1:0-2170 GCA_035532715.1 Gaiellaceae bacterium | reverse complement strand
GTCGGCGAGGAGCCGCTGCGCGATCGCGAGGCCGATGCCGGTGTTTGCGCCCGTGACGAGGGCGACTTTCGCCATGAGCAACGTGTACCCGGTGGGTCAGGCCGTAATCGGGACCGCGTTCGGCGTCGCCTCGGCGAGGCGGGTCGCGGGCGGCTTCTTCGCTGAGCATCCCGAGACCGTAGAACCGCACGAGCGCGCGCGAAAGACGCTCTTTCCGACCTGTCCAACGGATCGGGTGACGCGAAGAGTCCGGTGCACCGCCTATGTTGGAAGGTCGTGTCCGTTCGCGAGCTCACCGATTCCGGCCCTGTTCCGGCTCTGCCGACCCTCGAGGTGCTCTGGCAGCCGGACGCGTCGGCGTTCGTCATCCAGCGCAGCCCGGAGGGCGAGCTTTCGGCCGGCCGCCTGCACGTCGGGATGCCGTCGGTCGCCGATCTCGCCCACCTCGGGCGCGCGGTCGCCTCGCGCAAGGTGAGCGTCGGCGAGCTCGTCCGGCTCGCGGAGGCGCCGCCCGCGGGCGTCGAGCTCGGCGGCACCGCGCGCGCGCTCTTCGCGGTCGTCGAGCTCGCGCAGGGCGCGGTCACCGAGGGGCTCGTCCATCCGCAGCTCGAGTACGACCAGCGGCAGTGGTTCGCGTTCTGGGCGGCGACACTCGACGACACGATCGAGAAGCAGCTGGCGCTGATCGCGGCGGCGCTCCCGCCGGTGTGCGCGGTCGCGTTCGACGGCGACCGCGACGCTGTCGTGCAGGATCTCTATCCGTATCTCGTCGACCACATCGCGCGTGCGCGGTTGCGCGCCGCCGGCGTGCGTCTCGTGCAGCCGTTGCGCCGTACGCGGTCGGCGATCGAGCTCTTCCTCGAGGGGCTGACCGCGCCGGCGCCCGAGCTACCGGAGCATTCGGGCTACTCGGCGCTCGAGCGGCGACTGACGCAGTGGGTCGACGACGGCCTCTCGACGCTCTCGGCTGCGCCGTGGCGGCTCGCCCTCCATCTCGACGAGCGCGAGGCGACAGAGGGACTGACGCTCGAGCTGTGGCTCCAGGCAGCCGACGACGAGACGCTCTCCCTGCCCGCGTCGGCGCTGTGGAGCGGCGGCGAGGAGGTGTTCGCGTTCTTCCGCTCGAGCGATCCGCGGCGCGCGCTCGTGCGCACGCTCGCCGACATCGAGCCGCTCCTGGCCGAGGGCGGCATCGCGTTCGCGGAGACCGAGCCGTCGGAGACGCAGCTCGACCCGGACGCGGTGCGCTTCTTCCTGCGCGAGGCGATGCCGACGCTGGAGGAGCGCGACGTGCCGGTGCTGCTGCCGGCGGAGTGGCTGCGCTCGACGGCGAAGCTGCGCGTGAACCTGACCGCGCGCAGCCGCCGCGACCCGAGCGTTCGCTCGAGCGGCCTGCTGGCGACGTCGGAGCTCGCGTCGTTCGACTGGCGGCTCGCGATCGGCGACAGCGAGCTGAGCGAGGAGGAGCTGCAGGAGCTCGTCACGGCGAAGGATCCGTTCGTGCAGGTCGGCGGCCGCTGGCACGCCGTGCGCCGCGCCGACGTCGAGAAGGCGCTCCGCTTCCTCGAGCAGCGGCGCACCGGCTCGGGCATCGTCGAGCTCGTCCGCGCGGTGTCGGGTCTCGAGACGGACGAGGCGGGGCTCGAGCTCGGTGAGGTCTCGCTCGACGCGGCGCTCGAGGATCTGCTGCACGGCGGCGACGAGCGGCACTTCCGTCCCCTCGAGACGCCGGCGGGGATGGCGCACGCGCTCTTCCCGTTCCAGGAGCGCGGCCACGGGTGGTTGCGGATGCTCGGCGATCTCGGGATCGGCGGGATCCTCGCCGACGACATGGGGCTCGGGAAGACGGTGCAGGCGATCGCGATGCTCGTGAGCGAGCGCGAGGAGCACGGACGCGAGGCGTTCGGGCCGACGCTCGTCGTGTGCCCGATGAGCGTGGCGCGGCAGTGGGTGGCGGAGGTCGCGCGCTTCGCGCCGAAGCTGCGTGTCCATCTGCATCACGGCCACGACCGGCTCGAGGGCGCGGCGCTCGTCTCGGCGGTGCAGCGCTGCGACGTCGTCGTCACGTCGTACGACATCGTTGCGCGCGACGTCGACGTGCTCGCGGAGGTCGCGTGGGACCGGCTGCTGTGCGACGAGGCGCAGGACGTGAAGAATCCGTCGACGAAGC
>DATKQO010000129.1:0-3255 GCA_035532715.1 Gaiellaceae bacterium | reverse complement strand
TCGAGCCGCATGCCGAGCTCGGCGGCGCGCTCCCGAGCCTCGACGTCGATGTCCCAGCGGATCTCGAGGTGGTCGGAGACGAATCCGACGGGGCAGACGAGCACGTCGTCGACGCCGGCCTCGTGCAGCGCGGTCAGGTGGTCGAGGATGTCCGGCCCGAGCCACGGCTCGGCGGTCGGCGACTCGCTCTGGAAGGAGAAGCTCCACCGGTCGCCGGGGAGGGCCGCGGCCGCCGCGACGAGGCTCGACGTCTCGAGGAGCTGATCCTTGTAGGGATCCCCGATGGCGAGGATCCGCGCCGGCAGCGAGTGCGCGGAGAAGACGACATGCGCCTGCGTCCCGCGCACCCGTCCTGCGAGCAGGTCGACGAAGCCCTGCTCGGTGTGCCAGCTGTCGACGAAGACGAGCTCGGCCCGGCCGGCGAGCGCCTCCTCGAGCTGTTCGCGGTAGCCTTTGATCGAGAGCGCGGAGTAGTGCGGCGCGAGCACGAGGCCGGCGATCCTGCGCGCTCCGCCCGCGATCGCCGATTCGGCCGCATCCGCGATCCGCGGGGGCCAGTGCTTCATGCCGGTGTAGACGGGCAGGCCGAGCTCCCGCTCGAGGGCGGCGCGCGTCTGCTCGGTGATCGCGTTCAGCGGCGAGGAGTCCTCGATGCCGAGCCGGCGGTAGCGCTCGACGAGGTCGGCGAGGTTTTCTGGCGCGATCGGCCGGCCGCCGCGGATGTCGGCGTAGTACGCCGGGACGTCGGCGAGCCGCTCGGGGGAGCCGTACGCCATCAGGACCACGGCCTCGCTAGACACGAGCCTCCACCGCGCGCTCCTGGACGAGCGCGGTGAGCCGCGTGACGACGTCCGGGTCGGTCTGCGGCAGGACGCCGTGACCGAGATTGAAGATGTGGCTGCCGCGCGCTTGCGCGCGCGCGAGGATGCCTCTCGTTTCGGTCTCGATTCGCTCCCACGGGCCGAGCAGGACCGCGGGATCGAGGTTGCCTTGTGCAGCCCGATCGTCCGGCACGACGTCGAGGGCGAGCCTCCAGTCGATTCCGATCACGTCGCCGCCGGCGCGGATCATTCGGGGCAGCAACGCCTCGGTCACTCCGGTGCCGAAGTGGATCGTCGGCACGTCGACGGCGGCGAGGATGCGTGCGGAGTAGGGCTCCACGAACTCCTCGTAGTCGGCCGGCGAGAGCGCGCCGACCCACGAATCGAAGAGCTGGATGACGTCGGCTCCCGCACGCACCTTGCCGGCGACATAGCGCGCAGATTGCTCCGCGAGCCGGTCCATCAGCGCGTGCCACACGGCTGGCTCCCGGTACATGAGAGATTTCGTGCGCGCGAAGTCGCGACTCGGCTTCCCCTCGACGAGGTAGCCGGCGACGGTGAACGGGCCGCCGCAGAAGCCGATCACAGCCTTTTCCTCGTCGAGCTCCGCGCGCACGATGCGGACGGCCTCGAGGATCGCTCCGCCCCACTCCTCCGGCTCCGAGACGCGCAGCCGCTCGACGTCGCCGAGCGACGCGACGGGATGCTCGACGACGGGCCCGACACCCTCGACGAGCTCGACCCCGGCACCCATCCCGAGCACGGGCGACATGATGTCGGCGAACATCACGGCGGCATCGACGCCGTGCCGGCGCACCGGCTGCAACGTCACCTCGGCGCACAGCTCCGGCGTGCCGGCGACGTCGAAGAAGCCGTGGCGTGCGCGGATCGCGCGGTACTCCGGCAGCGAGCGTCCCGCCTGGCGCATGAACCACACGGGCGTGCGCTCGACCGGCTCGCGCAGCGCGGCCCGGACGAGAAGAGGCTGGGTCACGCGCCTAGACTAGCCCCGGCATGAGTGCATCCGGCCCTCTCGTCGCGCGCTGGCGCGCGCTCGAGCGCGCGCCCGTCGAGGCCGGCGCGCCCCAGCGCCCGACCATCGAGGTCGAGAACGCCGGCAGCGCGACCTGGCGCACGCGCGGCGCCGACGAGGGTCTCTTCCTCGCGTTCCACTGGTTGGACGAGCGCGGAAACGCAATCGTCTGGGACGGCACGCGGACGCCGCTCGAACGCGAGGTCGCGCCGGGAGAGGTGCTCCGGCAGCAGCTCGCGCTGCGCGGCCCCATCCCCCCCGGCCGCTACCGGCTCGCCGTCGACCTCGTCGAGGAGCATCGCTTCTGGCTCTCGGAGCTCGGCAACGCGCCGTACGAGGAGGACGTGGACGTGCTGCCGCGGGACGCAGCCGGGGCGCGGGCTTTCCTCGGCGAGGGCGCCGAGCCGGCCGAGGGCTGGCACGAACAGGTTCGCGCGTTGCACGCGGAGGGCTACGCAGCGGTCGGCGGCGCGATCGAGCCCGAGCGCGGGCTGCTGCGACGCGGAGATCCCGAGCTCGAGCCGTACGCGCCGGGTGGCGGCCGCCATCCACGCTTTCCGCACCCCCTCGTCTGCCCGTCCCTTCTACCCCCGCTCGAGCCCAATTGCGTCGTCGCCGGCCTGCCCGCCTACGCGCCCGAGGCCGACGAGCCGTGGATGTTCGACGGCCGGCTGACGATCAGACTTCGATCGCGATCTGATCGTCGACGCGGTTGAAGACGAACGCTCCGAGCGCGAGCGACAGAGCGCACGCGAGCACGAGATAGACCGCGTCGCCCCAGAAGGGCATGCGGCCGAGGTAGAGCGGCGCGCGGATCGCCTCGATCGCCGGCGACAGCGGGTTGAGCCAGTGGATCGCCTGGATCACGTGATGGTGGTTCTGCGCGCCGGGCACGTTCGCGAGCGGATAGATGATCGGAGTGAGAAAGAACAACGGCACGAGCAGTGACGCCACGATGAACTCGACGTCACGGAAGAGCGCGTTCAGCGATGCAACCAGCAACGCGAGGCCCGATACGAACGCGACGAACAGGGCAGCGAGGGGCAATGCAAGCAACTCGGTCGCACGCACGCGCGGCAGCCAGATGAAGTTCGCGACGAACAGCAGGAGCAGCATGACGCCGAAGCTGACGAGGTGGGCGGCGACGACGGACAGCGGTACGAGCTGTCGTGGAAAGCGCGTCTTGCGGATGAGGTTCGCGTTGTCGAGCATGGAGCGCGTCGACGACTGCACCGCGGCGGCAAAGAACGTCCAGGCCGCGAGCCCGGTGAGCAGGTAGAGCGGGTAGTGGCCGCCGCTCGAGAACGGCGACTTGAAGACGACGCCGAAGACGAGGACGTACACGCCCATGAGCATCACCGGGTTCGCAACGGTCCACAGCACGCCGAGCGCGGAGCCGCG
>DATKQO010000128.1:0-3638 GCA_035532715.1 Gaiellaceae bacterium | reverse complement strand
GTAGCCGTAGAGAGCGCAGAGACGCTCCATCTCGCGCGTCACCGTCTGCCAGAGCGGCTGCTCGGAGGGAAGGACGTCGTGCGTGCCGCGCGGCGCCTCGATGCGCGTCACGCGCGCAGCTCCGCGAGGAACGGGTTGCGCGCGAGCTCGTCACCGAGCGTCGTGGCGGGGCCGTGGCCGGGATAGACGACGGTCTCCGGCGGATACCGGTCGAAGAGCGTGCGCACGGAGCCGAGCAGCGTCTCCCAGTCGGCGCCGGGCAGATCGACGCGGCCGACGGAGCCGGCGAAGAGAAGGTCGCCGCTGAGGAGCGCGCCGTCGGTGGCGAAGGCGAGGTGCGCGGGAGAGTGGCCGGGGACGGCGACGCACTCGAACGTGAGGCCGGCGACCTCGATCGTCTCGCCGCCTTCGAGCAGGTGGTCGGGCATGTACGAGCGGCCCGGCATTCCCGCCGGCGCGAACTCGGCGTAGCGCTCGAGCCGGTCGCGCTCTCCTTCGGGCATGTAGACGGGCGCGCCGGTGCCTTCGGCGAGGTCGGCGACGCCGCCGACATGGTCGAAGTGCCCGTGCGTGATCAGGATCGCGCTGCACGTCGCGCCGCTGCGGGCGAGCTCGAGACGCAGGTCGGCGGCGTTTCCGCCCGGGTCGACGACAACCGCCTCGGCGGCGTCGCGGCTCGCACGAACGACGTAACAGTTCGTCTTCAGCGGGCCGAGCGCGTATCGGTCGACGGCGATGTCCACGCGGGCGAGTCTAGCCGCGGCATGTGTAGCGGCCCGCCTCAGGAGGTACGGTCCCAGCATGCAGCATTGGAGGCTGAACGAGATCGAGACTCCCGACGGCAGCCGCTCGCCCGCGGTGCTCCATTCGCTCGAGGGAGAGAGCCGCGTCGTGCTGATCGGGCTCGACCCGGGCCAGGAGCTCGGCGAGCACCAGGTGAAGGAGTCGGCGTTCCTGCTCGTCGTCGACGGCAGCGTCCGCGTCGAGGCGGGCGGCGAGTCGACCGAGGCCGGCGCCGGCGAGCTCTTCCGCTTCCCACCTGACGAGCGGCACTCCGTCACCGCCAAGGACGGCGCACGGCTCATGCTCCTGCTCGCGCCGTGGCCAGGCGACGGGCACTACCGGGGCGATGACCCTCCCCGGGCCTAGCTGCGAGGCTTCTTCTTCGCCGGGGCCGCCGCGCCGCCCTGCCGCTGCTGGTAGCGGTTGTACGCGAAGCGGTCGATCATGTACGTGAACGGGATGAAGAGGATCGTGTAGACCACCGCGAGCGGGATCACCTTCACGTAGCTGCCCTTGGCCGTGAAGGAGAAGAGCGCGAAGACGACGAGGCCGAGCAGCGCGCCGCGCTTGATCGCCCGGTTCCACGACGGGACCGGCGGAGTGCGCCGCCCACCGCGCTGCGCCGGCTGCTGCTGCTTGCGCGCGGCCGGCTTCGAGCCGTTGCGCGAGGCCGGGGCCCGCTCCTTCGGCTCCTCGTCGAGCCCTTCCGGGATCTCGTCGAGCTCGTTGCCCTCGGCGTCGACGTAGACGAACTCGTACTCGTGCCGCTTCTCCTTCATCTGGCGGCGCCGCTGTTTTCTCGAGGGCATGCGGACTAGCCTAGCTCGCCCGCGCGCACGACCTCGGCCACGAGCCTCCCGCCGAGGTGGTAGGCGAGGTAGCGCCAGTCCGGCGCGTCGAGCAGGACGACGTCGGCGCGGAAGCCGGGAGCGAGGCGGCCGAGCCGGTCCGCACGGCCGAGCACGTGCGCCGCGTTGACGGTGCACGCCGACAGCGCTTCGGCCGGCGAGAGCTTCAGTTGCGTCGCGGCGAGCGAGCAGCAGAGCGGAAGGCTCTCGCAGAACGCGCTGCCCGGGTTGAAGTCGGTCGCGAGCGCCACAGCGGCCCCCGCGTCGACGAGCGCGCGCGCCGGCGGCATCGGGCGGCCGAGGAAGAGCGCGCTCGCGGGCAGGACGACGCCGACGACGGCGCTCGCGGCGAGGGTGCGCACGCCTTCCGGGCCGGTGGCTTCGAGATGGTCGACCGAGCGGGCGCCGAGCTCGACGGCGAGCGGGATCGCGCCCTGCTCGGTGAACTGGTCGCCGTGCAGGCGCAGCACGAGCCCGGCGGCGCGGCACGCCTCGAGGTAGCGGCGTGCCTGCGTCGCGTCGAAGGCGCCACGCTCGAGGAAGACGTCCGCCGCCTCGGCGATCCGCGCAGCCTCCGGCAGGACGTCGGCGAGCGCGAAGTCGAGATACGCGTCGGCGTCCCCGTCGAACTCGGGTGGGACGGTGTGCGCGCCGAGCCAGGTCGGCACCCCACCGGCGTCGCGCACCGCACGGAGCGACGCGAGCTCGGTGTCGCGGTCGAGCCCGTAGCCGGACTTGCCCTCGAAGGATGTCGTGCCCTGCCGCAGCATCCAGGCGCGGTGCCGGCCGACGGCGGCGCGCAGGCCGTCCTCGCCGGCGGCGCGGGTCGCGCGGACGGTCGAGAGGATGCCGCCGCCGCGGGCGTGCAGCTCCTCGTAGCCCGCGCCGGCGGCACGCAGCGAGAACTCCTCGACCCGGTCGCCGCCGAACGCCGCGTGCGTGTGGCAGTCGACGAGACCCGGAATCGCGCAGCGGCCGCGGCCATCGAGCTCGACGACGTCGCCGTCGAGCGGCGGCAGGTCGCGCATCCGCCCCACCGACTCGATCGTGTCTCCCGCGCAGAGGACGTAGGCGTCCTCGAGCACGTCGACCGTGCCGAGTGCAGCGCCGCGCAGCGGCGCGTCACCTCTGGCCGGCGTCGCGAGCTGCGCGAGGTCGCGGACGAGCAGGCGGGACGGGCTCACGCGTCGCGCGGCGTCGCCGGAATGACGATGTTTCCGCGCCTGGCCGCGTCGAGCGCGTCCTCGTAGCCCGCGTCGGCGTGGCGCATGACGCCGGTGCCGGGATCGGTCGTGAGCACGCGCGCGAGCCGTTCGGCCGCCTCGTCGGTGCCGTCGGCGACGACGACCATGCCGGCGTGGATCGAGAGCCCGATCCCGACGCCGCCCCCGTGGTGCACGCTCACCCACGTCGCGCCGGCGGCGACGTTGACGAGGGCGTTGAGGATCGGCCAGTCCGCGATCGCATCGGAGCCGTCGCGCATCGCCTCGGTCTCGCGATACGGCGATGCGACCGAGCCGGAGTCGAGGTGGTCGCGGCCGATCACGACCGGAGCCTTAACCGCGCCGCTTCGCACGAGCTCGTTCATCGCGAGCCCTGCCTTCGCGCGGTCGCCGTAGCCGAGCCAGCAGATCCGCGCGGGCAGCCCCTGGAACGCAACTCGCTCGGGCGCGAGCTCCAGCCAACGCTGCAGCAGCGGATCATCGGGAAAGAGCTGCCGCAGCATCTCGTCGATCGCCTCGATGTCGGCCGGATCCCCGGACAGCACGGCCCAGCGAAACGGCCCGACGCCACGACAGAAGAGCGGCCGGATATAGGCCGGGACGAAACCCGGGTATGAGAAGGCCTCCGTTACGCCCCCGTCGCGGGCCTCACCTCGCAGGTTGTTGCCATAATCGAAAACATACGCGCCGCGCCGGACGTACTCGAGCATGCCCTCGACGTGCGCCACGATCGACGCGCGCGCCCGGCGCAGGTACTCGGCCGGATCGGACGCGCGCAACCCTG
>DATKQO010000127.1:0-4084 GCA_035532715.1 Gaiellaceae bacterium | reverse complement strand
ATACTCGCCGCCCGTGGACCTCTCTGAGAAGTACGACAAGGTGGCGGAGGGTTTCGCCGATGCGGAGTATGCGGACGCCGCGTACTACAACCGGCGGCGCGCAGAGGCGGCGTTTGCGCTGGGGCCACCGCTCGCCGCCGGGGCGACCGTCCTCGATCTCGGCTGCGGCGACGCGAGCTTCGCGGATGAGGTGCTCGCGCGCGGTTACCGGTATGTCGGCGTGGATCCCAGCGGCGGCATGTGCGAAGCGGCCCGCCGCCGCATCGGCGACCGCGGCACGATCGAGCAGGGGGACTTTCACGGCTACGAGCCGCACGAGCCGGTCGACGCGACGATCGTCCTGCGTGCTCTCTATCTCGTCGACGACCGCGTCGATGTCCTGCGGCGTATTGGCACGTACACGCGGACGAAGGTCGTCTTCGACCTGAGCGCGCGTCAGGTGCCGATCGCCCGGATCGCGGAGGAGGCGCGTCGCGCCGGATTCGAGCGGCTCGACACGCGGCCGTTCTTCGTCTCGATGCGTGTCGTCCCTCCGCGTCCGCTCGACGTCGCGCTTCGCGCGCTCGAACACTCCGGCCCGCTCGCGCGTGCGATCGCGTCGCGCCGCTTCCGGGTCTTCTGCGCGGCCTACCGCAGTGGGTGAGCACAATGGCGCGGTGCCCGTCTCGAAGCCCCGCGTCCTCTTCGTCTCCCGCGAGCGCTTCCGGCTACCGCTCGAGGGCGCGCAGGCGCGCAAGTGGGAAGCGATCGCGGCGGCGGTCGACCATCACGTGCTCGCGGCCGCTTCGACCGGCGCGCCGCGCGGCGACGACCGCTTTACCCTCGTCGCACCCGCCGTCCCGCGCGCTCTCGACGGTGCGCTCTTCTATCTTCTGCTCCCGCTTCGAATTGCGCGTGCGCTCCGCGCGTCGCACGCCGACGCCGCGATCGTCCAGGGTGTGCACGAGGCGGTTGCGTTCCTGATCGGCCGGCGTCTCGCCGGCTCGCGCGCGAAGCTGATCCTCGACGTCCAGGGTGACTGGCACGAGACGACGCGCCTGTACGGATCGCGGTGGCGGCGGCTACTCAATCCGCTCAACGACGCTCTGGCGCCGATCGCGACGCGGCGCGCCGACGCCGTGAAGACCGTCTCGATCCAGACAACGGGGATCGTGCGCGCGCTCGGCGTCGAGCCGGTGGCGGTGTTCCCTGCGTACGTCGATGCCGAGGCGTTCCTCGAACGGGCGCCCGCGCCGTTGCCCGATACCCCGCGCGCCGTATTCGTCGGAGTGCTCGAGCGCTACAAGGCGTTCGACACGCTCGTCGAGGCGTGGCGCCGCGCGGCTCCGCGCGTCCCTGACGCGACGCTGCACATCGTCGGCGACGGAACGATGCGCGAGCAGGCGGAGCGGCTCGTCTCCGACCTCCCTGCACGGACGGAGTGGTCGAAGCGTCTCAGCGCCGAGGGGGTGTCTGCGGCGATGGACGCCTCATGGCTCGTCTGTCTCCCGTCGCGGTCGGAAGGGCTGCCCCGCGTCGCACTCGAGGCGATGTGCCGCGGCCGCGCCGTCGTCGGTGGCAACCGGGCCGGCATCCCCGACGTCGTCCGGCCCGACGCGAACGGCCTGCTGGTCGACCCCGACGACGTCGGCGCGCTCGCGGACGCGCTCGTTCGGATCCTGTCGGACGGGGAACTCGCGGCGCGGCTCAGCGCCGGCGCGCGGCGCACGGGTGAGGACTGGGGAGTCACACCGGACGCGTACGGTGCGAAGATCCTCGCGCTCGTCCGTCAGGTGACCGGATGACGAGCGAAGCGTGCCCGCGCTTCGCGCTTCTTGCCGTACTCACGGTGTTCGCGGCGCTGCTGTGGATCGGCGTCCCCCGTCTCGGCAACGTGATGTGGGTGTGGGACAACGTCTGGTTCGAGCAGTACGCGAACATCCTCGGAACGCAACACCGCCTGCCGACGCGCGCGGAGAGCCTCGAGTTCTCGCTGCCGCCTGGCCTGCCCGCGACCGCGGCGCTGCTGAAAGGCGGCGCGAAGGCGCTCGGCCCGACGGATGTCCGCGTCGCACCGGGCCTGCCGCGTGCTGTCAGGGTCCTCGGCTGGCTCGCGCTCGCGCTCGGCTCCGGGTGGCTGTTCCTGACCGGCGCGCGCGGGTCGCCGCGGCGGCGCTCGGCGATCGTCCTCGCTGCGGCGGCAGTCGTGCTCGCCGCGCTCGATGTGCTCGCCGCGGCGACGAGCGTGAAGTGGGTGCCGTGGCTCCTCCCCGAGATCGCTGCCGAACTCGGCCTCGTCGGTGTCGGCGCCCTACTCGCCCGCGAGCTCTGGCCGGCCTCGCGGTGGGCGCCCCCGCTTGCGGCCTTCGGCGTGGCGCTGACCCCCGTCGTCTTCCGGATCGGGCTCGTGCTCCATCCCGATCCGCTCTTCGCGCTCTTCGCCTCGCTCGCCGTGCTGCTGACGCTGCGCGCGAGCCGGCTCGGCTGGTCCGCCGGCCGCGGTGTCGCCGCGGGGGGCCTGCTCGCCGCCGCCGCCCTCACGCGGCAGTCGGCCGTGCTGATCGTCGCCGTCGTCGCCGTGATCGCTCTGCTGCTCGGCGGCCGCGGCTCGCGCCGATTCCTCGCCGGCGCTGCGGTCGCCGTCGTGCTGCTCGCCGGCCCCTGGTGGGGCTACCAGGCGTCGAAATACGGGAACCCGATCCAGTCGAACCTCGACCGGCCGGGGATCATGCTCGACCACGAGCCCCTCTCGTTCTACGCGAGCGTGCCGGCCGACACCGTCGCGCATCCCTGGAACCTGCTCAGCCGCAACCTCCTCTTTCCGAAGTTCCACGTCGGTCTCTGGGCGGACTGGACGGGTATCGGCGATTTCGGGCCTCCGCGGGGAACCGAGGCCACGGTGCTCGCGTCGACGCAGAGCGTGCTCGGCTTCGGCGGCGATGCGCTCGTCCTCGGAGGACTCTTCGCCATCGGCCTGCCCGCGTTGTGGCGGGTCGCCCGGCGACGGCAACTCGTGGCCGGCGATGCCGCGCTCGCCGCACTGACGCTGTTCTTTTGGGCGGCATGGCTCGCGTTCCTTGTGATGCTGATCCGATTCCCGCAACGGGACGCCGACCCGAACTCGCCGCACTACCTGCTCTTCCTCGCGCCCGTTGCCGCAGTCTTCGGGCTTGCAGCGGCGCGCGCTCTCTGGGCTCGGGGCAGCTGGCGTCGCGGAGCCGTCGCCGTCTGGACGGCCGCGTACGTCGTCAGCTGGTCGCTCGTGCTCGCGCTCATGCTCTGAGGGTTACCCTGCCTCCGTGCGCGAGCAGATCAAGCAGGTGCTGAAGAACTCCGTCTACCGCGCGATCGGCGAGACCGCGCGCGGCATCGGAGCCGTCAACGGCGACGACCGCACGTTGCGCGTGCTCATGTACCACAAGGTCAACGACCAGCCGGGGAACCGGATGTCGATGCCGGTCTCGCTCTTCGACGAGCAGATGGCGGAGCTGAAGGAGCTCGGCTACGTCGTCGTCGACCTCGACGCGGTGCTCGCGCACTACCTCGAGCAGCGTTCGCTGCCCGAAGGCGCAGTGCTGATCACGTTCGACGACGGCTACCTCGACAACCTCGAGAACGCTGCGCCGATCCTGCACCGGCACGGGTATCCGGCGGTGCAGTTCGTGCCGCTCGCGTACGTCGGCGACCGCCAGCCGCTGCCGCACGAGGAGCACCTCGCGTCGCACGGCGTCCTCAACCCGACGGTCGACTGGGCGCAGCTGGGCGAGCTCGAGCGCCTCGGGGTGAGGATCGAGTCGCACGGGATCAGCCACCGGCCGCTCGCGGACCTGGAGCTCGACGAGGCTGCGCGGGAGATCGCGATCTCGAAGTTTCGCCTGGAAGAACGACTCGGGCGCCCCGTGCGCGCGTTCTCGTTCGTCAAGGGCTCCGAGGCGCACTACAAGCAGGTGCACCTCAGCCTCGTGCGCCAGGCCGGGTACGACGTCGCGTTCACCGCGGTGTCCGGGGCGAATACGCCGGCGAGCGATCCGCTCCAGCTGCGCCGCTACAACGTCGAGCCGTACTCGGCGCGCACGTTCGAGCTCGTGCTCGCGGGTGCGTGCGA
>DATKQO010000126.1:0-5051 GCA_035532715.1 Gaiellaceae bacterium | reverse complement strand
CGCCGCCTGCTCGAGCTCGAGGGGTTCCCGGTTGCCGCTCTCTGACGACCTGCGCGAAGAGCTCGCCGCGATCGCACCCGACGCGGACTGCGACAGGCTCGCCGAGCTCTCGGGGCTCTTCCACGTCGCCGGCAGCGTGCACCTGCGCGGGCGCGGCAACGTCGACGTGCATCTCGATCTCTCCAGCTCGGGCGTCGCGCGCCGCGCCTTCAGCCTTCTGCGCGCGTTCGGCGTCGAGTCCGAGATCCGCACCTACCAGCGGCGGGCGTTCGACCACGCGACCCGCTACCAGCTCCACGTCGAGGGAACAGCGCACGCCTACGCGACGCTTCACCGGGCCGGGGTGCTCGACGTGTCGCACCGGCCGCTCGAGCAGCCGCCGCAACGCGTGCTCGCGCGGCGCTGCTGCCGGCGCGCGTACCTCCGCGGCGCCCTCCTCGGCGCCGGCTCGCTCAGCGGGCCGCGCGCTGCGCATCTGGAGATCAGGACTGCGGAAGTCGAGGGCGCGCGCTTTCTCGCCCAGGTCGCCGGCCGCGAAGGGGCGGAGCTGCACGTGCTCGAACGCGCGCGGCACGCGCTCGCCTACGCGAAGGGAACAGAGACGATTGCCGATCTGCTCGTCGCGGCCGGCGCAAGCGACGTCGTCCTCGTCCTCGAGGAGCGGTCGGTCGTCGCGGCGACGCGCGGCGACGCGAACCGGCTCGCGAACGCGGACCACGCGAATCTCGTGCGGACGAGCCGCGCCGCGCATGCGCAGCTGGAGGCGTTGCGCAAGCTCGACGTCGACGCACTCGACGACGATCTCAAGGAGCTCGCGGTCCTGCGTCTGCGCAATCCGACGCTGCCTATCGCCGAACTTGCGCGCCGCTGCCGTCCGCCGATCACGAAAGCGTCGGCGTACCGGCGTCTCCGCCGCTTGCAGGCGCTCGCCGGCGACTGACCTGCCTACGACTTACAACTCGTCTAGCGCCGTCGCAGATCGAGTCGTCATACTCGGCAACGGCGGGTCCGCGCTCGTCCGGTGACGGATTCAGACCCCGTCCGTCGCCACGGTCTCGGGTGTGGTAAAGCCGGAGGGGAAGGTCGTCCTCGGAGCTTCCCCTCCGGCCCGCCCTCGTGCCGTCTCTCCTGCGGGCAGGCGTCGTGGCGGGCCCGGTTAGACTCGGCGTACACGTTCTCGATCGAAAGGCACTGTTGACCATGGCGAAGATCAGGGTGGGGATCAACGGCTTCGGGAGGATCGGACGGAACTTCTTCCGTGCGTACCTCCAGCACGGCGGCGACTTCGAGATCGTGGCCGCGAACGACCTCGGCGACCTGAAGACGATGGCACACCTGTTGAAGCACGACTCGGTGCTCGGCACCCTGGACGCGCCGGTCGAGGCGGGCGACGGGCTCATCCGCGTCGGCAAGCACGAGCTCAAGCTTCTGTCCGAGCGCGACCCAGCCGATCTCCAGTGGGGAGAGCTGGGCATCGACGTCGTGATCGAGTCGACGGGCTTCTTCACCGACCGCGAGAGCGCGCAGAAGCACATCGACGCCGGCGCGAGGAAGGTCGTCATCTCGGCACCCGCGACGAACCCGGACGTGACGATCGTGCTCGGCGTCAACGACAAGGACTACAACCCGGAGCAGCACGCCATCATCTCGAACGCGTCGTGCACGACGAACTGCGTCGCGCCGCTCGCCAAGGTGCTCCACGAGGCGTACACGATCGAGCGCGGGTTCATGACGACGATTCATGCGTACACGAACGACCAGCGTACGCTCGACCTCCCGCACCCCGACCTCCGTCGCGCCCGGGCGGCCGCGATCAACCTCATCCCGACCTCGACCGGGGCGGCTCGCGCGATCGGCGTCGTCCTGCCCGAGCTGAAGGGAAAGATCGACGGCATGTCGATGCGGGCACCGGTGCCGACCGGCTCGATCGTCGACCTCGTGGTCCAGGTCGCGCGCGAGACGAGCAAGGACGAGGTGAACGAGCTCTTCCGCTCGAAGGCGGACACCGGCGACCTCGAGGGGATCCTGCTCTACTCCGATGAGCCGCTGGTCTCGACCGACATCGTGCACTCGTCGTACTCGTCGATCTTCGACAGCGATCTCACGATGGTGAACGGGCCGCTCGTGAAGGTCTTTGGCTGGTACGACAACGAGTGGGGTTACAGCTGCCGCCTCGTGGATCTCGTCGCGAGGATTGCCCAGACCATGCCCGCCGCGGTCGCGGCGTAACGGAAAGGGGACGTCGTGCGCCTGCCGCGTTCGGTCCGCGATGCCGACGTCGCGGGCAAGACCGTCCTGGTCCGCGCCGATCTCAACGTCCCGCTCGAGGAAGGCCGTGTCGCCGACGACACGCGCATTCGTGCCTCGCTGCCGACGCTGCGCCTTCTGCTCGAGGGCGGAGCCGCGGGAATCCGTGTCTGCTCGCACCTCGGGCGGCCCAAGACCGACGAGGACCGCGCGAAGTACTCGATGCGCCCTGTCGAGGAGCGGCTGCACGAGCTGCTGCCCGACGAGCGGATCCGCGTGCTCGAGAACACGCGCTTCCATCCCGGCGAGACGAAGAACGATCCGGAGTTCGCGCGCGAGCTCGCCGACGGCTGTGACCTCTACGTGGACGATGCGTTCGGCTCTGCGCATCGTGCGCACTCTTCGACGGAGGCGGTGGCCCATCTGCTGCCCGCATACGCAGGCCTGCTGCTCGAGGAGGAGCTGAAGCATCTGGGCACGCTGCTCGGCGACGTCGCGCGGCCGTTCGTCATCGTCTCGGGCGGCGCGAAAGTCGACGACAAGCTCGGCGTGCTCCAGAACCTCGGCGGTCGCGCCGACACGGTGCTGATCGGCGGCAAGATGGCCGAGCAGATCCGCGTCGAGAACCCGCTTGCGTTTCCGGTCGAGCTGCCGGTCGACGTCGTCGGCGCAGCGGCCTTTGCGGAGGACGCCGAGTCGGGGATCTATCCGTTCGACGGCCTGCCCGAAGGCTGGTTCGGGCTCGACATCGGGCCCGAGACACAGCGCCGCTTCGCGGACGTGCTCGCCTCTGCGCGCACGATCTTCTGGAACGGGCCGATGGGCGTCTTCGAGTGGCCCCGCTTCGCCGAGGGCACGAGGGCCGTGGCGCAGGCGGTCGCCGGCAACGAGCGGGCGTTCACCGTCGTCGGCGGAGCCGACTCGGTGCGGGCGCTGAACGAGCTCGGCCTCGCCGGACGGATCTCCTGGGTCTCCACGGGCGGCGGGGCGAGCCTCGAGCTGCTCGAGGGCAAGACGCTGCCCGGCGTCGCTGCGATCCCGCCGGCGGTCGGGGCGGCGGCATGATCGTCGCCGGCAACTGGAAGATGTACGCCGGGCCCGATCCCGCAGCGGTCGCCGCACGCCTCGCAGGCATCGACGGCGTCGAGGTGATCGTCTGCCCGCCCGCGGTGTCGCTCGCCGCCTGCGTGTCGGCCGGCCTCGCGACGTACGCCCAGAACGTCCACTGGGACAGAGAGGGCCCGTTCACGGGCGAGCTGTCGCCGCCGATGCTGCTCGCCCTCGGTGTGGCGGGCTCCCTCGTCGGCCATTCCGAGCGCCGCCAGTACTTCGGCGAGACCGACGCAGGCGTGGCGCGGCGGGCGAAGGGCGCGCTCGAGGCGGGTCTCGGCGTGATCGCGTGCGTCGGGGAGACGCAGGAGGAGCGCGACGCAGGCGACACGGAGACCGTGCTTCGCATCCAGGTCGACGCGATCCGCGACGCGTGCGGGTCGCACGAGCGGCTCACGCTTGCGTACGAGCCGGTATGGGCGATCGGGACCGGGTTGACCGCCACGCCCGCGCTCGCGGAGGAGGCGCACGCGCTGATCAAGTCCTTGCTCGACGTTCCCGTTCTCTACGGCGGCTCGGTGAAGCCCGACAACGCCGCCGAGCTGATGGCGCAACCCTCGGTCGACGGCGCGCTCGTCGGAGGAGCGTCGCTCGACGTCGAATCGTTCGCGGCGATATGCGAAGCGGCAGCCCGGTGCGGCCGCTCGTAGCGCTTGTCATCCTCGACGGCTGGGGCATCGCGCCGCCGGGACCGGGCAACGCCGTCGAGCTCGCGGACACGCCGGTGTTCGACCGGCTCCACGCGGAGTATCCGCACACGACGCTCGCCGCATCCGGCGAGGCCGTCGGCCTGCCGGACGGGCAGATGGGCAACTCGGAGGTCGGGCATCTGACGATCGGCTCCGGCCGCGTGCTCGACCAGGATTTCCAGCGCGTGAATCGCGCGATCGCCGACGGCAGCTTCTACAAGAACGAGGCGCTCGTCTCCGCGTTTCGCCGCGCGCAGGAGCGCGGGGGAGACGTGCATCTCCTCGGCCTCGTGTCGCACGGCGGCGTGCACTCGCACATCGACCACGTGCGGGCGCTGCTCGAGCTCGCGAACCGCGAAGGCATAGCGCACCGCACCTGGATCCACGCATTCACCGACGGTCGCGACGTCTCACCGCACGCCGCGGCGAAGGATCTCGCCGAGCTGCCGGCCGACCGGATCGCAACCGTGGCCGGCCGCTACTACGCGATGGATCGCGACCACCGTGCAGAGCGGACGCAGCTCGCGCTCGATGCGATCGTCGCCGGAACCGGCGTCCACGACGGCGATCCGCTGCACGCGATCCAGGAGAGCTACAAGTCCGCCGTCACGGACGAGTTCGTCCTCCCGGTCGTGCTCGACGGCAGGCCGCGCCTCGATCCGGCACGCGATGCGGCGATCTCCTTCAACTTCCGTCCAGACCGGATGCGGCAGCTCGCCGCGAAGCTCGGTGAGCTCGAAACCGATCTGACGACGATGACGAAGTACCGGGACGACTTCGGCTTTCCGGTCGCCTTCCCCGAGCAGAGCGTCGACATGGTGATGGCGGAGGTGCTCGCCGAGCGCGGCCTTCGCCAGTTGCACATGGCGGAGACCGAGAAGTACGCCCACGTGACGTACTTCTTCAACGGGGGCCGCGAAGACGAGTTCGCCGGAGAGGTGCGGGTCATGGTTCCCTCGCCGCGCGACGTGCCGAGCTACGACCACAAGCCGGAGATGTCCGCGC
>DATKQO010000125.1:0-2705 GCA_035532715.1 Gaiellaceae bacterium | reverse complement strand
TCTCGTCGCCCTACGCTGAGCGTCATGGGGATGGGCATCGCGAGCGGGACCGCTTCGGCCTTCGCGGCAGCCATGCTCGCGGCGTCGGCGGCGGCGGCTGCGGCGGCTGTCGCCGACGTGCCCACCCTCACAAGCTCGGCGGGCATCGTTCGCTTCGGTGCACAGGTGACGCTGCGTGGCTCGGCGGCGGGACAGGCGGGCCAGACGGTCCAGATGCTCGCGACCGGCTGCGGATTCACCGGAGCCGTCCCGATCGGGACGGCAACCGTCGACACGAACGGCGATTACTCCTTCAACCTCCAGCCGGCGCTCGGGATGACGATCGTCGCTCAACTCGGCGGCACCGAAAGCGCGCCCGTCCCGATCGAGGTGGAGCCTCTCGTCCAGCTGCGCCGCGTGGGAGCGAAGATCTTCGCGGTCGACGTCTCCGTCGGGGCGGGACAGTTCTTCACCTCGAAGGCAACGCTCGAGCGCTACGACGCCGCGCACGAGCGGTGGCAGCCGGTCGCTTCGGGGACGCTCAAGCAGAACTCATCGCTCGGGGCGGTGGTCGCGGTCTCCACGGCGACGATCCGGGCTTCGGTGAAGCCGGGTTCGCGGCTGCGGGCGTTCATCGGGCAGGCAGCGCTCGGCGGGTGCTACGTGCCCGCGAGCAGCAGCTCCCTGACCGCGTAGTGGGCGAGTCCCTCCATCGAGTATTCCGGCTCGCGCGGCGCGCCTGCGCCCGAGATCGCGCGTACGATCACAGACGAGAGATGCGGCCTCTCCGGACGCCTATCGCGGCGTGTGTCCTCGCCTTAGCGGCGTGCATTTGCATGCCCGCAGCCGGCCGCCCGGCAAAGAACGCGGCCCTCTTCGGAGTCACATATCGGTCGGCGCCCGCCCTCGCCGCCGCCGTGCGCGCCGAGCGCGGCACGGTGGCGCGAATGGTGCCCGCGCTACACGTAGCGGAGGTGCGGCTGACGAGCGAGTCCGCCAGGTCGCTCCGCCGACAGCCGGGCATCGGCTCGGTCGAGCAGGCGATCGGGAGAACGGCCGCCGCGGCACCCGCGCACGCGGTCGGCGCGGAAGTCGCCGGGTTCGAGTGGCAGCTTCAGGCGACCGAGGAGAACGCCGTTCCCCAAGCCGTGTTCCAGGCGAGCTCGGGCATCCGGATCGCCGTCATCGACACGGGCGCGGATCTCAGCGCGCCTGCCCTTGCTGCGGCTCGGCCGCTCGCGTTCGACGTGACAACCGACTCGACGCGGGTAACCGACCCGAACGGGCACGGCACCTTCGTCGCCTCGCTCGCGTCCGGGGCGATCGGCTCGGGCGGCGACGCCCAGCTCCTCGTCGTAAAGGCCGGCGAGGCCGACGGCGCGTTCACAGACCTCGACGAGGCGGCGGGCATCGTGTACGCGGTCGAGCACGGAGCGCGCATCCTCAACCTCAGCTTCGGAGGACGCACGACCTCCCCGACCGAGCGGCACGCGATTCGCTTCGCCGTCCGCCACGGCGCGCTCGTGATCGCTCCTGTCGGAAACGACTTTGCCGCCGGGAACCCCGTCGAATATCCGGCGGCGCTCCTCCAGCCGGTCGGCTCCGACGGCGCCGGCGGAAGCGGCCTCGCCGTCGCGGCCTCGACGAGCGACGGCAGCCGGGCGCCGTTCTCGAACACCGGCTCGACGGTGTCGCTCGCCGCCCCCGGCGTGAGCGTGCTCGGCGCGCTGTCGTCGCTCTCGTCGCCGACGCTCTATCCGCGGGCGCCCATCGACCCCGCCGGCGGTGGCCTGTACGGGTTCGGCAGCGGGACGTCGTTCGCTACTCCTCAGGTCGCAGGTGCGGCGGCACTCGTGTGGGCCGCCAACCCTGCGCTCACCGCCACGCAGGTTTCGCTCATCCTGAAGGAGACGGCGTCGGGTGGAGGGACGTGGACGCCGGAGCTCGGCTACGGCGTGATCGACGTCGCGGCGGCGGTTGCCAAGGCCGAGGCGATGCGGTAGCGCTGTGGAGGCCGTGCGTTCACTCGACTATCCCGCCCCGATCTCGCCCGGCGGCGTGTGGGAGCACGCGCGTGACCTCGTGCACGCGGCGATGGAACGTCCGCAGCCCACGTACGGACTCGAGCTGCTCGTCCAGCGCATGAGGCGGGAGCGCGGATTGCCGGTCGACGAGACCTTCGAGTACGCCGAGCACCTCGGCGGGATCCGGATACTGGCGGCGGAGGACATCCTGCGTCGCGTCCGGGCCGTAGTCGATGGTCCGATCGTGCTCATCAAAGGGCTCGAGGTGGCGCTCCTCTACCCCGACCCGGTGCTGCGGCCCTTCGGCGACCTCGACCTCCTCGTTCCCGACGCCGCCGCTGCCCAGCAGGCCCTTCTCGACGAGGGCTTCGAGGAGGTCATGGACGCCGAGCTCTTCATCGACATCCACCAGGAGCGGCCGGTCATGCTCCCGGGCTCGCCGCTCGCGATCGAGGTGCACAAGTGGACGAAGTGGCCCGACTTTCTCCAGCCGCCCCCGCTCGACGAGCTGTTCGCGGTCGCAGTCGAGAGCCGCTCCGGTGTGCCGGGAATCCAGTCGCTGCCCGATGCGCACCATGCCGTCGTCGTCGCTGCACATGCATGGACGCACGGGCCGCTGAACAACGCGCGGCAGCTGCTCGACGTCGCGATCCTTGCCGAGGGCATCCCCCGCGCCGAGCTGCGAGAGGTGGCCGCCCGCTG
>DATKQO010000124.1:0-3040 GCA_035532715.1 Gaiellaceae bacterium | reverse complement strand
CGTCACCGGCCCGTTCGCGCCGAGCTCCATCGAGATCTGGCCGGCCGCCATGTTCGGCATGAACGCCGTCACGAGGCTCGGATGCACGCGCAAGGCGTCGGCCTGCTCGCAGCAGGCGGCGAGGCTCGCGACACCGCCCTGGGCCGTCGCCATCGCGACGCCGATCCGGTCCGGCTCGCGGGCGATGTCGAGACCCGCGTCGGTCTCCGCCATGCGCGCGGCGGCGACGGCAAACTGCGAGAAGCGGTCGAGCTTGCGGACGCTGCGCTTGTCGAGCCACTGCTCGGGCTGGAACTCGTCCGCCTCGCAGGCGATTCGCACCGAGTGCCGCGCCGCCGGGAACGCCGTGATCGGGCCGGCGCCGCTCTCGCCCGCGACGAGCCGGTTCCAGGTCGTCTCGACGTCCGTTCCGAGCGGCGTCACCGCGCCGAGACCGGTCACGACGACGCGCCGCAGCGGCGCCTCGCGATCGAAGGCATACGCCATGCGCCTGAGGCTAGCTGCGGTCACGTGTCCCGGCGCACGAAGAGCACCGCGCCGGCCGTGAACCGGGCGTCCGGACTCACACGACGCCGACGGCGCCGATCGTCACGAGCACGACCCCGACGAGGGCGATCCCGGCGGCCACGGCGACCGCGACCCAGCGGTCGAGCCGGGCGTGCAACGCATCGAGCACGCGCGCGCCCCGCACGCCCGCGACGACGCGGAACGCGAGCACCGCAAGCAGCGGCGCAACGAAGGCGAGGTCGAACAAGACGAGCAGTGCAACCTGCACCGACAGGCGTCTTCCCGACGACACGATCGCCGTGATCACCGCGAAGTACGGGAAGGCGGTCGGAAGCTCGATCGCCATGATCGCCGCGCCGGCGACGAAGGCCGACCGCGCGCCCGGCGTACGCGCGCCCCCTCCCGAGAAGCGGCGTTCGACCGCGCTCCGGCGCAGCCACAACACCGCGGCGATGGCGAGCGCGAGAGCGCCGAGCGCGATCTCGATCTCGTGCCGCTCGTCCGGCCCGGGCCGTGGGACGGCGGCGAGGATCGCCTGGCCCGGGCCGAGCGTGAGCACGAGGCCCCCGGCAAGGGCGACCGCGAGCACGCCCGCCGTGAAGCCTCCGAGCCGCCGAACTCCGTCGGGCGCCGTCACGAGGTACAGCGCGGGCCCGATCGTCGACGGATTGAGGGAATCGACGATCCCGACCATGACGACGAGGGCGACGAGGGCGAGCACCCCGCGAGCTTCTCAAAACCTGACCGTATCCCTGCGAGCCTGCGCAACGCCCGCCGCCCGCGCTAGAGTCGTTCTGTGAGCGCCGACCCCACGCTGGGACCAGCCAAGCGAGAGCGCATCGAGGGTCTGCAGGCATCGCCCCCGATCTTCGAGACGCCCTCGCTCGACCGTCTCACGCGCGTCCACCCCGCGATACCGGCCCTCATCTTCCTCCCGACGATCTTCGTGCTCGCGGGCATGGCGTTCGACGCTCAGGCGCATCGCAAGGTCGTGCTCGAGCTCATCTGCGGCTACGGGTTCTGGACGCTCGTCGAATACTGGGGCCACCGCGCGGTGTTCCACTTCGAACCGGAGCGCGGAATCGGCGCGCGGCTGCACTGGATGATCCACGGCGTCCACCACGATCACCCGAACGACCCGAAGCGCCTCGTGCTGCCGCCGGCGTTCTCGCTCCCGCTGGCCGCGGGGTTCCTCGGCGCCTTCTACGCGGCGCTCGGCTCGCCGGACGCATGGGGCGCGTGCGCCGGCTTCTTCGCCGGCTACCTGCTCTACGACATGGTGCACTTCGCGCTGCACCACACCCATCCGCACAACCGGCTCGGCAAGCGCCTGCGCGAGCTCCACATGCGCCACCATTTCGAAGACCACGAGCGCGGCTTCGGCGTCAGCGCTCCCTGGTGGGATGTCGTGTTCGGCACGTACTCGAAGCGCGCACGCCGTTCCGGCTGATCGCGCTGCATACGAGGAATCGCCTCCGCTCCGGCATGCCCCCCCGCGTCCTGATCCTGACCGCGAGCGTCGGCGAAGGCCACGATCTACCGGCCCGCACGCTCTCCGAGCAGATTCGCGCGGAGCGCCCGGACGCCGAGGTGATCACGAGGGACGCGCTCGAGCCGATGGGCCGCCTCGTGACCGCCATCAGCGCCGACGCGCCGCGGCTCGTCTTCTTCCGGTTCCAGTGGCTGTGGGACGTCGGCTTCTGGTTCTTCGCCGGGTTCGGCCCGACGCGGCGCGGCACGCAGGCGCTCCTCTCCCTGCTCGGCGGCCGTGGGCTCGTTCGCCTGATCGACGACGTCGACCCGGACGTGATCGCGTGCACCTACCCGAACACGACCGAGGTGCTCGGACGCCTTCGCAGGCGCGGACGAATCGGCGTGCCGGTCTGCGCGGCGATCACCGACCTCGCGGGCATGTACTACTGGGCGAGCCCCGGCGTCGACGTCCACCTGATCACGCATCCGGAATCGGTCGCGGAGGTGCGCGAGGTTGCGGGCGAGACGACGCGCGTGCAGTGCGTGCACGGCCTCACCGCGCCCGAGTTCCTGGCGGCACACGACCAGCGCGGCGCGCGCGCCTCGCTCGGGCTGCCGCTCGAGGGGAAGATCGCGCTCGTCTCCGGCGGCGGCTGGGGCGTCGGCGACGTCGACGGCGCGGTCGAGGGCGCGCTCGAGAACGGCGAGATCGCGCAGGTCGTCTGCCTCTGCGGACGGAACGACACCTTGCGCAGCCGGCTGCACGAGCGGTTCGCGGGCGACGCGCGCGTGCGCGTCGAGGGGTTCACCGACCGGATGGCCGACTGGATGGCGGCCGCCGACGTCCTCGTCCACTCCACGGGCGGCCTGACCGTCCTCGAAGCGCTCATGCTCGGCCTGCCGCCGATCTCCTACGGCTGGGGACGCGGCCACGTACGGGTCAACAACGCCGCATTCCGCCGCTTCGGCCTCGCCACGGTCGCCGGTACGCGCGCCGAGCTCGCACCCGCGCTGCGGGGCGCCCTCGCGCGCGGCCGCACGCGCACGAACGGCTTCCACG
>DATKQO010000123.1:0-5064 GCA_035532715.1 Gaiellaceae bacterium | reverse complement strand
CACCATTTCTTCGGTACCGACGAGATCGGCCGCGATTACTTCAGTCGCGTGATCTGGGGCATCCGGACCTCGGAGGAGGTGGGCGTCTTCGTCGCCGTCGTCTCCTCGATCATGGGGCTGATCGTCGGCGCGATCGCCGGCTACTACGGCGGCTGGATCGACAACCTCCTGATGCGGATCACGGACCTCGTCTTGACGCTTCCGGCGCTCGCGATCCTCCTGACCGCGGCGGCGCTGCTCGGACAGGGCAGCCAGTGGCGCGTCTCGTTCATCCTCGCGCTCTTCTTCTGGACAGGGCTCGCGCGCGTCGTGCGCGGCGTCTTCCTGTCGCTCCGCGAGAAGGAGTACGTGGAGGCGGCGAAGGCGGCCGGCGCGGGCGACGCTCGGATCATGTTCCGGCACATCCTCCCGAACACCCTCGGGCCGATCATCGTCAACGGCACGCTCGCCGTCGCCGCCGCGATCCTCACGGAGGCGGCGCTCTCGTTCCTCGGCTTCGGAATCAAGGACCCGACGCCGTCGCTCGGCGTTCTCGTCGCCGGCGGTCAGACGAACCCGCAGCAGTGGTGGCTGACCGTGTTCCCGGGCCTCACGATCGTCGTCATCGTCCTGTGCGTCAACTTCGTCGGAGACGGTTTGCGCGACGCTCTCGACCCCACGCAGAGGAGAGTTCGTGCCTGAGCCGTTGCTGTCCATTCGCGACCTCGCGGTCGAGTTCAAGACCGACGACGGCGTCGTCCACGCGGTCGACGACATCTCCTACGACCTCTTCCCCTCCGAGACGCTCGGGATCGTCGGCGAGTCCGGCTCGGGCAAGAGCGTGAGCACGCTCTCGATCCTCGGGCTCATCCCACAACCGCCTGGCCGGATCGTCAGCGGCACGGCGATGTTCAAGGGGAAGGACCTCTTGAAGATGCGCAAGCGGGAGCTTCGCTCGGTGCGCGGCGACGAGGTGGCGATGGTCTTCCAGGATCCGATGACCTCGCTCAACCCGGTGCTGAAGGTCGGCAACCAGCTCGGCGAGGCGATCAAGACGCACAACCCGAAGGAACCGGATGGAAAGATCAAGACGCGCGTGATCGACCTCCTCCGGCTCGTCGGCGTGCCGAACCCCGAGTCCCGCTACGACGCCTATCCGCACGAGTTCTCCGGCGGCATGCGTCAGCGCGCGATGATCGCGATGGCGATCGCGAACTCGCCGTCGCTCCTCATCGCCGACGAGCCGACGACGGCCCTCGACGTGACGATCCAGGCGCAGGTGCTCGAGGTGCTGAAGACGGTGCAGGAGGAGACGAACGCCGCGACGATCCTGATCACGCACGACCTCGGCATCGTCGCCGAGCTCTGCGATCGAGTGCTCGTCATGTACGGCGGCAAGATCGTCGAGCAGGGCGACGTGTACACGATCTTCCAGAACCCGCGTCATCCGTACACGATCGGGCTGATGGACAGCCTGCCGAAGCTGACGGAGGACGAGGAGTGGCTCCGGCCGATCCCCGGCCAGCCGCCGTCGCTTATCAACCGGCCGCCCGGCTGCGCGTTCCACCCGCGCTGCTTCCACTCGCAGGGCCGGCTTCCGTGCCGCGAGCAAGTGCCGGAGCTGCGCGCGGTGGACGGCGGCCCCGACCACCTCGCGGCGTGCCACTTCGCCGAGGAGCTCGTCGGCCACCAGTCGAAGTTCTTCCAGGCGGCGCCCGTCGGAGGCAGCTCGTGAGCACGCCCGAGCAGCAGCAGCACCGCGAGGCGCACGCGTCGGTTCACGACCGCGCCGTCCAGGGTGAGGAGATCCTCCGCATCGAGGGGGTGGTCAAGCACTTCCCGATCCGTGCGGGCATCCTCAAGCGCACCGTCGGGCAGATCCATGCGGTCGACGGCGTCAACCTCACGCTCGACGCGGGCGAGACGCTCGGCCTCGTGGGCGAGTCGGGCTGCGGCAAGACGACGCTCTCGCGGACGCTCATCAAGCTCGTCGAGCCGACAAGCGGCAAGGTCGTCTTCAACGGGCGGGACATCACGCACTTCAACCGCCGCCAGATGCGCGAGGTCCGGCGCGAGATGCAGATCGTCTTCCAGGATCCGTACGCCTCGTTGAACCCGCGCATGACCGTGCGGGACATCGTCGGCGAGCCGCTGCGCATCCACGGCCGCTTCGGAGGCGAGCAGGGGAAGCAGCGCGTCAACGAGCTACTGCGCACCGTGGGTCTCTCGCCCGAGCATGCGAACCGTTTCCCGCACGAGTTCTCCGGCGGTCAGCGCCAGCGCATCGGCGTCGCGCGCGCGCTCGCGCTCAACCCGCAGCTGATCATCCTCGACGAGCCGGTCTCGGCGCTCGACGTGTCGATCCGCGCGCAGGTCGTGAACCTGCTCGAGGCGTTGCAGCGGGACTTCGGACTGACGTACATCTTCGTCGCGCACGACCTCTCGGTCGTCCGTCACGTCTCCGATCGCGTCGCCGTCATGTACCTCGGCAAGATCGTCGAGATCGGGACGAAGCACCAGATCTACGACGAGCCTTCTCACCCCTACACGCAGGCCCTCCTCTCGGCGGTGCCGATCGAGGAGCCGTCGCAGCGCGGCCGCCGCAAGCGGATCGTGCTCGAGGGCGACGTGCCGAGCCCGGCGAATCCGCCGTCCGGATGCCGCTTCCGCACGCGCTGCTGGAAGGCGCAGCCGATCTGCGCCGAGGAAGAGCCCGCGCTCGTCGACCGTGGCCAGGGGCACCCGAGCGCCTGCCACTTCGCCGAGATCGTCAAGCCGCTCGACATCGTCGCCACGCCCGCGGGCGCGTAGGGCCGCGGGCGCTCGTGTCAGCGGTGGCGCGTTCTCGTGCCTGCGTCGCGTGCGCGTTGCTGCCACATGCGCACCTCTTCGCGGCGTAGCCGGGCGTCGCTGCGGACGGCGATCGCGTGCAGCTCGCGCTGGAGCTTGCGCCAGCCGGCGAATCGCTCCTGCGGAAGCTCGCCGGACTCGAGCGCCGCGAGCACCGCGCAGCCGGGCTCGCTCGAATGCGAGCAGTCGTTGAACTTGCAGGCACCGGCCAGCTCCTCGATGTCCGAGAAGGTCTCGCCGAGGCCGTCCCCGCCGTCCCAGAGCTGAAGCTCGCGGATGCCGGGTGTGTCGATCACGACGCCGCCACCGGGCAGCAGGATGAGCTCGCGGTGCGACGTCGTGTGCCGTCCCTCATCGTCGTCGAGTCGCGTCTCCTTCACGGCCATCAACTCGCTGCCGGCGAAGCGGTTCACGAGCGTCGACTTTCCGACGCCGCTCGAGCCGAGCAGCACGGCGGTCGTGCCGGGCTGGAGGCGCGCGCGCAGCGCGTCGCAGCCCTGACCGGTGATCGCGCTGACGACATGCACGGGCACGCCGAGCGCGACGGCCTCGACTTCGGCGACCATCGGCCACGGGTCTTCGATCCGGTCGGCCTTCGTCAGCACGACCTCGGGCGTCGCGCCGCTCTCCCAGATCGTGACGAGGTAGCGCTCGATGCGGCGGGGCTCGAGCTCCGGGCCGAGCGAGCTGACGATGAACGCCACGTCGACGTTCGCAGCGAGCGTCTGCGCGACGACCGCGCGGCCGGCCGCGTTGCGGACGAGTGCGCTGCGCCGCGGCAGGACCGTGCGGATCAGCCCGTCGCCGAGGCCGACCCAGTCGCCGACCGCGACGTCGAGGCTCTCGTGGACGAGGCGTCCGGGCAGGCGGGTGCGGACGACCTCGTTCGCCGTCTGCACGTCGTAGGCGGCGCGGTGCGCTGCGGTCACGCGGCCCGGCACGAGGCCGGGCTCCAGGCTTGCGGCGAGCTCGGCATTCCAGCCGAGCGCACCGAGATCGAACTCAGGCAACGCGGGTTCTCCTTCGGAAGCGGTCATGGGACGGCGGCGTCGGGGCCACCTCCCGAAGGAGCTGCGCCGTCGCGCCGGCTAGGTCGAAAGGACCGAGGAGGCGGCAAGCACGGTTTTCATTGTCGAACCTCCTCTTCTGCCGGGGACGGGAACCGCAGGAAAGGCTAGGGCGCGGGTGCCCATCCGTCAAGCGCGGGCGCCTGCGCGAAGACCGACCGGTCGCTGCCGCTACCGACGGTATCCCACCACGGAAGGGAGGTACGTCAGATGTCCCTCCTAGCGCGGGGGCCGGAGCACGGCGAACTCGTCCGTGATCGCGAGCTCGTGCCGCCGGAAGCGGAAGAGCGCCGCCGGCCGGCCCCCGCTCCGCCCCGGCCGGCGCGTACCGCCCGTCTGCACGAGCACGTTCCGCCGCAGCAGCACGCGCTGCAGGTTCGTCGCCGAGACCTCGTGCCCGAGGGCCGCGGCGTAGAGGTCGCGCAGCTGGGAGATCGTGAACGTCGCCGGCGCGAGCGCGAAGCCGACGTTCGTGTACGAGAGCTTCGCCCGGAGGCGGTCGCGTCCGGCGAGCACGACCGCACCGTGGTCGAACGCCGTCGGCGGCATCCGGTCGACCGGATGCCACACCGTGTCGGCGGGAAGGCTCGGATCGACGTCGCTTGGCACGAGCCCGAGATACGTCGTGGCGAGCTGCCACGCGCCGGGAACGCGGTCGGGCTCACTGCGCGTGTCGAGCTGCTCGAGGTGCGAGAGCTCCCGCACGTCGACCTTCGCGGCGAGGTGGCGGCGGATCGACGTCTCGAGCGTCTCGCCTTCGGCGAGCGACCCGCCGGGCAGGGCCCAGTGTCCGGCGAACGGCTCGCGGGCGCGCTCCCAGAGCAGCACCTGGAGCACGCCGTCGCGCACCTGGAGGACGACCGCGAGGCTGACGTGGGCCGGGGCCGCGATGGTAGACTCGCCGGGTAGTTTTCGCTTCATAGTCGCAAACACTAGCGGAGGAGAAAAGCTCGTGACAGCACGCAGGATCGGAGCCGCAGTCGTCCTGGCCGCAGTCGGGGCCGCGATCGCGGCCGGCGCAGGGAACTCGAGCCCGGCGAAGAGCACAGAGGCGACCGGGCGCTCGGCGAAGCCGCTGATCGTGCTCGTCACCGACATCAACCAGCTGAACGACCACGGCTTCAACCAGCTCGCCTACCAGGGGCTCCTGCGCGCGCAGCGCACGCTC
>DATKQO010000122.1:0-2310 GCA_035532715.1 Gaiellaceae bacterium | reverse complement strand
GAGTCGGTGTTCTCGATCTCGGCCTTCAGCTGCTTGATGCGGCCCTTGATGGCGTCCGTCTCGCCGGCGCCGTCGATGATCGTCGTCGAGTCCTTGTCGACGACCACGCGGCGGGCGTGCCCGAGCTGCGAGAGCTTCGTGTTCTCGAGCTTGAGGCCCATCTCCTCGGTGATGACCTCGCCGCCGGTGAGGATGGCGATGTCCTCGAGCATCCGCTTGCGGCGGTCACCGAAGCCCGGCGCCTTGACGGCGACGGCGGTGAACGTGCCGCGGAGCTTGTTGACCACGATCGTCGCGAGCGACTCGCCCTCGACGTCCTCGGCCACGATCACGAGCGGGCGACCCGCCTGGATGACCTGCTCGAGCACCGGAAGGATGTCCTTCACGGCGCCGATCTTGGAGTTGGCGATGAGGATGAACGGATCCTCGAGCACCGCCTCCATGCGCTCGGCGTCGGTGATCATGTACGGCGAGAGGTAGCCCTTGTCGAACTGCATGCCCTCGGTGAACTCGAGCTCGAGGGCGAGACCCTGCCCCTCCTCGACGTTCACGACGCCGTCCTTGCCGACCTTCTCGATGGCGTCGCCGATGACGTCGCCGATCTCGCGCTCGCGCGAGGAGACGGTCGCGACGCGCGCGATGTCCTCCTTGCCCGAGACGTCCTTCGACTGCGACTTCAGGTTCTCGACGACGGCCTCGACGGCCTTCTCGATGCCGCGCTTGAGCCCCATCGGGTTCGCACCGGCAGCGACGTTCTTGAGGCCCTCGCGGACGATGGCCTGGGCGAGCACGGTCGCGGTCGTCGTGCCGTCGCCTGCGACGTCGTTCGTCGCCGTGGCGACCTCGCGTACGAGCTGCGCGCCCTGGTTCTCGAAGACGTCCTCGAGCTCGATCTCCCGGGCGATCGTGACACCGTCGTTCGTGATCGTCGGCGCGCCGAACTTCTTGTCGAGCACGACGTAGCGACCCTTCGGGCCAAGAGTGACCTTGACCGCGTCGGCGAGGACGTTCACGCCGCGCTCGAGCGCGCGACGGGCATCCTCGTTGAACTTCAGCTCTTTGTGAGCCATGTGATTCTCTACCTCCGTCTTTTCCTAGGCCTTCGCAGCGACCGGCTTCTTCGACGAGACGACCTTGGCGAGCACATCGCTCTCGCGCAGGATCAGGTACTCGTCGGTGCCGACCTTGATCTCCGTGCCGCCGTACTTGGAGAAGACGATCTCGTCGCCCTCCGCCAGGTCCATGGCGACGAACTTTCCGTTGTCGTCCCGGCTGCCCGGTCCGACGGCGAGGACGCGGCCGCGCTGCGGCTTCTCCTTGGCCGTATCCGGAAGCACGATGCCGCTGAACGTCATCTCCTCTTCATCGAGGACCTCGACGATCAGACGGTCACCAAGCGGCTTCAGGTTCATTCAACTGCCTCCTGACTCACCTTCGTGTCACTTGCTGGCACTCTCACACTGAGAGTGCCGATGCATTGTACGAGCAACGGCGGTGCTCCGCAAGCCGGTACCGCCGTCAGGCGACCGCTTGTTACAAAGAAGGCGTGGAACGGGAGCTCTCCGCCGGCGGCGTCGTGGTGCGGCTCGTCCGGGGCCGGCCGATGCTCGCGGCGATCCGGCCGCAGGGCCGCCCGGCCGGGGTCTGGGCCCTGCCGAAGGGGAACATCGACCCGGGCGAGAGCCCCGTGGAGACCGCGCTCCGCGAGGTGCGGGAGGAGACGGGGATCGACGCCCGGCTCGTCGAGAAGCTCGGCGACGTGCGCTACGTCTACACGCGGCCGGGCGGCGTGCGCGTCTTCAAGGTCGTGAGCTTCTTCCTCCTGCGGGCCGGCCGCGGGCGGATCGGCGCGATCGAGGAGCGGATGAAGGTCGAGGTGGCGGAGGCGCGCTGGCTGCCGCTCGACGAGGCGCCGGCGCTCCTCGCCTACGGCGGCGAGCGCGAGATGGCGGCGAAGGCACGCGATAGGCTCGCGCCGTGAGCGAGCCGGTCAACGCGTCCGACTACCTGGAGCTCGCCGCGGCGAACGTCGACCCGAAGGTGTGGTGCTACTTCGAGGGCGGCGCCGGCGACGAGGTGACGCTCCGCGCGAACGCGGCGGCGTACGGGCGCTGGCGGTTCCGGCCGCGGATGCTCGTCGACGTCGCGGAGATCACGACCGCGACGACTGTCCTCGGCACGCCCGTCTCGATGCCGCTGCTCGTCGCGCCCTTCGCGATGCACGGCCTGCTCGCCGCGGACGGCGAGCTCGCGACCGCGCGCGCGGCCGCGGCCGCCGGCACGCTCTTCTGCGTCTCGACGATCACGACG
>DATKQO010000121.1:0-10160 GCA_035532715.1 Gaiellaceae bacterium | reverse complement strand
ATGATCGCGTGCACCTCGTTCGTGTCGACCTCGAGATCGACCCCTTTCACGATCTCGGTGCCGTCCTCGAGCGAGACGTGGAGATTCTCGAGCTTCAGTAGCGCCACTTTTGGTGAGCCTCAGTTTCCCTTGAAATTGCGGATTTTTCCTACGCTTGCAACGAGGGCCAGTCTAGCGGACGCATCTCAGCCCGCGGTTGGTCGAAAACCCCATTCGATGCTACGCTCGACCGAGATGACCGGCTGGACGAGCCCAACACACATCATCCTCCTGCTCCTGATCGCGCTTCTGCTCTTCGGCGCGAAGCGGCTTCCGGAGATCGGACGCTCGCTCGGGACCGGCATGCGCGAGTTCAAGGACTCGGTGACCGGCACGACGCCGCCCGAGCAGCACCAGCTCACGCCGCCTCCGCCCGAGACGACGACGTCGGCCTCCGCGGCCGAGCGCGAGTCCGTCTAGCGCGCGGATGAGAAGGCTTCCCCGCCGCCTCGGCCACGGCGAGGAGGCGACGCTCGTCGAGCACCTCGAAGAGCTGCGCTGGCGGCTCTTCATCGTCATCGGCGCGCTCGTTCTCGCGACGATCGTCGCGTTCGCCTTCCACACGCACATCCTCGACTGGCTGAACCACCCGCTCCCACGCGACCGGCGGCGGCCGGTGACGCTCGGGGTCGCCGAGCCCTTCACCGTCTCGTTGACGGTGAGCCTCTACGCCGGCTTCCTGCTCTCGCTGCCGGTGACGCTCTGGCAGCTCTGGTCGTTCTTCGTGCCGGCGTTCGAACCCGGCCTCGAGCGGCGGATGCTCGGCCTCGTCACCTTCGCGACCGCGCTCGGGTCGGGCGGCCTCGCGTTCGGGTACTTCGTCCTGCTGCCGCGCGCGATCCACTGGCTGACGAGCTACGACAACCGGCAGTTCAACAACCTGATCCAGGCGAGGCCCTACTACTCGTTCGTCTCCACCGTGCTGCTCGGCATCGTCGTCGTCTTCGAGCTGCCGCTCGTACTGCTCGGGCTCGTCCACCTCGGCGTGATCACCTCGGCCCAGCTCCGCCGCAACCGCCGCCTCGGCTACTTCATCGTGGCGGTCGTCGCGCTCGGCCTTCCCGGCCCCGACCCCGTCACGACCCTGCTCGAGCTCCTGCCGATGTGGGCCCTCTTCGAAGGCTCGATCTGGTTGGCGGTCTTCACCGAGCGGCGGGCCGCGAGCACCGGCGTTTCGGGCGACTGACCGGTACCCTGGGCCGACCGATGGCACGCGCGGCAGTCAAGGCGAAGCAGGCTCAGGCGAAGAAGGCGCAGCCCGGCGGCGGCAAGTCGCGGGCCGTCTCCAAGGGGCGGCGCGGCCACGCGGCCGGCGGCAACCCGAACCAGCAGCTCTTCTTCTCGCGCCTCCGCCGCAAGGCGAAGTTCGCGTATCTCCTCCTCGCCATCCTCTTCGCGGTCACGTTCGCGTTCCTCGGCGTGGGTTCGGGCTCCGGCGGCCTCGACCAGCTCTTCAGCGGTCTCAACATCTTCTCGAGCAGCGGCACCTCGGTCTCGAAGGCGCTCGGCGAGATCAAGAAGCACCCGACCGCGGCGAAGGGCTACCGCGATCTCGCGACCGCCTACGAGTCGAAGGGCAACCAGGCGAACGCGATCGGCGCGCTCCAGCAGTACACGACCTACGCGCCGAAGGATGCGAATGCGTGGAGCGAGCTCGCGGGCCTCCAGCTCAGCCAGGCGCAGAACGACGTCGCCCAGTACCAGGCCGCAGCCCAGAACCAGCAGCTTGCCGCCCCGAGCCAGGGGTTCGCCCCGAGCGGGAAGCTCGGGACGGCGCTCGGCACGGACCCGATCGAACAGGCGGCCGCCTCGACCGCGAACACGGCGACCACCGACCTGTACCAGCGCGCGACCCTCGAGTACAGCGGCGCGATCTCGTCGTACAAGCAGCTCGTGAAGTTGAAGCCGGCGAATGCGGACGCCCAGTTCCAGCTCGCCCAGGCGGCGCAGACCGCCGGCGACGCGCCGACGGCCGTCGCCGCCTACAAGGCGTACCTCAAGCTCAACCCGGATTCCTCGACGGCCGCGCAGATCAAGCAGCTGATCAAGCAGCTCTCGCCGGCCCCGGCGAAGCCCGCCAAGAAGAAGTCCGGCAAGTAGCGCGCGAGGAGCGCCTGCCCGCCGCTCGCCGCGATCCGTCCGGTTAGACTCTCGCGCGAGGGCGAGGCAGCCACGAATCCGGGGGGATCCGCGCAGCATGAACTTCGACATCAAGACCGAGCAACTCAACGACGAGTCGTACGTGATCTCCCTCGCCGGAGAGGTCGATCTGTACACCGCGCCGGAGTTCAAGCAGCAGCTGCTCGAGGTGATCGGGCAGGGAGGCAAGGAGGTCGTCGTCGACTTCACGAACACGACCTTCATCGATTCCACGACGCTCGGCGTTCTCGTCGGCGGCGTGAAGCGCCTGCGCTCGAGCGAGGGCCAGCTCTCGCTCGTCTGCAACGACCGCAACATCACGAAGATCTTCGAGATCACGGGCCTCGACCGGGTGTTCACGATCTACCCGACCCGCGACGACGCGGTGGCGAAGCTCGGTACGACGGGAAACCAGCCCCCCTCCTAGCGTGCGGCGAGCGTTTCCCGGGGCTCTGCTCGTCGTCGCCACGCTTTTCGCGGCGGGCTGCGGCACGGGCGGCAAGGCGCCAGCCCAGGCAGACCAGCAGGCCGGCCAGAAGCTGTTCACGGAACGCTGCGGCGGCTGCCACACGCTCGCGGCGGCCGGCACGTCCGGGACGCTCGGGCCGAACCTCGACAATGCGTTCGCCGGGCCGAAGGCGCAGCAGTTCAAGGAGAGCACCCTCGAGAACGTGGTGCTCGACCAGATCCGCGTGGCGTCCGCCCCGATGCCGGCGAACCTCGTGAAGGGCCAGGAGGCCGTCGACGTCGCTGCCTACGTCGCGGCGGTCGCAGGCGCGGGCGGGCCGAACGCGAAGCCGCCGTCGCAGCTCGGCACGGACGGCAAGGCGATCTTCTCCGCCGAGTGCTCGAGCTGCCACACGCTGAAAGCCGCCGGCGCGCAAGGCACGATCGGCCCGAACCTCGACTCGCTCAAGCCGGCGCTCGCGATCGTCGTGAAGCAGGTCACGAACGGCGGCAGCGTCATGCCGCCGTTCAAGGGCAAGCTGACGCCGGCGCAGATCGACGCCGTCGCGAAGTTCGTCGCCACCTCCGCCGGCAAGTAGCGCGGATGGAGATCCGGCGCGCGCGGCCCGAGGATGCAGGCGCGATCGCGGAGGTGCACGTGCGCACGTGGCAGGCCGCGTACGAGCACGTCTTCGGCGCCGAGCGGCTGGCGTCGGTCACCGTCGAACGGCGGCTTCCAATGTGGAAGACGATCTTGAACGACGGCCAGGTGGTGTCGTTCGTGGCGGAAAGCGAGGCGGACGGCGTCGTGGGTTTCGCGACTGTCGGAGCGAGCCGCGACGAGGATGCTCAGGGCGAGCTCTACTCGATCTACGTCGATGCCGGGTCCTGGGGATCGGACGCCGCGAGGTCACTCATGCGCTCGGTGCTCGCTGCTCTGCGAGAGTCTGGTTACCAGGACGCGATCCTCTGGGTGCTCGCCGACAACCCCCGCGCGCGACGCTTCTACGAGCGCGAGGGGTGGCACGACGACGGTGGGCGGAAACGGGGCGAGTTCCTCGGCCTCGCGGTCGAAGAGGCACGGTTCCGGATCGAGCTCTAGACGCGGGACACAGGCAGGGCGAAGCGTCCGCGTACCTCGGCGAGCAGCTTCTCGTCCGCGTCGACGAGCACGATCTCGTCGGCTCCGAACGTGCCAAGGGCGTCCTCGAGCGCGAGCAGCCGGTCGTCGGCGCCGACCTCGCCGCGGGCCTGGACGCCGGCGCCGCGGAGCTCCTCGGCAAGCGCGTGCGCGGTCGCCTGCGCGTCGGCCCGGCGGTCGTCGACCGCGCCAGTCAGCGCCTCGAGGGTGGAGGCGAGAGCCGGGACGACGACGACGACCTCCGTCACGCCGTCGCCGAGCCGTCCACGCACGCCTGACGATCCGGGATTCGCGAGCAGGAGCACGCGATGCCCCATGCCCGGCGTGCCCGAGACGAGCACGCGCGGCGCCGGCTTCGGACCGCCGACGACCCAGGCGCCGACGCCGGCGACGACGAGCAGGGCCGCCGCGACGCCGACCCACATGTCGACGTACGCCGCGGCGACGATGATCACCGCGCCCGCGATCACGACGATGAGAAAGCGAAAGGCCTCGGCTTCACTGCGGAGCGGATTGCGCATCTTCCCGCTCGTACCCGTCCTCAGAGAATGTAGACCGTCATGTACACGACGATCCACATCACGTCGACGAAATGCCAGTAGATGCCGCCGATCTCGACGCCGCGATGGTCCTCCTGCGAGAAGTGGCCGCGAAACGCCCGGATCGTCATGAACGCGAGGATCGAGAGCCCGACGAAGACGTGAGCGCCGTGGAGACCGGTGAGGCAGAAGAAGATCGTCGCGAACGCGCCGTTGCCGGTGTTGAAGCCGATCCGCGAGTACTCGATCCCCTGGGTGATGAGGAACGTCAATCCCATCAGGAACGTCAGCAGCAACCCGGCTCGGAGGCCCCACACGTTGCCGCGCTTGATCGAATGCAGCGCCCAGTGGACCGTGAAGCTCGACGTGACGAGGATGCACGTGTTGATGAACGCGACGTACACCGGCAGGTGGTACGGCGGCGTGGGCCACGGCACGCCGTTGACGACACGCACGAAGAAGTACGCCGCGAAGAACGAGCCGAAGAGCATGATCTCCGACGCGATGAACAGGAACATCCCGAGCACGCTCGGGTTGATCCGCGACGAGTAGTGCGGCGCCGGCGGCCCGTGGTGCTCCTCGTGCTCGTGCGCATGTCCGAGCGGCTCGGCGTGCGCAGACATCAGGCGCCCACCGCCGCGGGAACGTCGACCTCGACGTGCTCCACCGGCAGCTTGGTATCGGCGCGGAGGCGCGCGAGGAGGTCGCGGCGGAGCCAGCCGGAGCGTGCGTCGGGGAAGGTCGAGACGAGGATCTCGTTGACCCGCTCGTCCCCGAGCGTCTGCATGACCGCTGCGTAGGGGTCGGGGTGCGAGATCTGGCCGTGCACGTCGAGCCCCTCGCTGCGCAGCAGCGTCACCGCGCGTAGGAGCCGTCGTTCGGCATCCTCGTACGAGCCCTCGGTGTCGCCCTGCGGCGAGATGATCAGGAATCCCGCCGGCCCCTGAGCGGCCCGCGCGCGGATCCTCGCGAGCAGCGGCTCGCCGAGCACGGTCTGGTTCGCGACGACCAGGACGTTCACCGAGCCGTGCTCGGCCGCGAGGTCGACCACGACGTGCTCGAACGGGATCGACCCCGCGACGCGGCGCATCTGGTCGACGAGGTTCCGGCGCAGCCAGCCCGACGTGCTCTGAGGATGCGTCGAGATGACGATCTCGTCCGGCTGGAGCTGGTGGACCGCGTCGCGGAGCGCCGAGACCGGGTCGGCTTCGATCACGACGCCGGTCGCCGGTATCCCGGCGGCGCGCAAGTGCCCGAGCGTGCGGTCGAGGCGGCGGCGAGCGGCCGCGCGGCGCGTGTCGTAGTAGACGACGTAACCCTGGCGCGGCTGGTTGACCGGGGCAAGCACCGTGACGCGCACGGGGCCCTCCGCGGCCTTCTTCGCGATCAGCTCGACGTGCGACGGGGACACCGCGGTCTCGTTCGCGACGAGGAGGAGGTGGCGCGTATCGTCGGCGCTCACGGGACGGGCACCTTCTCGACTTCGGTGGTCGTGCGGGCCGGCGCCAGGATCGCGTGCTGCGCTCCGACCACCCCGTACTCGTACGGGTGACCGACGACCTGCGGGATCTGGTCGAAGTTGAAGATCGGCGGCGGCGAGCTGACCTGCCACTCGAGCGTCATCGCGCGCCACGGGTTGCTCGGTGCAGGCGTGCCGCTGCGCCAACTCGTGATCATGTTGTAGAGGAACACGATCGTCGACGCCCCGAGTCCGAAGGAGGCGAGCGAGATGAACATGTTGAGGCTTGCGAACTTCGGCGCGTAGTCGGCGACACGGCGCGGCATCCCTTCCAGCCCGACGAGGTGCATCGGGAAGAACGTCAGGTTGAAGCCGACGAACGTCAGCCAGAAGTGCAGCTTTCCGAGCCGCTCGTTGTACATGCGGCCCGTGATCTTCGGGAACCAGTAGTACATCCCCGCGAAGATCGTGAACACCGAGCCGCCGAACAGCACGTAGTGGATGTGCGCGACGACGAAGTACGTGTCGCTGACGTGGATGTCGATCGGGACGGCGCCGAGCATGACGCCCGAGAGGCCGCCGATCACGAACATCGAGAGGAAGCCGAGCGCGAACAGCATCGGCGTGTTGAAGTGGAGCTTCCCCTCCCACATGGTCGCAAGCCAACTGAAGATCTTGATCCCGGTGGGCACCGCGATCAGCAGCGTCGTGACCATCATCGGTACGCGCAGCCACGGCGCCATGCCGCTCACGAACATGTGGTGCGCCCACACGGAAAAGCCCAGCACGACGATCGCCATGAGCGAGAGGGCCATGAGCCGGTAGCCGAAGATCGGCTTCCGGCTGAAGACGGCTATGACCTCGCTCATGATCCCGAACCCGGGCAGCATCATGATGTACACCGCCGGGTGCGAGTAGAACCAGAAGATGTGCTGGTACCCGAGCGGGTAGCCGCCGTTGGCGGGATCGAAGAACGACGTGTGCATCACGTGGTCGAACATCGAGAAGAACTGCGAGCCGGCGATGAACGGCGTCGCGACCACGACGAGCAGCGACGTCGTGAAGTTCGCCCACACGAGCAACGGCATGCGCCAGAACGTCATCCCCGGCGCGCGCATGGTGATGATCGTGACGAGGAAGTTGAGCGCGGTCATGATCGAGCTCGCCCCGGCCCACTGGACGCCCTGGTTGAAGAACACGGCGCCGAGCGGCTGGTGGCCCGAGCAGAGCGGCGCGTAGCCCGTCCAGCCGCATGCGAACGCCCCGCCGGGGATGAAGAACGACGAGAGCATCATGATCCCGGCGATCGGCAGCAACCAGAAGGAGAGGGCGTTCAGGCGCGGGAACGCCATGTCCCCGGCGCCCAGCATCAGCGGCACGACGAAGTTCGCGAGCCCGGCGAAGGCCGGGATCACGAACAGGAAGATCATCAGCGACGCGTGCACCGAGAAGAGGCCGTTGTACGTCTGGGGGTCGAAGTACTGCGTCCCCGGCTTGGCGAGCTCTGCGCGTACGAGCAGCGCGAGCATGCCGCCGATCACGAAGAAGACGACGGTCGTCACGAGGTACTGGACCCCGATCACCTTGTGGTCGGTGTTGACGCGGAAGTAGTCGCGCCAGGAGCGCGCACCGTGACCCGAATGGTCCTCCGGCTTCGTCGGCGAGCCGATTGCGTAGCCCGCCCAGTAGTCGAATGCGCCGAGGCCGGCGAGGAAGCCGAGCGGGGCGGTGACGAGGAACGCGACGAGCGTCAGCGGCTGCCAGTCGAGCAGCGGCTGCCAGTTCCCCCACCAGCGGAGGAGCACGACGAGGCCGAAGCCGAAGCCGGCGAACGCGCACGTCATCCAGGCCGCGCGGATCCACCCGGCGCGGATGAGCAGGCGCAAGACGCCACCTCGGCGCGGAGTCACCTCATGGTCGAATGTCGTTGCGGTCACGGCCTCTGACTCACCCCTTCTTGCTCGAGCTGACCAGATACTGGACGAGAGCGTCGAGTTCCTGCTTGGAGAGCGACGACCCGAACGTCTGGGGCATCACGTTGCGCGGGTAGCCCTTCTCGACGTATGCGTTCGGGTCGACGATCGACTGGCGGGCGAAAGCGGCCGGCGGCTGACCCGCCTTCTGCGCGTACGCCGCCAGCTTGTCCAGGTCGGGCCCGGTCGTCGCGGACGCTCCGGCGGCCGTCAGGGTGTGGCAGGCGCTGCACTGGTTGTTCTTGAAGACCGCGGCTCCGGCGACGCCGGTGTTCGGCGACGTGACCGCCGTCGCCTGACTGTTGGCCCACTTGTCGAACGCCGTGGGCGTCATCACGATCGCCTCGGTGCGCATCACCGCGTGGCCGAGGCCGCAGAGCTCCGTGCAGATCACGTCGAACGTGCCGAGCCGTTTCGGCGTGATGTGCAACCTCGTCGTCATGCCCGGGACGGTGTCCTGCTTCTGCGAGAACTCCGACACCCAGAACGAGTGGATGACGTCTTTCGACGTGAAGACGAGCTCGACGGAGCGGCCGCGCGGCAGGCGCAGCGTTCCGCTCGTGAGACCCTTCGAAGCCGGATAGCTGAAGCTCCAGGCGAACTGCTGCGCCGTGACGTCGACGCGGAGATAGTTCTTGCCGAGCGCGTCGTTCCGCGCGAGGACGATTGCGCTGACGACGCCGATCGCGGTGACGAGGATCGTCGGGATGAGCGTCCACCAGATCTCGAGCCTGGTGTTGCCGTGGATCGAGGGCCCGTCGGAGTCGTCGTCGGGATCGGCGCGGAACTTCAGGATCGAGTAGGTCATCACCGCCGCCACGAGCGCGAAGATGAGGATGCAGATCGCAATCACGAACCAGAAGAGGAAGTCGATGCGGTCGGCCTCGTTCGAAGCCGGCTTCGGCAGCCACGGGAGGGCGAGCGCAACCGCCGCGGCAATCCCGCCGGCGATGATTCCGAGCCCGATCAGCGACGCAATGGAACCCCTGCGCATCCGGGCGTGAGCCTAGACGAAACGGCTGGCGGGAGAAACCGGCACCCGCATCCGAATCGGGCGCTTTTCCGTTACCTCGACGACCTCCCATCGACATCGAACGAAGGAGAACGCAATGGGTCTCGGAGTCGGGATCTTTCTTGCCGCCGTCGGCGCGGTGCTCGCGTTCGCGGTGAACGCCAGCGTCAACGGCCTGAACATCCACGCGGTCGGCTGGATCCTGCTGATCGTGGGCATCGTCGGGATCGTCCTGTCGATGATCTTCTGGTCCTCGTGGGCCGGCCCCGGCTACTGGTCGGGCCGCCGCCGCACGACGACGTACGTGGACGAAGGCCCGCCCGCCGCGTAGGCAACCAGGCCTTCGGCCTGGGTGCGGCTTCGTGACCTCGGTCGCGTGTGCGGGAGCGCGCTTGTGCAGAACGTCACACCTCTGCAGCGAGGCTCGAGCCTGATCGCGTGGAATTGCCGGCGGCTACGCCGTCGGCAATTCCACGAAGAACGTGCTTCCGCGACGGCCGTCCGAGACGACCCAGATTCGGCCATACATGCGGTGCACGAGCTCCCGGCAGATGTAGAGGCCGAGGCCGGTCCCGCCGACGCCGAGCGTGAGGTTCGGGTCGAGGCGGAAGAACTTCTCGAAGATCCGGTCCTGCTCGGTGGGCGGCACCCCGAGCCCCTCGTCCTCGATCCGGAACCGGATCGTGTTGCCGGTGTGCGACAGGTCGACGAGGACGCGGCCGCCCCCGGGCGAGTACTTCACCGCGTTGTCGATGAGGTTCGTCAGCACCTGGCGGAGCTTGTCCGGGTCGGCCGCCACGGGGGGCAGGTTGTCGGGGGCCTGGACGGAGACCTCCACGCTGTCGGGCACGTGGGAGCGCAGCGCCTCGACGACCTGGCGTGCGAGCTTCGGCGCGTTGCAGCTCTCGATCGCGATGCGCATCTGGCCCGAGTCGAGCCGGCTGGCCCAGAGGATGTCGTTGACGATGCGGGCGAGCCGGTCGGACTCGCTCGCGACGATGGCGAGCAGGCTGTCGCGTTGCGACTCCTCGAGACGCACGTCCTCGCGCTGCAGCGTGAGCGCCGCGCCGTAGATCGCGGCGAGCGGTGTGCGCAGCTCATGCGAGACGGTCGCGACGAAGTCGGACTTCAACTGCTCGACGGCGCGCTCCTCCGTGAGGTCGCGGAACGCGAAGACCGTGCCGCCGGGGAAGCGGACGCCCGAGATCGAGAGCCAGCGCTCTTCCCCGTGGACCACGACCGGCACGGTCTGCGGCCGGCGCGAGCCGCCCGTCGGCGTCGTCGCGAGCGGGATCCGGTCGCGGAGGGTCTTCCAGTCGTGGATGAGCTCGCTCACCGGCCGGCCGAGCGCCCTCGCCGGCTTGACGCGGAACGCCTGCGCGGCGGCGGGGTTCCAGAGGCGGACGACGCC
>DATKQO010000120.1:0-3158 GCA_035532715.1 Gaiellaceae bacterium | reverse complement strand
CGCAGCCGCCGAGCACGGCATCCTGCTTGACGGTCGAAACGAACGATTCGTCCGGCTCGCGATGCACGCCGAAGCCGCCCTCGGTCGCCGCGACGCGATCCACGCACGATACGAGCAACTCCGCCACGAGCTCAACGATCGGGATGGTCTCGAACCCGAACGAGACACGCGGCGTCTCTACCGGCAGCTACTCAGCCAAGACCCAGCAAGCCTCGACCACGACGCCGCCTACTCGTGAGCTTGAGCAGGGCCTCGAGACGATTGCGCTCAGCTGATCGATTCGAGTAGGCCACGGCGGATTCCGTCTCCCGCGCAGCAGCCGGTCGGACTCAGTCGGTCCACAGCGCCGAGATCGGCGCGGCAACGACCCTGTCGCCGAGCGAGTACACGCGCGGGCCGGTGTGTAGAACGACGCCGGCGAGGAAGCGGTCGCCGAGCTCGTCGCGGAGCCAGGCGAGGTGCTTGGCTGCATGGGCATCCGGTGCAGCGGCCGCTTTTACTTCGAGTGCGATGATGCGGAAGCCGCCCAGTTCCAGCAGCAAGTCGACTTCGTGCTCGCCGCCTTTGGTGCGGAGATGGTGGAGCCGCGGCCGCTCCGGCGAGAGCTCCAGCTCAGCTCGAAGCTGTGCGGCGACGAACGTGTCGAGGACGCGCCCGAGCATGTCGCCGTCGCGCATGACCCCGTTCACGTCCAGGCGCAGCAGGTAGGCGAGCAAGGAAGGATCGACGACGTAGCGTTTGGGCGTGAGCACGAGCCGCTTGAGCCGATTCGACGTCCAGGCGGGCACCTGCTCGATGACGAAGAGGCGCGCCAGCAGCTCCTCGTAAGCGGCGGCAGTTTCCTTGCGGATGCGTGCCGCCTCGTAGATCGTCTTGTCGTCGGGGGTTCCGGCGGAGTTGAGCGCGTACGCCTCGAAGAAGCGGCGCAGCCGGACCGGGTCGCGTCCGCGCGTGGCCTCGTCCACCTGCTCGATGTCATGGGTGAGGAGGTCGGAGACGTAGCTGTCGAACCAGCTCGTCCGCGCGCGTTCGCCGCGCAGCACAAGTGCCGGGCGGGGGAAGCCGCCCAGGAGCGCAAGCTCGACGTAGGCGCGCAGATCGAACGCCTGCGCAGGCGCGGCCAGAGGGACGCCTGCGACGAGTTTGTCGACGAGTGTGACCGAGGACGGCAGGTCATGTTGCTCGCGCACGGTCATCGGAAGCATCACCAGGCGTTGCAGGCGGCCGGTGCCCGGCCAGGGCGCGTGGTCGATTTCCGCCCGCACCGACCCGGTGAGAAGGAACCGACCCGCTCGCGGGTCGGCGTCGACGCTGCGCGCGACCGCCCCGAGTACGCCAGGGACGGCCTGCCACTCGTCGAGCAGCACCGGCTCGGCGAGCCCGCGCAGCGCCGCGTCTGCGTCGGCTTCGAAGGCGGCGGCCTCGGCTGGAACGTTCAGCCGCACGAGCGTTTCCGCCGTGCGTTCGGCAGTCGTCGTCTTGCCTACCGCCCGGGGGCCGACGATCAGGATCGCCGACAGCTCTCGCGTCAGTTCACTGAGCAGCGGCTCGATCAGGCGGCGATGGTAGGAGGCGCCGGTCGCCATTGGCAGCATGATAGCCACCAGGTCGGACGTTCGCTAGCCACCAGGACGGACGACTACTAGCCATGAGGTCGGCATTACGGTAGCCATCGGGTCGGATGTCCGACCGCCCGGAGAACCGGTCGCCCGGGAAACGGGGCAGCACCGAGCGCCTGCGGCCGGGCTCATAGGATCCGGTAGCGATGACGTCGGTTGTGGTGCTTGCCGGAGGGTTAGATGTCCCGCACATGGTCGTGCCGTCCGGCGCGATCGTGATCGCCGCCGACGGTGGGGCTGACGTTGCGGTCGGACTCGGCCTCACGGTTGATCTGGTCGTAGGCGATCTCGATTCGATCTCTGCGGAGGCGCTCGCTGGGGTCGCGAGCGTCGAGCGGCACCCGGTTGAGAAGGATGCGACCGACCTTGAGCTTGCGTTGCGTGCTGCGCTCCGGTACGAGCCGGAGCGGATTCTCGTCGTGGGTGGGGCGGGTGGGAGGCTCGACCATCTGCTCGGCGGTCTTCTGCTGCTCGCGGCCGACTGGCTCGCGGGTGTCCGCGTGGATGCGCGGATCGGCGGCGCGGTGGTGCACGTGATCCGCGGCGAGCGCACGCTGGTCGGCGAGCCGGGGGAGTTGGTCTCGTTGTTCGCGGTGGGCGGGTCGGCGGACGGCGTCGTCACCGAGGGGCTGGTCTATCCGTTGCGTGGCGAGTCGCTGGCGCCGGGGTCGACGCGCGGGCTCTCGAACGTGTTCGCTCAGCGCGAGGCGCGCATCGTGGTCGAGCGCGGCGTGCTGCTGGCGGTTCGGCCTAGCGGCAGCGCTGCGGCAGGAAGCTAGGGTCGACGACGGCGGCGGCGGGGATCGGCTTGGCGATCAGGCCGGTCGTGTGCATCCAGGCGCCGAAGCGCTGCCAGGCGCGGACGGTGAGGCAGCCGCTGCCGAGCAGGCGCAGCGTCGCCGGGGTTGCGCGGGCGAGGAACGTCGTCGGAGAGGCGGTGACTTTCTCGAGGATGTCGAGCGTTCGTTGCGGGTGTGCTCGTGCGTCGGCGCTGCCGGCGAGAAACGCGCCGACGAACCGCTTAACGATCGAGCGGTACGCGGGGTCGTCGTGCAGGCGCGTCTTGGAGGCGACGAGGACGAGCTCGTCGTAGCTGGGAACGCCCGCGTGGTCGACGGGGATGATGGTTGGGTGGAGGCCGCGTAGCTGCAGCTGGATGCCCTCGACGTTTCGGTAGACGCCGAGGACGACGTCGACGCGGTGGGCGAGCAGCGCGGGGAGGAGGTTGTAGCCGACGGCGACAACCTTGACGTCTCTGCGGGTGAGGCCGACCGAGCCGAGCGCGGTGTCGAGGGTGGCGTAGTCGGAGGGCACGCCGGTGATCCCGATCGTCTTTCCCTTCAGGTCGCGCAGCGTCTTGATCTGCGGGTCGATGGCCATGAACGAGTTGAGCGGCTGCGCGACGACGGCCGCGACGGCGACGACGGGGAGCTTCTTGGCGGCGGCGAGGAAGATCTCCTGCTCGTAGCTGACGGCGAGGTCGCTGTCGCCGGCCGCGACGAGCTTCAGCGGCGCGGTGGGGTCGGAAGGGGCGTGGAT
>DATKQO010000119.1:0-4724 GCA_035532715.1 Gaiellaceae bacterium | reverse complement strand
CAGGGCGTAGAAGAGCTTCCAGGCCTCGACCCGCTCGCCGGCGCGCAGCCCTTCGCGGACGAGCGGCACGCGCGGCACCGACCTGTCGACGGTGACGACGTCGTGCGGCTTCAGCTTCCTCAGAGCGAGCAGCGCAGTCATGATCTTCGTCGTCGAGGCGACGTGGCGCCGCTCGTGCGCGTTCCGCTCCCAGAGCACGCGGCCGGTGTTCTCGTCGACGAGGATCTCCGCGGCGCCGAGTAGCTGCGGCGTGAACGTGTGCGTCAGGAGCGGGCCGCCCACGAGCAGCCGCTCCGGCGCAGCGTTACGGGCGGGAGCGTTCGCCGCCGCCACGTGAGCGGCGAGGCGCGGTCCCAACGGGCCGATCGGATCGGCCGGCTGGTGCGACCCGATCCAGGCTCCGACGAGCCCGGCGGCGGCGACGACGACGCCGACCGGCATGAGCCGCCGCAGCCGGTACCGGTATCGCGTCCGCGGCTCCGGCGCGCGCGACGGAGGTGCGATCGGGTCGGACGACATCGGGCGAGCATACGGTGCGCGCCTGCCGTCCTCCGCCCGGCCCCCGCCCGGCCCGCACCTACAATGGCCGCCGTGCGCAGCACCGCCGAGATTCGCGAGGGCTTCCTTTCCTACTTCGAGGAGAAGGGCCATCTGCGCTGCCCGTCGGCATCACTCGTGCCGCGTACCGACGATCGCTCGACCCTGCTCACGACGGCCGGGATGCAGCCGCAGATGCCGTTCTTCCTCGGCCGTGAGACGCCGCCCGCACCGCTCACGACGACCGCGCAGAAGTGCTTCCGCACGCCCGACATCGACGAGGTCGGGCTCGACACCTATCACCTGACGTTCTTCGAGATGCTCGGCAACTTCTCGTTTGGCCAGTACTTCAAGGAAGGCGCGATCGAGTTCGCGACGGAGTTCATCCGCGACCGGCTGAAGCTCGACTGGGAGCGCATCTGGGTCAGCGTCCATGCCGGCGACCCGGAGCTGAAGCTCGGGCCCGACCAGGTCGCGATCGACCTCTGGCAGCAGATCGGCATGCCGCCCGAGCGCATCGTGGCGCTGCCGTCCTCCGAGAACTTCTGGTCGGTCGGCGGTCCGGGCCCGTGCGGGCCCGACTCCGAGATCTACTACGACTGGGGCGAGGAGGCCGGTTGCGGCGAGCCCGACTGCAAGCCCGGCTGCTCTCGCTGCGAGCGCTTTCTCGAGTTCTGGAACCTCGTCTTCATGGAATACGAGCAGCGCTCCGACGGGACGCTGACACCGCTGCCGAAGCAGAACATCGACACGGGTCTCGGGCTCGAGCGCACCGCCCGCATCGTTCAGCAGGTGCCGTCGGTCTACGACACCGACGGCTACCAAAAGATCATGGCGTGGATCGCGCAGAAGTCCGGTGCAGCGTACGGCGACTCGACCGACGCGACGAAAGCGCACCGCGTGCTTGCCGACCACGGGCGCGGCATGACGTTCCTCGTCGGCGACGGGGTCACGCCGTCGAACGAGGGCCGCGGCTACGTCTTGCGCCGGATCATCAGGCGCGCAGCGCAGCACGGTCTGCGCATCGGCATGGAGACGCCGTTCGTCGGCGACCTCGCGGGCGTCGTGATCGAGCAGATGGGCGACGCATATCCCGAGCTCGTCGAGCATCGCACGGAGATCGAGCAGGTGCTCTCCGCCGAGGAGGAGCGGTTCGCCGAGACGCTCGAGCGCGGCATGAAGATCTTCGAGGAGGCGGCGGCGCAGGGGAAGATCACCGGCGACGACGCGTTCACGCTGCAGGCGACGTACGGCTTCCCGATCGAGCTGACGCAGGAGCTCGCGCGCGAGCGTGGCCTCGAGGTGAACGACGAGGAGTACACGCGGCTGATGGCGGAGCACCGCGAGATCTCGCGTGCGGGGGTCGCGGGCGGGAACGCACAGCGGGCAGCCGAGTTCTCGAACGCAGCCGGCTTCCGCACCGACTTCGTCGGGTACGAGAAGACCGAGGCGCTCACCCAGATCGGCGCGCTCGAAGAGCTCGGAGAAGGGCTCTTCCTCGCGAAGCTGCGCGAATCGCCGTTCTATCCCTCGGGCGGCGGCCAGGTCACCGACACGGGCTGGATCGAGAAGGAGGACGGCGCGCGCGCCACGCTGCGCGAGGCGTACCGCTTCGAACAGGACCAGGTACTGCTCTTCGAAGGCGCCGATTTCGCCGCCGGCGACCGCGTGACGGCCGCCGTCGCGTGGAGCGCGCGCTTCCCGACGCAGGCGAACCACACGGGCACGCACGTGCTGCACCAATGCCTGCGCGAGGTGCTCGGCGAACATGTCAAGCAGGCGGGCTCCGCCGTGCGTCCCGACAAGCTCCGCTTCGACTTCACGCACCCGCAGGCGCTCACCCCGGACGAGCGCACCGAGGTCGAGCGGCGCGTCAACGAGCGCATCTTCGAGAACCTGCCGGTGCGGACGTACGAGACGCCGATCGCGGAGGCGCGCAAGCTCGGCGCGATGATGCTGTTCGGCGAGAAGTACGGCGACGTGGTCCGCGTCGTCGACATCGGCGGCTGGTCGGTCGAGCTCTGCGGCGGCACGCACGTCCGCTCGACCGCGGAGATCGGGCCGTTCGCGATCCTGAACGAGAGCTCCGTCGGCGCGGGAGCGCGACGCATCGAGGCGGTCACCGCGGGCGAGGCGTTTGCGTACCTGCGCGAGCAGGCGCGTGAGGCGGACGTCCTGCGCGAGGAGCTCGATCGTGTGCGCAAGGACGCGCGCAAGCCGCGCGAAGAGGCGGCGGCGGAGTTCGAGATCGTCGGCAAGGAAGGCCCGGTGCTGCTCGTCGAGGCGAAGTCTCTGAAGGGCGGGCCGCTGCGCGATCTCTCGGACCGGCTGCGCCAGCAGGAGAAGGCGGCGGGCGCCATCGTCGCGTCGAGCGACGACGGTCGCGCGTTCCTCGTGATCAACTTCGACGAGTCGCTCGTGTCACGAGGGCTCGACGCGTCGCGGCTCGTGCGCGAGCTCGGGAAGCACATCGGCGGCGGCGGGGGCGGCAAGCCGACGCTCGCCGAGGCGGGCGGCAAGAATCCCAAGGGCGTCCGCGACGCGCTCGAGGCGGGGAAGCAGGCCGTGGCGGCGGCGCTCGCGTGAAGGTGATGGCGCTCGACTTCGGCTCCGCGCGCACGGGCGTCGCGGTCTCCGATCCCACGGGGATCATCGCGCGGCCGCTCTGCGTCGTCGAGCGTGCCGCGAGCGAATCGGGGCTCGAGGAGCTCGTACGGCTCGTCCGCGAGCAGGAGCCGGAGCAGGTCGTCGTCGGCCTGCCGCTTACGCTGCGTGGCGAGCGCGGCGAGCAGGCGCGGGCGACCGAGCGGTTCGCCGAGGCGCTCCGTGCGCTCGTCGACGTGCCGGTGCTGCTCTTCGACGAACGATTCACGACCGATCTCGCGCAGCAGACCGCGTCGGGCACCTCGCTCGACGCGCGTGCGGCGGCGCATCTCCTCTCCGGATATCTCGCGTGGTCGAGCGGCGCCCCGGCGTGATGCCGCCGAAGCCCGGGCCACCGCCCCGGCAGATCCCGCGCGAGCGAATCGTCCGGCGGCGGCTCGCCGCCGTCGGCGGTGTGCTGCTCGTGCTCGTCGTCGTCTTCGCACTCGTCGGGATCGCCACGCGGCGGAAGTCGGGGGCGGGCGCGCCCGCGACGACGGCGGTCGTCCTCGCGAAGCCGTTCCGCATCGTCTTCCCCGAAGGCTTTACGCGCCGCGACATGGCGCACCGCGTGCAGGTGGTGGCGAAGATCGCGCAGGCCAAGCATCGCGGCCACGTCGTGCTCTCGCAGCGGACATACCTCGCCGCGACGCACCCGCGCGTGCTTGCCGGCTTCGGGTCGAAGAAGCGCCCACTCGAAGGCTTTCTCTTTCCGGCGACGTACGACTTCCTCGCGGCCACGACCTCGGCCCAGCTCGTCCATCAGCAGCTCGTGGCCTTTGCGCAGAACTGGAGCCACGTCGACCTGCGCTACGCGCGCTCGAAGAACCTCACCCCCTACGACGTGCTGACCATCGCCTCGATGGTGGAGAAGGAGGCGCTCGCACCCGACGAGCGGCCGCTGATCGCCGCCGTCATCTACAACCGGCTGCACGACCGCATGCCGCTCGGCATCGACGCGACGATCCGCTACGGGCTCAACGTCCCGGGCACGCAGTCGCTGCTCGAGTCCGAGCTCCAGAGCAACAACCCGTACAACACGCGCAAGTTCGCGGGTCTCCCGCCGACGCCGATCGCCAACCCCGGCCTCGCGTCGATCCAGGCGGCCGCACATCCCGCTCACGTCGACTATCTCTACTTCGTCCGCAAGCCGGACAAGGTGCACCACTACTTCACGGCAAGCTTCAACGACTTCGTCAACCACGAGCGCAAGTACGGCTATTGATGCTCGGCGGATCGACGCGGCTCGTCGCGCTGCTCGGGCGTCCCGTGGCGCACTCCCTGTCGCCGAGGATGCAGAACGCGGCGTTCGCCGCGCGCGGGCTCGACTGGGCGTACGTCGCGCTCGACGTCGAGCCTGACCGGCTCGAGACCGCCGTGCGCGGGCTCGTCGCGTCGGGCTTCGCGGGCGCGAACGTGACGATCCCCCACAAGCGTGCCGCCGCGCAGCTCTGTGACGAGGCGGACGGGGATGCGGTGAACACGCTCGTCTTCGCCGGCGGGCGGATCGCGGGCTTCAACACCGACAAGGAGATCGTCGCGGG
>DATKQO010000118.1:0-18942 GCA_035532715.1 Gaiellaceae bacterium | reverse complement strand
CCCGCCACGGCGAGCACGGTCGAGATCCAGCTCGCGTCCGGCGGCTCCTGGTACAGCTGCTCGAACTCGAGCGGCGCCGTCACGTGCGCCACCACGTCTCCGCAGGCCACCGCGGGCGCGGCGGATTCCCTCAACGTCGTGGCCGGTCAGTAGACCGCGATGACGTTCCGGGTGGGACAGCTGGTCACTGCGCTCGTTTCCCTCGTGCTGCTGGGGGCAGGGTGGTTCTTCCTCGCCCCCACGCAGCTCGGCGGATCGAACGCATATGTCCAGATCTACGGGACGAGCATGCAGCCGAACTACCACGCCGGCGACCTCGTCGTCGTGCGGGCCGCGAGCAGCTACCACGTCGGCGAGATCGTCGCGTACCGGAACGCGTCGCTCGGCAATCACGCGGTACTGCACCGGATCATCCGCATCCAGGGCGGCCGCTACTTCTTCAAGGGCGACAACAACAACTTCGTCGACTCCTACCAGCCCACGAGCAGCCAGCTCATCGGCGCCGAGTGGCTGCACGTGCCCGGCGTCGGTCGCTACCTCGTCTGGCTGCGCGGAACGCATCTCTTCCTCGTCGTCGGCCTCGGTGCGCTCGTCGCCCTGCTGCTCGGCGCAGGGGTCGGCGGCAGCCGGATGCGCCGGCACGGACAGGCGCGCACGGCCACGCGGCCCCCGGCTGCGCCCTCCGGGCCGCGACTCTCGCCCGGCGCGCTCCCGGTCGGCGCCGCGGCACTGCTGCTCGCCTTCGCAGGTCTCGCCGCGCTCAGCTACACCCGGCCGCTCACGACGCAGGCCGTCGCTCCCGGGCTCTACACCCAGACCGGTCGCTTCAGCTACGACGCGCAGGCGCCGGCCGGCGCGCGCGTCTACGGCAGCACGACGGTCACGACGGGCCAGCCGATCTTCCTGCGCCTCGTCCACAGCGCCAGCTTCCACTTTGCGTACACCCTGAGCTCGACCGCGGCGCACGGCGTCGGCGGGACGATCGCGCTCGACGCGAGCGTCGCCGGCTCGAACGGCTGGAAGCGCACCTTCCACCTGGCGGCGCCGGCCGGGTTCAGCGGCGATCACGCGACCGCGACCGGCAGCATCGACTTCCCGTCGCTCTCGCGCCTGCTCCAGCGCGTCGACGCGCTCAGCAACGTGAACGGCGGCACCTACACCCTGACGCTCCTGCCCAAGGTGAAGATGCACGGCGTCATCGCCGGCTCGAGCGTCACGGACGCCTTCGCGCCGCAGCTCCCGCTCATGCTCGACCCGAACCAGCTCCAGCTCCAGCCCGGCGGCACCGCGGGCCCGGGCGCCGCCTCCACGCTCACGCAAACCGCCTCGGGCTCGGGCACGGTGACGGTCGCGAACCGCCTCGCGCTGCTCAAGCTGAAGCTCTCCGTGCCGCTCGCCCGGCGCATCTCCCTCTTCGGAGGCGCCGCGGCGCTGCTCCTACTGCTCGTCGGCACCCTGGTCGGCCTCCGCTCGCGGCCCGCCGACGAGCAGACGCGGATCGCGCGCCGCTACGGCGATCTGATCGTTCCGGTCGAGGGCCTGCCCCTCGAGCAGCCCGCCAACGTCGTCAGGACGAGCTCGATCGACGGGCTCGCCCGGATCGCCGATCAAGCGGGACGGATGATCATGCGCGTCGAGCACGCGGGCCTGCACACCTATTTCGTCGAGGACGGCGGCGTCCGGTACACGTACGAGCACGGCGTCGGCGCCGAGCATCCGCCCGAGCCGGGCGACGCCGAAACCGGCGCGCTGCGCCTCGCTCGAAGGGCGTAACCGGTGCGGCCGCGCCCGCTCACGCTCGCCCTCGTCGTGCTCGCGGTACTCGCGGGCGCGCTCCTCGGCCGGGTCGCGACGGCCGCGAACACCGTCCCGACCGGCCTCGTGGGCCAGGGCTCGCAGGCGACGAGCGCGTACTCGATCACGGGGATCGGCTACACGCTCGACGTCAACAACCCTCAGGACGTCGCCCAGGTCGCATTCACGATCAGCCCGTCGAGCGCCCGCGTCGTGAAGGCGCGCCTCTACAACGCGGGCTCCTGGTACGCCTGCACGAACAGCGCGGGCAGCGTCACGTGCGCGACGACCTCGCCCGCGGTTCCCGCCACCAGCGCGAACAACCTCACCGTCGTGGCGACGCAGTAGGACGACGATGCGAAGCCGGAGAGACAGAACGCGGAGACGGACCGGCCTCTTCTGGCTGCTCCTCGTCGCCGCGGCCGGGTTCGGCTTCGTCACGACGCAGGCGTTCACGGCGAGCAACGCCGTTCCCGCGACGAACATCGGCCAGTTCACGCAGGCGATCGCGCCCTCGCAGCTCGAGCCGGCCGAGTGCCTGAGCGGCGGGATCACCGTCACGAGCATCGTCGCCGGAGCGGGGACGATCACGTCCACCGCCGCCGGCCAGCTCGTGCTCGGGTCGAGCGGCGTCGACACGCTCACCGACAACAGCTTCGGCCTGGACTGCATGGTCGGCGGCGCCGGAGCCGACAGCTTCAACGGCCTGAACAAAGGCGGCGACCTCTGCGTCGTGTCGGCCGCGACGACCGTCCCGAACATCAAGAAGTGCACCGTCGTCGCCACTCGCCCGTGACGACGGCGACTCGTACCATGTCGTAAAGGCGTCTACGATGCGCCCGCCGCCGTGACGTCGTTCTCCCTCGCCCGCCAACCCACGATCATCACGGTCCTCGCGGCGGTCGGGCTCGCCGCGACCTCCGGCGTCATCATCGGCTTCGGCGCGCTCTCGACCCTCGGTGCGATCGCCTTCGCGCCCTGGGTCGGGCTCATCGGCTTCGACTCGGGCATTGCCGGCGGCGCGGTCGCAACGGTCGCCGCGACGGCACTCTGGGCCGTAGCGACGCACGCGCAGGGCGGGGCGGCGATGAACGGCTCGCTCCTCGTCCGCTTCGCGGCGTTCTTCGTGCTCGGGGTCGGCTCCGCACTCGCCGGACGGCGGTTGCGCCGGAGCGAAGAAGCGCAGCGGAACGTCGCGGCACTCCAGTCCGCGCTCATCGACTCGACGCTCGACGGGATCTGCCTGACCGACGACGCCGGCAACCTCCTCATCTCGAATGCCCCGCTGCGCCGGCTGAGCGCCGAGCTCGGGATGCCGGCGCAGGGCACCGTCCCGGCACGGCTGCTCGCGATCTCCGACCGGCTCGCCGAGCCGGAGCGGTACCGCGCGCGCATGCAGGAGCTCGCGGATTCCGTCCACGCCGAGACGAGCGACGAATTCGAGCTCGCCGGCACCGGCCGCTGCTTCCGCGGCTTCACCGCGCCGGTCCTCGATCCGCGAGGCCGCCTCGTCGGGCGGGTGTGGACGCTGCGCGAGGTGACCGCCGACCGCGAGCTCGACCGGATGCGCGACGCGTTCGTCGCCACGATCTCCCACGAGTTGCGCACGCCGTTGACCTCGATCTCCGGCTTCCTCGAGATGCTGGAGGACGAGGAGCACCGGATCGGCGAGACAGGGCGCAGCTATCTCGACGTGATCCGCCGGAGCACCGACCGGCTGCACGGTCTGGTCGAGGACCTGCTGCTCATCGCGCAGATCGAGGCGCACCGCGTCGAGCTCGCGTCCAACCGCGTAGATCTCGCGACGGTCGTGTCGCGCTGCATCGACGAGAGCAGGCCGGCCGCGGAGGAGAAGAACGTCTCGCTCGAGCTCGAGTCCAACGGCTCAGCGGTCGTTGCCGGCGACGAGCGCCGGCTCGCTCAGGTCGCGGGCAACCTCGTCTCGAACGCGGTGAAGTTCACCGCCGCCGGCGGCACGGTCACCGTCACGATCGATCGCGCGGGCGACGACGTGCGACTCGTCGTCGCGGACACCGGCATCGGAATCCCGGCGAACGAACAGATGCAGGTGTTCTCGCGCTTCTTCCGCGCGAGCACGGCCACGCGGCTCGCGATCCCGGGCACGGGGCTCGGTCTCGCGATCTCGGACGCGCTCGTCGAGCAGCACGGCGGGACGATCGGGCTCGAGAGCGAAGAAGGCGTCGGCACTCGCGTCACGGTGACCTTGCCGGGCGTGTCGCAGGACAGATGACGAGACTGCCGCACGCCGTCGCCGCCCTGGCCACGCTTCTGCTCGCCGCGTCGCCGGCGCAGGCGCTCCGCCTACCTGCCGCGCCGCGCTGCCCGATCTTCCCGGCGAACAATGCGTGGAACGAGCGCGTCGACCGGCTGCCCGTCGCCACGGATTCGGCACAGCTGATCGCGTCGATGGGCGCCGCGACCGGGCTCCATCCCGACTTCGGCTCCGGGCTCTACGGGGGCGAGCCGATCGGCATCCCGTTCGACGTCGTGACGAGGCGCACGCCTCGCTCGCACGTGAGCTTCGACTACGCGTCCGAGTCGGACCGGGTGGCGTACCCGATCCCGAGGACCGTGCACATCGAGGGTGGGCGAGCGTCGACCGGCGACCGGCACGCGCTGCTTCTCGACAAGGACGCGTGCCGGCTGTACGAGCTGTACGCGCTCCGCCCGGGAAGCCACGGCTGGACGGCAGGGTCGGGTGCGACCTGGAACCTGCGCTCGAACGCCGTGCGCCCTGCAGGCTGGACATCGGCGGACGCGGCGGGCCTGCCGATCTTCCCTGGGCTCGCGCGCTACGACGAGGTCGCGCGCGGCACGATCGACCACGCGCTTCGGTTCACCGTGGCGCGCACGCGGCGCGCGTACGTCTACCCGGCCAGGCACGACGCATCGAGCTCCGACGACCCATCGCTCCCGCCGATGGGCACGCGTGTACGCCTCAAGGCCGGCGTCGACATCTCGCGCTATCCGAAGCAGGCGCGCATCGTGCTGCAGGCGCTGAAGACGTACGGGATGATCCTCGCCGACAACGGGTCGAACTGGTACATCAGCGGCGCTCCCGATCCGCGCTGGTCGAACGACGCGCTGCACTCACTCGGCGGGATCACGGGCTCCGACTTCGAGGTCGTGGATACCTCGTCGGTGCCGCATCCCGGCCGGTAGCGCTACAGGATCTCCCGTACGCGCGCGATGCAGAGCCTGTACGACCGCGCCTCCGACGCCTCGCTGTAGTACGCCGCGTGCGGCGTCACGATGAGGTTCGGCGCGAGCGGAGCCATCGGCGGAGGTTCCTGTGGAAGCACGTCGAGCGCCGCGCCGCCGATCTGGCCTCGCCGGAGCGCCTCGAGCACGGCGCCGATGTCGACAACCGCACCGCGCGCCGTGTTCACGAGCAGCGCGCCGGGGCGCATCGCTGCGATCTGCGCCCGCCCGATGAGGCCTCGGGTCTCGCCCGTCAGCGGCACGTGGAGCGTCACGGCATCGCACTCCGCGAGCAACTCGTCGAGATCGACGAGCCGCACGCCGTCCCGAGCGACAGGCACCACGTCGTGCGCCCACACGTCCGCGCCGAGCGCCAGCAGGCGGGTGGCGACGGCGCCGCCGATCCGGCCGAGCCCGACGATCCCGACCCGCAAGCCCGCGACCGTGCGCAGCGGGCCCGCGCCCTTGGCGTTCCATTCGCCGCGCGACACCTGGCGGTCGAGTGCGACGACGCCGCGCAACAGCGCGTAGAGGAGCGCGAGCGTGTGATCCGCGACCTCCTCGGTGCAATAGTCGGGCACGCTCACGACGGCGACACCGCGACGCTCGGCCGCGGCGAGATCGACGTGGTCGAAGCCGACTGTCGCCGTGCCGACGACGCGCAGCGCCGGCAACCGCGCCATCAACTCTTCGCCCACTGCGTGCTCGGGCATCGTCAGCACGACCGCGACGTCGCCGTCCGGCACGCGCACGACGTCGAAGCCGGCGAGCGCGTCCGCGGGGTACCGCTCGTCGAGGAGCAGCAGCTTCACTCGACGAGCGAGAGGAAGCGCTTCGTCCGCTCCTCTTTCGGAGACGCGAAGAACTCGTCAGGCGGCGCTTCCTCGACGATGCGACCTTCGTCCATCATCAAGACCGAGCTCGCTACGTGGTGCGCGAAGCGAAGCTCGTGCGAGACGACCACCATCGTCATGCCCTCGCGCGCGAGCGACTCCATCACGTCGAGCACCTCGCGCACGAGCTCAACGTCGAGTGCAGACGTCGGCTCGTCGAAGAGCATCGCCTTCGGGCGCATCACGAGCGCGCGCGCGATCGCGACGCGTTGCTGCTGGCCGCCGGAGAGCTCATCCGGATACTGCGACGCGCGGTCGGCCAGCCCGACCCGGGTGAGGAACTCTATCGCCTGCTCGCGCGCGTCCTTCTTCGAGAGGCGGCGCACCTCGACGAGCCCGCACATGACGTTCTGGAGCGCCGTCATGTTCTGGAAGAGATTGAAACGCTGGAAGACCATGCCGACCTCGCCCGGCTGCGGTCGCCGGCCTTCGAGCGACACCTCGCCCCGGTCGGGCTCCTCGAGCAGCGCGAGGCAGCGCAGAAGCGTCGACTTGCCGGAGCCCGACGGCCCGATGATGACCTTCACCTGCCCCGGCTCGACCTCGAAGGTGACGCCGCGCAGCACTTCGAGATCGCCGTACCATTTCGTCACGTCGTAGGCGCGCAGAACGCTCATCGCGCATCATGCGAGATCGCGGGGACGGCGGGTGCGGCGGCGGTTCGCTTCCGGGTGCGAGACGTGAACGTGAAGCGCCTCTCGATCCGGCTCTGCACGAGCATGAGCACCGACACGATCACGAGGTAATAGAGCGCGGCCGCGGCGAACGCTTCCGTATACGAGAAGGTCGTCGAGTAGTAGTCCTGCGCCGCCGTCAGCAGCTCGGTGACGGAGATGACCGACGCCAGGCTCGTGAGCTTCAACAGCGTGATGAACTCGTTTCCCATCGGCGGGATGACGATGCGCACCGCCTGCGGGACGATGATCCGTCGGAGGATGCGCCGACGCGGCATCCCGAGCGCCCTGCCCGCGAGCTCCTGCCCCGGATCGACCGAGAGGAGGCCCGAGCGGATGATCTCTGCCATGTACGCGGCCTCGTTGAGCGAGAGCGCGATCGCGGCAGCGAGAAACGGCGTGAACCAGCTGTGCCGAAAGGTGGGCCAGATCTGCGGCAACGCGTCCCAGATGAACAACAACTGCAACAGCGTCGGCGTCGCACGGAAGATCCACGTATAGAGGAAGACGCCGCCGCGCACCGCGCGCGAACGGCTGCTCCGCCCGAGCGCGAGGAAGAAACCGATGACGATCGAGACGACGAAGGAGACGACCGTGATCTCGATCGCGAGCAGCGCTCCCCTCCAGAATGGCCTGGAGGAGAGCGCGTCCCAGAACAGATGCAGGCTGAAGCTCGCGAGCATCCGCTCGCCTCGCCTCTACTTCACGTCGCCCACGGGAATGTGGTACTTCACCGCGAGCTTCGCGAGGGTGCCGTTCGCCTTCAGGGCCTTGATGGCGGCGGCGATCTGCCCGCCGATCGCCTCGCCCTTGCGGTAATAGACGCCAAACGCGTCCGTCTGCGGGAAGAGATAGCCGATCGCGACCTTGCCCGGGTGCTGGCTCATCGCGAACGCCGCCGACGTGTCCTGGCTCAGGACTGCGTCCGCGCGGCCGATGAGGATCTGGCCGATCGCGTCGGTGTCTCCCGGATAGCTGTTCAGCGTGAACTTCGTCTTGCCCTGCAGGCTCTTCAGGTACTGCTCGTACTTCGTACCTGCCTGCACGGCCACGCTCATCCCAGCGAGCTTCGCCGGCGAGGTGATCTTCTTCGGATTGCCTCCGGCGACGATCAGCGCGCGGTGCGAGTGCATGTATGCGACCGCCGGGAACTGCTTCGTGCGGTCCGGCGTGATGAAGATGCCGCTGATCACGACGTCGCAGCGCTTGGCGCCGAGCGCCGGCAGCAGCCCGGAGAACGACGAGAACACGTATTTCGCAGTGCCGCCCAACTGCTTGCCGAGCGCGGCGGCGAAGTCGATGTCGAAGCCGACGGGCTTGCCGGACTTCGTCGTGTTCTCCATCGGCGGGAAGGTCGGGTTGTCGCAGTACTTGAACGACGTCCCGGTTGCGACGTGGCGGCTCGCCCCGGCTGTTCCGGCCGCGGCAAGGGATACCGCGACCAGCGTCAGCAGGGAGAGCAGAACGGTCTTGCGCATTGCTCCTCCTCGGTTGACCCGGTCAGAGACGGAGCCTAAAGCGATGCGAGCAGGACTTGCAACTCGGGAACGATCGCGGGGTCGATCGAGTGCTGCACCGGCGACTCGAGATAGTGCGGTTCGGCTCCCGCCTGCACGAGCGTGTCGCGCGCCCGGCGGCCGAACTCGACGGGGATCACCGGGTCGTACGTGCCGTGCGCGATCACGATCGGCGGGAACGGCGGCTCGAGGTCCGGCTCCCAGCCCTCGACCTCCGGGATGAAGCCGCTGAGCGCGATGAGCGCGGCGGGCCGCGGCCTACCGCGGCCGAGCGCAACCGCGTGGCTCATCACCGCGCCCTGGGAGAAGCCGCCGATGACGACCTGCTCGTGCGGGAGGGCGTCGATCCAGGCGCCGAGCGCCGCGTAGCTCTCGTGGAACGTCGCCGGGTCCGGGAAGCCGACGCGGGGAACGACGTACCAGTGGGCGCCGCCGGGCGGCAGCGCGAGCGGCCCGCGCGGCGTGTAGCCCGTGAAGCGCCGCTCCGGATCGAGCACGTCGAGGAGCGGGAGGAGATCGTGCTCGTCGGCGCCGCGACCGTGGATGAGGACGAGCGCGCCGGCCGCCTCGCCCGCGGCCGGCCGTTCGAGGGCGCGGAGCGTCACGCGCGCGCCCAGTTCTCCCGCGGGTTCGGCAGCGGCGTCAGCACCGGCTCGACCTGCGCACGGAGATGCTCGAAGTCCGGCGGCAGGATGAGCGTCTCGCCGAGATGGGCGGGATCCTCGTCGGTCGCGAACCCGGGCCCGAGCGTCGCGATCTCGAAGAGCACGCCGCTCGGCTCGCGGAAGTAGACCGAGCGGAACCAGAAGCGGTCGATCACCGGTGTCGGCCGCCCGCCGGTCTCGGCGACGCGGCGCTGCCAGGCCTCGTGCTCGTCCATCGTGGACGACCAGGCGACGTGATGGACCGTGCCGCCGCCGGGAATGCCCGGCTCGTCCGGAGCCGCCTCGTAGCCGATCCAGCCGCCGCGCAGCTCGCCGCGCGTCTCCCACGCGTGCTGCTCCGTCCGCTCGAAACCGAGCGCCTCGAGGAACGGCTCCGTGTGCAGCTTCGGGTTGCGCGCGTACGCGCGCACGCCTTCGAAGCCCTGCAAGGCGAGCTCGCGCGGGATCTCGGGGTGGTCGGCGATCAGCGGCTCGTCGGGCACCTGCGCGACGACGAGCTCGTGCTGCATGCCTTCGGGGTCGGCGAAGCGGACGATGTCTCCCTGCCGCTCGACCCCGAGCCGTGCGGCCCAGAAGTCGAGCGCCTCGGCCGAGCCGACCCGCCAGACGACCGTGTGCACCATCCCGGCGCCCGCCCGGCCGGGTGCGGCGCCCGGGTACTCGAAGAAGGTGATGTCCGAGCCGGCAGAGCCCTTCTCGTCCGCGTAGAAGAGGTGGTAGACGGTCGGGTCGTCCTGGTTGACCGATTTCTTCACGAGCCGCAGCCCGAGCGTGCCGGTGTAGTAGTCGACGTTCGCCGGGGCGTCGCCGGTGATGCAGGTCACGTGGTGGATGCCTTCGAGCTTCAATGGTTCCTCCAGAAAGAGATACTTGCGTACTCAAAGACTAGCAGCTCGTAGCCGCCCGAAACCGCCGTCGTGCTCTTCACGCAGGCGATGTCGTCTCACTTGGCGGGCAGGCGGAGGAGAAGGTCGACGAGGTCGACGACGAGCGCCGGCCCGAAGAGCCACGACCGGTGGCAGCCACCGGACGTGGCTGCGGCGGCCACGGGTGCGACGCAAGGATGCGGCATCGCCGACGGAACCGCGTCCGCCCGGGCCACGTCCGGTGGCAGTCACGAGACGTGTCCGGTAGGGCCGCGTCCCTACGCAACGCCGGCGAGAAGGAAGGCGCGCGCTTCCTTCAGCATCTCGCGGGCGATCACGAGTCGCTGCACTTCCTGGGTGCCTTCGTAGATCTGCGTGATCTTCGCATCGCGCATGAAGCGCTCGGCCGGGTACTCCTTGATGTACCCGTAGCCGCCGAGGATCTGCACCGCGTCGGTCGCGACCGCCATCGCAACATCGCCGCACTTCAGCTTCGCCATCGCGGACGCCTTCGTCAGCTCCGCATCGTCGGCTCCCGCGTCGACCATGCGACCGAACCGATAGAGCAGCCCGCGCGCGGCCTCGGTCTCGGTCTCCATGTCGGCGAGCTTCGCCTGGATCAACTGGTGCTGCGCGATCGGCTTGCCCATCGTCTCGCGCGTCTTCGCGTACTCGAGCGCATAGTCGGTCGCGCCCTGCGCGATCCCGAGTGCCTGCGCCGCGACGCCGGGGCGCGACCGGTCGAGGATCCGCATCGCGAGCTTGAACCCCTCCCCCTCCGCACCGAGCAGGTTCCCGGCCGGGATGCGAACGTCCTCGAACGCCAGCTCGCCCGTCGTCGAGCCGCTGATCCCCATCTTCGGCTCGAGCCGCGTCACCTCGAACCCCGGACTGTCCGACTCGACGAGGAACGCCGAGATCCCCGCATGACCGCCGGCCGGATCCGTCTTCGCGAACACCGTGTACAGATTCGCGACCCCCGCGTTCGTGATGAACCGCTTCGTCCCGTTCAACACGTACTCGTCGCCGTCGCGCCGCGCCGTCGACCGCATCGCCGCCGAATCGGAGCCCGAGCCGGCCTCCGTCAACGCGTACGCGCACAACCACTCCCCGCTCGCGAGACGCGGCAGGTACCGCTTCTTCTGCTCCGCGGTACCGGCGAGCTTCAAGCCGAGCGCGCCGAGCTCCTGCACGGCGAGGATCAAACCGCTCGTCGCGCAGACCTTCGACACTTCCTCGATCGCGATCAACGCAAGCAATGTCCCCGAGCCCAGCCCGCCGTGCTCCTCGTCGAAGAACAACCCGAAGACGTCGTTCTCGCGGTACAGCTCCACGACATCCCACGGAAACTCGTGCGACGCGTCGATCTCCGCAGCCCGCGGCGCAATCCGCTCCCGCGCGACCGTCCGCACGAGCTCACGGAGCTCACGCTGCTCGCCGGTCAGCTCGTCCCAGGCCACGACTCGATTGTAGGTCAGGCCGGTGCGTGAGTAGGCTCGAGCGCATGATCCTCCGAAACGGCGTCATTCGCACGCTCGACCCTGCGCTGCCGCTCTCGCGCGCGCTCGCGGTCGCGGGCGACCGGATCGCCGGCGGAGTCGGCGTCCACGAGACGGCGCTCGCGAGCCCGGAGACCGTCGACCTCGACGGCCGTTGCGTCCTGCCCGGGTTCACCGACTCGCACGTCCACTTCCCGACGTGGGCGCTCGCGCAGCACCAGATCTCGCTCGACGGCTGCGCGTCCCTCGACGAGGCGCTCGCCCGCATCCGCGCCAGCGACGCAAAGGGCGAGGTGGTGCGTGGCTACGGCTGGCGGAGCGGCGACTGGACGGATCGCCGCGAACCGACGAAGGGAGATCTCGACGCCGTCACAGGGTCACGCCCTGCCGCGTTGATCGCCAAGGACCACCACTCGCTCTGGCTCAACTCTGCCGCGCTTGCACGCGCGGGCGGCGACCTCGACGTCGAGGGCGGTGTCGTCGAGCGCGACGGAAGCGGCGAGCCGACCGGCGTGCTGCGCGAAGAGGCAGCGTGGCGGTTCGAGCGGCTCCACCTCGGCGTCCCCGACGACGAGTACGTCGACGCCATGCGCGCCGGCGTCAAGCTCGCGCACACGCGCGGCGTGACGTGCGTGCACGACAAGGACGGCCGGCTCGGCGCCGCCGGCCTCTGGCAGCACCTCGACGAGCAGGGCGGGCTGACGCTGCGCGTGTGGCAGTCGGTGCCGCACGAGACGCTGCCGGCGCTGCGCGACCTGTCGCTGCACAGCGGGCTCGGCTCCTCGATGCTGCGCGTCGGCTACCTCAAGGTCTTCATGGACGGAACGCTCGGCTCGCAGACGGCGTGGATGCTCGACGGCAGCGGCGTGCAGATCACGAGCGGCGACGAGCTCGCGGAGATCGTGCGCACCGCGGCGGAGCTCGGCTGGCCCGTCGCGGTGCACGCGATCGGCGACCGCGCCAACCGCGAGGCGCTCGATGCGTTCGAGCGGACGCGCGAGACGTGGCGGCCGCGCGGCCTGCGCCAGCGGATCGAGCACGCGCAGTGCCTCGACCCCGCCGACATCCCCCGGTTCGCCGAGCTCGGCGTCGCCGTGTCCGCGCAGTTCACGCACGCGCCGTCGGACCGCGATCTCGCCGAGCGTTTCTGGGGCGACCGGCTCGACGGCACGTACGCGTTCCACTCGCTGCTCGACTCCGGCGCCCTCGTCGCGAACGGGTCGGACGCCCCGATCGAGGAGCTCGACCCGTGGGCCGGCGTCGTGGCCGCCGTCCTCCGCACCCGCGACGACCGCCCTGCCTGGCGGCCCGAGCAGGCGCTGTCCCTCGACCAGGCGCTGCACGCGACCTGCGTCGCCCCGTCGTGGCTCTCGCGCGACGAGCGCGTCCGCGGCACCCTCGTTCCCGGCCGGCTCGCCGACCTCGTCGTCCTCGACCGCGACCCGTTCGCGCTCGACCCGGCCGAGCTGCCCGAGGTGCGGGTCGTCGCGACGATGGTCGCCGGCCGCTGGGTGCACAACCCGCCGCCCTGGCGCTACTAGTTGCAACCACCACCTGGTATTTGATCAAATCGCCTATCCGGTACCGCACCGTAAGGAGGCGAGATGGCGGCAGGCACCGCAGCACCCGAACGCGGCGGCTTCGAGCATCTACGGGAGCACTCGATCGGGCTCCCGCAAGTGCTGTTCCAGTCGATCACGCACATGGCGCCCGGCGCGGCGGTCGCGTACTCGATCTACATCTCCGTGCCGTTCTCGCGGCAGGCGCTCGCGCTCTCCGTCCTGCTCGCGCTGATCGCGTGCCTCTGCGCCGCAACGGCGATCGGGCAGCTCGCGAAGCAGTACCCGTCGGCGGGCGGGATGTACACGTACGCCGCCCGATCGCTCGGCCCGTGGGCGGGGTTCTTCGTGGCCTGGCTCTTCATCCTGTTCGAGCCGCTCGTGGCGCCGTTCCTGTACCTCGAGTTCGGCTGGGCGATGCACGAGGTGATGGGCAGCGAGGTCGGCTGGCACTACTCCGGCCAGTGGTGGATCTGGGCGGCGCTGATGACGGTGATCGTGTTCCTGCTCACCTACCGCGACATCCGCCTGTCGACCACCGCCGGCGTGATCCTCGGCGCATTCGAGATCGGCGTGTTCGGCGCGCTCGCGCTCTGGATGCTGTTCTCGAACACGGGCAAGCTGAACATGCAGCCGTTCGAGCCGCACAACGCGCTCGGCGGCTGGAGCGGCGTCTTCCGCGGCATGGTCTTCGCAATCCTCGCGTTCATCGGCTTCGAGGCGGCCGCGCCACTCGGAGAAGAAGCGAAGCACCCGAGACGAACAGTGCCGCTCGCGGTCGTCGGCTCGGCACTCGCGATCGGCGTCTTCTACATCCTCTGCTCCTACGCGTGGGTGTTCGGGGCCGGCTTCAACAGCTTCGTGACGCAGGCGACCGGTGCAGACCCGTGGCGGAACCTCGGCAAGGTGTTCTGGAGCACCGGCTGGATCATCGTCTTCCTCGCGATCTGCAACTCGATCGCGGCGAACTCCAACGCAGCCGTGAATGCGGCGACCCGCGTCTTCTATGCCCTCGCCCGCAACGGGCTCGCACCCCGGCCGCTCGGCCACGTGCATCCGAAGTTCCGGACACCGTCGACGGCGATCGTCGGCATGAGCGCGTTCGCGTTCATCCTCTCGCTGCTGCTCGGCTGGAAGTGGGGACCGCTGATCGGCTTCTCGCTGATCGCCACGCTCGCGGTGATCATCGTCGTCGTCGTGTACATGCTGATCTGCGCCGGCGCGATCTGGGAGTACTGGGTGAAGCGGCGTGCGGAGTTCAACCCGCTGCTGCACCTCGTGATGCCGGTCGGCGGGATCGTGCTCTTCTTCTTCCCGCTCTACTACCAGTACTACAAGTTCGTCCCGACCTACCCGATCAAGTACGCGAACTGGATCGCGATCGGCTGGATCGTCGCCGGGATCGTGCTCACGATCTGGCTGTCGATCACCAAGCCGGAGCGGCTACGCGACATGGAGCGGGTCTACGTCGAGGATGAGACACTCTCACCAGCAGATGCCGCAGCAACATTTCCTGTCGCGTGACCAGGTGATCTGGTCGTTCGGGCCCGGCCTCCAGCCCGTGCTGGAGGTCGAGCCCGGCGACGTGGTCACGTTCGAGACAAACGACTGCTTCACGGGGCAGATCCGCAGCGAGGACGACCTCGTCACGTCGATCGACATGTCGCGGATCAACAGCGCGACCGGTCCGGTCGCGGTGAAGGGCGCGGAGCCGGGCGACTCGCTCGTCGCGGAGATCCTCGACGTGCGCCCGATCGAGTGGGGCGTCGCGACGCTCATCCCCGGCTTCGGACAGCTGATCGACGAAGTGCAGGCGCCGCTCACGCGCCTGTTCGAGGTGAAGGACGGGATGATCCGGCAGAACGACCGCATCTCGTTCCCGGCGCGGCCGATGGTCGGCGTCGTCGGCGTCGCGACCGACGGCCAGACGATCTCGAACGGGCTCGCCGGCCGGCACGGCGGGAACCTCGACGATCACCTCCACGGCAAGGGCGCGAAGATCTTCTTCCCCGTCCGGCAGCCGGGCGGCATGTTCGCCGTCGGCGACATGCACGCCTCGATGGGCGACGGCGAGATCTGCTTCACCGGCGTCGAGATCGCCGGGGAGGTCGACATCCGCTTCGACGTCCTCAAGGGGAAGCAGTCGACCTGGCCCGTGACCGAGCTCGCCGACCGCTGGCTCCCCCACGCGACGGCCGACGACCTCGCGGACGCCCTCCAGCTCGTGAGCGAGGAGGCCGCCCGGATGCTGGTCGACGAGCACGGCTTCTCGCTGGAGGACGCCTTCATCTTCCTCTCCGTGGCCTGCGACGCCGGCGTCGCCCAGGCGTGCAAGCCTGCCCTGGGCTTCGGCACGATCGCGCGGTTCTCGATCCCGAAGATCGACGCCTGCCCGGCGCCCTTCCACGTCTGACGGACGTACGTACAATCTGGGACATGGCTCCCCGCACCATGAACCCGGTCCACGAGTCGGCCACCTGCGCGGTGGCGGCCTCGGCCGAAATCATCGGCGCGAAGTGGACGGCGCTCCTCGTGCACGACCTCTCGGAGGGGCCGCGCCGCTTCTCGCAGCTCGAGCGCTCCTGCTGCGGGATCAGCCCGCGCACCCTCGCCGAGCGGCTACGCGCGCTCGAGCACGAAGGGATCGTCGAGCGGCACAGCTATCCGGAGTCTCCGCCCCGCGTCGAGTACGAGCTGACAGAGAAGGGCGAGGCGCTGCTCCCGATCATCGACGCGATGCGCGAGTTCGGCCACTCGCACCTGCACTGTGACCACGACCATGGTCACGTGCACGCGCACTAGCGGTGCGGTAGCTCGCCCAGGCGCGTGTAGAGCTCTGCCGCGGTGTCGACGCCCTGCTCGAAGTAGCGCGCGAGGAAGCGCTCGTTCGGCGAGTGGACGTTCGACTCCGGCAGTCCGAAACCGGTGAGGATCGTCGCGATGCCCTTGTCGGCGAGCGCGGGCATGATCGGCAGCGTGCCGCCGGAGCGGACGAGGAGCGGCCGGACGCCGAGCACGTGCTCGAACGCGTCGAGCCCGAGCTTGATCGCGGGCGTGTCCGGCAGGAAGAGCGACGCGGGCGTCCCCTTCCACTGCACGTCGACATCCGAACCGGCGGGCGCGGCGTCGCGCACGAGCTGCTCGGCGGCGGCGCCGATCGTCTGCACGTCCTGTCCCGGCGCGAGGCGAATCGTGAACTCGCCCGACGCCTGTACCGACAGCGTCGTGTTCCGGAGGCCCGGCTTGCCGCCGATGATCCCGTTCACGTCTGCGGACGGCTCGGCCCACGTGCGGGTGTAGAACTCCGCCTCGGCGTTGGCGTCGAGCGGACGGGCGCCTTGGCCCCTGATCTCGTCGCCGCCCCGCGGCAGCTGCGCCCACGCGGCGAGCTCCTCCGCGGTCGGCGGGGCGATGCCCTGCCGCAACGGCTCGGGCAGCCTCCCGTCGGGCCCGGCGAGCACCGCGTCGAAGCAGCGCATCAGCACGTGGATCGCGTTCAGCGCCGCGCCGCCGTACATGCCGGAGTGCAGGTCGCGCTCGCCCGTCTTCACCTTCACGTCGAACGCGATCAGGCCGCGCGTCGCAAGATCGAATACCGGCACGTCCATGCGCAGCATGCCGCCGTCGAAGATGATCGCCGCATTCGCGCCGACCTCGTCGACGTGCAGCCAGTCGACGATCGTCGTGCCGCCGATCTCCTCTTCGCCGTCGCACGCGAAGCGGAGGTTGACCGGAAGCGCGTTCGCCTCGACGAGCCTCTCCGCGGCCTTGAGCAGGATGAAGACCTGCCCCTTGTCGTCGGTGACGCCGCGCGCGTACGCCCATTCGTCCTTGACCGTCAGCTCGAACGGGTCGCTCTCCCACAGGTCGAGGGGCGCGGGCGGCTGCACGTCGAAGTGGCCGTAACAGAGCACCGTCGGAGCGTTCTCCGGATCGCTCGACGCGCGGATCTCGCCGAGCGCGAGCTCCTTCTCGCCGAAGGGTGTCAGCTCGGCCGTGCCCCCCATGCTCCGGATCCGCTCGCAGACCCACTCGCCGGCCCGCTTCACGTCCTCGCGGTGCGCCGGGTCGGCGCTCACGCTCGGGATCGCGATGAATTCCTGCAGCTCGTCACGCCAGGTCTCGTTCATGGCGACGAGGATAGACGAGCGGGAGCTGCGGCCGACGCAGCTCCCGCTCGAAGACGAGCTACGGAGTCGAACCGATCCAGCTACCGCGGCCGGTGCACAGGTCGAAGCCGACGAGGCACGGCGCCCCGTTGTTCCCCGACGTGATGTCGCGGTAGGAGATCGTGCTGCCGTACACCGTCGCCGCGTTCACGACGATGCCGGCGTCCGCCGAGCGTGCCGCCCACATCGGAGACGACGCGCTCGTGCCGCCGACCTTGAACCAGCCCTTCTGGCCCTGGTAGGAGGTCGTGTCGTAGACGGAGACACCCGAGACCGGGTCCGCGTCGAGGGAGACGTCGGGCGTCGCCCGCTTGCCTCCGCAGTTGACCTGCGCATAATCGGAGAAGCTCGACTGGGCGGTCGTGGCCGTCTCGTACGCGCTACAGCCGCCGCCGCCGCTCGACCAGCCCGTCTCGGACGTGAACGAGCCGCCGCTGAAGTTCAGCGTCGTGCCGCCGACCGAGATGACGTTCGGTGAGGCCGACGGATACTCGGCCGGCAGGCCTGCGTCGCCGGCGGAGACGAAGAAGCTGACGCCGCTCTGCGAGAAGTGGCCGTCGTTGCTCGTCTCGCTCGACGACTCGGAGCCGCCCCAGCTGTTCGAGACGTACGCGGCGTGCGTCTTCGCGTAGTCCTCGGCGGCGTAGAGGTTCGCGTTGCTGTTCGAGCTCGCCTCGACGAGCAGGATCTTCGCGTCCGGCGCGATCGCGTGCGCCCACTGGATGTCGAGCGAGATCTCGAGCGCCCAGCCGGCGTCCTTGCGCGGGTACGAGGTCCCGCCGGTCTGATTGACCTTGGTGAAGCAGCTGTTCGCGGTCGTGCACGACGGCAGCCCGAACGTGCTGCTGAAGACGCCCAGATCGCTCGCAGCGGTCGGGTCGTCGTACGCGTCGACGATCGCGACCGTCTGGCCCGCCCCGGCGGTCGAGCTGGTCGAGAAGCCGTAGACGGACTCGATCGTGGCCGGCGAGAGGCCGGTCGGCGAGGAGGTGGCGGCGGGATTGCCGTGGGCGTCGACGACGACGAGCGCGTGGCAATGCGACGAGCCGAGCGGCGAGCCCGGGCAGACGGCGGCGGCCGCCGCGTTGCCGTTCGCGGCGCCCCCGATTGCAGCGAGCACGAGCGAAACGGCGGCTGCGGCTGCGATCGCCGCCGAGAGGAAGAGCTTCTTCATGGGGACCCCCTTGATCGTGGTGCCTCTAGACGCACTGAGTCTGCAGCGGCGGGCCGTCTTGCACAAGGCCCCCGGCGTCGATCGAGGCTAGGCGACGTCGCGCAGGCTGTGCGAGTCGGCCAGCGCCCGCAGCTTCTTCAAGCTCTGGTTCTCGATCTGCCGGATGCGCTCGCGCGTGACGTTGAAGGTCCGTCCCACCTCGTCGAGCGTGCGGGGATGCTCGCCGTCGAGGCCGTAGCGGAGCTCGAGCACGCGCCGTTCGCGGTGCGACAGCGTCCCGAGGATCTTCACGAGCGTCTCCTTGCGCATCGAGACCTCCGCCGCGTCGTCCGGCAGCGGGACGTTCTCGTCGGTGAGGAAGTGGCCGAACTCCGACTCCTCCTCGTCGCCGACGGGCTTCTCGAGCGAGACCGGCGTCTGCGCGCTGCGCATGATCTGCTCGACCTCTTCGAGCGGCAGGTCGAGGTCGATCGCGATCTCGTGCGGCAGCGGCTCCCGGCAAAGCTCGGCGCGAAGCTTGCGCTCGCTGCGCACGATCTTGTTGAGCTTCTCGACCACGTGCACCGGCATGCGGATCGTGCGCGCCTTGTCGGCGAGCGCGCGCGCAACCGCCTGGCGGATCCACCACGTCGCGTACGTCGAGAACTTGAAGCCCTTGCGATGGTCGAACTTCTCTGCCGCTCGCACGAGCCCGATCGTCCCTTCCTGGATCAGGTCGAGGAACGGGAGGCCCTGGTTGCGGTAGCGCTTCGCGATCGAGACGACGAGGCGGAGGTTCGCCTCGACCATCTCCTGCTTCGCACCATGGTCGCCGCGCTCGATGCGTTTCGCGAGCTCGACTTCCTGCGCCGCCGTCAGCAGGTCGACCTTGCCGATGTCCTTCAGGAAGAGCTGCAGCGAGTCGGTCGAG
>DATKQO010000117.1:0-5511 GCA_035532715.1 Gaiellaceae bacterium | reverse complement strand
AGAGCAGGGCATCACGTCCTACAAGCTCTTCATGGCGTACAAGGGTGCGCTCATGGTCGACGACGAGACGCTCTTCCGCACGATGGAAGTCGCGGCGCAGACCGGCGCGCTCGTGATGGTGCACGCCGAGAACGGCGACGTGATCGACGTCCTCGTGAAGCAGGCGCTCGCGGCCGGCAACACCGAGCCTCTCTACCACGCGCTCACGCGTCCGCCGGAGGCGGAAGGTGAGGCGACGAACCGCGCGATTCAGCTCGCGCATCTCACCGGCGCCCCGCTCTATGTCGTGCACGTGACGTGCAGGGAGGCGGTCGAGCCGATCGCCGCCGCGCGCGAGAAGGGCTGGGACGTGTGGGGCGAGACGTGCACCCAGTACTTCTTCAACAGCCTCGACGACATCGCAAAGCCGAACTTCGAGGGCGCGAAGTACGTCTACTCGCCGCCTGTGCGCGACGCATCGAATCACGACGTGCTCTGGAACGCCGTGCGCAACGACGCGCTTTCGGTGATCTCCACCGATCATTGCGCGTTTCTCTTCGACGGGCAGAAGACGCTCGGCAAGGACGACTTCTCGAAGATCCCGAACGGCGGTCCCGGCCTCGAGAACCGGCTCCAGATGATCCACGAGTTCGGGGTCCGCTCCGGCCGCATCTCGCTCAACCGGATGGTCGAGCTGCTCGCGACGAACCCGGCGAAGCTGTTCGGGCTCTATCCGCGCAAGGGAACGGTCGCCGTCGGCTCCGACGCGGATCTCGTGATCTTCGATCCGCAGAAGCAGGTCACGATCTCCGCGAAGACGCACCACTCGCGCTCGGACTACAACCTGTTCGAAGGGACGAAGGTGACCGGCTCTCCCGAGGTCGTGCTCCTGCGTGGCCGCGTGCTCGTGGAGAACGACGAGCTCGTCGCGTCGCCCGGTGTCGGCCGGTTCGTCGCGCGCGCCCGCTTCGGCGAAGAGCTTCGCTCGACGCGCACCGCAGTCGCGCGGTAGCTGTCAGCCGCCGTCGGGATACAGGCCGGGCTCGACCATGACGGGCGTCAAGACCTTGCGCTCGACCGACGCATCGTCGCGGACGCGGCGCGCCACGTCCCGGCAACTCGCGAACTCGACGTCGCCGGCCGCGAGCGCGTGCTCGATCAGCGCGCGCAGCACCTCGACGCGGTACGGCCGGCCGGAGAGAAAGGGATGGCAGGTCAGAACGAAGAGGCAGCCGTAGCGGCGCATCGCGTCGAGCTCGCTCGTCCAGAGGTCGAGCACCTTCGCGGGCGACTCGATCGGAGATCGGAACGGCGGATCGGGCATGTAGGCGTATTGCTCCCAGTCGTCGAGCGACCAGTGGACCGGTAGCTCGGCGAGCTCCCCCGCACCGGTGTCGAGCACGTACGGCGTGTCGGAGTCCATCAGCGAGGAGTCGTAGAGAAGACCGTGCTCGGCCACGATCTGCGGCGTGCGCCACGCGGGCTCCCAGCTCGGGCAGCGAAAGCCCTCGACCTCGGCCCCGAGCCCGCGAAGCGACTCGAGCGCCCGCTCGAAGTCGGCGCGCTCCTCGTCCTCCGTCTGCGCGAACGGCGAGTAGTGCGCGTACGAGTGGTGCGCGACCTCGTGCCCCGCCGTGAGGATCGCGTCGACGGTCTGCGGGTAGCGGTCGGCGGTCCACCCCGGGACAAAGAACGTCGCGGGGAGCGAGTAGTCGGCGAGCAGCTGGATGAGTCGCGGCACGCCGACGAGCGGGCCGTACGCCTGATGCGACATCAACCCCGCGTTACGGGCGTAGAGCGCGCTCTCGGCGAGGATCGGCGACTCTGCGTCGACGTCGAAGGTGAAGCAGGCGAGCGCGGCGCTGTCGCCGCGCCAGCTCACGGCGCGCCGCCGATCGCACGCAGTGAGAGCAGGTCGTAGACGACGTTGGCGGCGGCGAGCGCCGTCTGCATCCCGGGCCCGTCGTACGGAGGCGAAACCTCGACGAGATCGCAACCTGCGAGCTTGATGCCGCGCAGGGAACGAAGGAACGCGAGCGCCTCCGCCGTCGAGAAGCCGCCGACCTCCGGCGTGCCCGTCCCCGGTGCGTACGCCGGGTCGAGGAAGTCGATGTCGAACGAGACGAACACCGGGCGCGCGCCGGCCTTCTCGAGCACGAGCTTGCCGTAGCCCGCGGCGCCGAGCTCCCGCAGCTCGTCGGCCGTCAGCAGGGTGAAGCCCATCTCCCTCGCGACGTCGATGTCCTCGGCGCCGTAGAGCGAGCCACGCATTCCCGCCTGCACCGACGCGGTCGCGTCGATCAACCCCTCTTCGACCGCGCGCTTGAACGTCGTGCCGTGGAAGAACTTCTGCCCGAAGTACTGCTCCCAGGTGTCGCCGTGCGAGTCGAGCTGCACGAGCGCGAGCGGTCCGTGGCGGCGCGCCAGCGCACGCAGCTCGGCCAGGGTGATCGAATGGTCGCCGCCGAGCGCGACCGGGAAGATACCGGCGTCGACGACCGGTGCGAGCGCCTCCTCGACCTGCGCGTAGGTGCGCTCGATGTCGCCCGGCGAGACGGGAACGTCGCCGTAGTCGACGAGAGATAGGGCGTCGACGACGTTCACGGCGAGCGCCGGGTTGTACGGGCGGATGAGCGCCGAGGCGGAGCGGATCGCTTCGGGCCCGAACCGCGACCCCGTGCGATAGCTCGTCGCGGTGTCGAAAGGGATCCCGTACACGATTGCGTCGACGCCGGCGAGCTCGGTGACGTGGGGCGCGCGCATGTACGTCCGGATGCCTGCAAAGCGCGGAATGACCTGCGCGTCGAGCGGGCGGTACGGAGGGCCGGACACCGCACGAATCTACTCCGTGGCCGTCCCGAAGGGCGCTCGACCCACGCGAGCCCCGATCGAGATCGAGGCAATCGCGACGAGCGCCGCACGCTGAAGCGCATTTACCCGCTCCAAACACCCCATCGTCTAGCCTCGGACCTCGTGGGCTCGAGTCACGTGCGATCACGTGTGACCTGTGCGTGCGGCCACATGCGCATGCGCATGCGTCTGTTCGGCGCGTGCGTGGCGACCGCCGCCGCAGTGCTCGTGGCTTCCACACCGGCGGGTGCGGCCACGTACGCGACCGGACTCGACGTCTCGAACTGGAACGGATCGATCGACTGGATCCAGGTCGCAGGCGACGGCTACACGTTCCTCTTCGCGAAGGCGACCGAGGGCACGACGTTCTCCGACGTGACGTATCCCGTCAATCGCGGCGCGACCCAGGGACTCGGCCTGCGCATCGGCGCGTACCACTTCGCGCGACCGAGCGGCACGGGCGAAGCGTCGATCACCGCGAGCGCGATCGCGCAGGCCGACCACCTCGTCGACTACGCGCAGCCGGCCGCGGGCGATCTGCCGCCCGCGCTCGACCTCGAGACGAACGGAGGCCTCTCGCCCGCGAACCTCGTGCGCTGGACGCAGGCCTGGCTCGACGAGGTCGCCACGCGCACCGGTGTGCACGCACTCATCTACGCGTCGCCGAGCTTCTGGAAGACGTCGCTCGGCGACACGACCGCCTTCGCCGGTAACGGCGACCCGCTCTGGATCGCGCACTGGACGACGAACCCTGCTCCGCTCGTGCCCGCGTCGAACTGGGACGGGCTCGGCTGGATGTTCTGGCAGTGGACGCATTGCACGAAGGTCGCAGGGCTCGCCCACTGCAGCGACGGCGACCGGGCAAACGGGCCGAGCCCCGCGCCGTTCGCGATCAAGCCCTACCCGGCGGGCGTGCCCGCGCAGAACACGCCGCCGACGGTTGCGGGCGCCGCGAAGGCCGGATCGCTCCTTGCCGGAGTGCCCGGCACGTGGAACGGCGGCAAACCTGTCGCGTTCACGTATCAATGGCAGCGTTGCGACGCCGCGGGAGCGGGCTGCGCCCCGATCCCCGGCGCGACCCTCGAGAGCTACCGGCCGGCGGCGTCAGACGTGGGGCATGCGCTCGTGCTCGGGGTCACCGCTGCGTCACCCGCCGGAGCCGCGACCGCCGACTCGCCGCCCACGGTCGCCGTTGCCGCCTCGGGGTCGGCCGGGTCGGCTCGTCCCGCGGTGCTGACGTCCCCGCTCCTCTCGGGCACCGCGCAGGTCGGCCAGACGCTGACCGCGAACGCCGGCACGTGGACCGGCTCGCCGAGCGCGTTCGCCTATCTCTGGCGCCGCTGCGACGCGACCGGCGCGACGTGCACCGCCGTGCCCGGAGCGACCGGCTCGACATACCTCCTGACCCCGGGCGACATCGGCTCCACCCTCTCGCTCGTCGTGACGGCGACGGGAGCGGGCGGCTCGCAGTCCGCGTCCGCGCCGACGACCGCCGTGGTCGCGCCGGCGGCGGTGCCGCCGGCCGTCACCGGCTCGCTCGCGGCGCAGCCCGGCCTCGCCGGCGCGGTCGTCACCGACGACGCGCGCGCCACGGTCACCTGGCAGCCGGGCTCCGTTCCCGACGGTACGACCGTCTCGCTCGTGCCGAGCGACACGCCGGTCGCGATCCCCGGCACGGGGCTCACGCTCGCGCTCGATCCCGCCGAGACGGCCCCCCTGCCGTGGCCGGTCGACGTCGCCTACGCCGCCGCACCCGCCGGCCAGGTGCTGGGCTTCTCGACGGACGGCGTCGTGTGGCTCCCGGTTCCCACGCTCACGACTCCCGCGCTGCCGGACGGCGTGGAGACGGGCGCGTACACCGACGGCGCGACGCTGCACGTGCTCACGCGGCAGGCGGGGCGGCTCGAGCTCTTCCGGCCCGGCCGCTGGGGCGACCCGCGCCGGGTCTCGCCGCAGGCGCCGGTTCTGCGACGCCTCACGCCGCTCGAGACGATCCGCCAGCATGACGGCACCGTTCTGCTCGTCACGCGGCTTTCCACGAGCTCGGAGTCGCACGTCTATGCGAGCGTCCTGACAGCGAAGCCGTTGATCCTCAAGCGCGGATCGCGCCTCTCGGTGCCGCTCGGGTCGGGCACGACGCGCACGGCCCAGGCGCTCGTCTACGGAGCCGGAGGCTTCCCGGTGCGCCTCCGCCTGGCCGGGCACACGCTCGCGCGGGGCACCCTCGTCCGGATCCGCGTGACCGCGATCGACCCGTGGGGACGCAAGGGCGCCTTCACCGTCTCGTTCCACGCGCCGTAGGCCCGCGGCGGGTCTTGGCGATTCCCCGCTCCCGGCTTACGATCGGCGAAACCGGGGTCGGGGAAGAGGAGCCAACGGAATGACCGAGTCGTGGTCGTTCGCCTACGAGAAGATCGAGTGGACGTGGATCGACGGCGGCGTCACGACGTCGGCCGACTGGCAGACGACCGGCCCGTAGAGCGACCTCCGGGGGTCAGACGCCGCACCACGGCGCCTGACCACCGGTCAACGCGTCTGCGGGAAGCCGAGGTCTACGGACGAGGTGGCCGGATCCGGCCAGCGCGACGTGACGACCTTGCCGCGCGTGTAGAAGTCGATCCCTTCGGGCCCGTAGACATGGCGGTCGCCGAAGAGCGACGCCTTCCAGCCGCCGAAGGAGTA
>DATKQO010000116.1:0-2794 GCA_035532715.1 Gaiellaceae bacterium | reverse complement strand
GTCTGCGTCGTGATCGTGGGAGGGTTCGCCGTGGGGCTGCCGCTGAAGACGCCCGCCGCGGCCAGGATGGCGATGAAGATCGCGAGCGCCGCGATCGCGATGATCGCGACCTGCGTCGTCGTGAGCGCGCGTCCTCCGATGACGATGTCCCCGCGGCGCCCGTCTCGGCGAGGCCGGCGGGGCCGGTCCTCCGGCAGCGTCCAGACGTCCTCTTCGGTCTCGGCCGGGGTGTCGTAGGACGGCCGGCCCGCGCGCCCACTCTCGAGCGTCGGGGGCTCAGGCTCGTCGAACCAGTCGTCGTAGCCGGGCGGGTCGCGGTCGTCCATGGTGTGGACGCTATCTCCTCGGCCCCGAGTCCACAACCGTCAGCTCGGTGACTCCTCCAGGTCCTCGACCGGCGTGCCCCCTGTCGCTTCGTGCGGGAAGGTGCGTCGAGGCCGCGGTTGGAAGTAGCGCCCCGGCGTCGTCCCCGTGTGGGCGCGGAAGGCGGCGACGTACGCGCTCGTCGTCCCGTAGCCCACGAGGCGCGCGACGGAGCTCACCGGAAGTCGCTCGGCAAGGTGCTCGAGCGAGGCCTGGAGGCGCACGAGCGTGCGCCAGCGGCCGAACGAGAGCCCGGTGTCCGCGAGGAAGGCGCGCGCGAGCGTGCGGCTGCTGGCGCCGACCGCGCGACCCCACTCGTGCAGCGTCCGCGGGTCCGCCGGGTTCGCGAGGAGTCCGTCGGCGACATTCCGCGCACGCGGGTCGCTCGGCGGCCGCACGTCGATCGTGGCGATGCGCAGCGGCGCGAGCAGGTCGAAGAGGACGGCTTCCGCGCGCACGCGCTCATCGGCGCCGAGGCGCCGGTCGTCGAGATGGTGGATCAGCTCGCCGAGGAACGAGCTGACGTCGACCGGCGTCGGCGCCTCCCAGTCGATCGGGCATCGGCGCGGCTCGAGGTAGACCGAGCGGAGGACGGCGGCCCCGGAGGCGCGCGTCTCGTGCACCGTCCCGGCGGGGATCCACAGAGCTCGCGAGGGAGGGAGGACGTGCGAGCCGCCGGCCTCCGTCAGCACGACGAGGACGCCCTCCGGCGACCAGGCGAGCTGGTGGTCTTCGTGCGAATGCCACTCGAAGCGCGTCCCGACGGGCATCGGGAAGGTGCCGACGATCGCCGCGGAGAGAGGTTGTCCGGTTATCGACACAACATGGCAGGATACTCTCTTTCGGAAACGGCGACGCGCGGTTAGCGTCCGGCCCATGAATGAGAACCACGCTCTGTGCGCCACCTCCGAGTGGGCCGAGTTCATGGAGCGGGACGTGCTCGTGCCCGTCACGGCCGGCGTCGACCTTGGCGCCGAGCTGCTCGAGCTCGGTCCCGGGCCCGGTGCTGCGACGCGCTGGCTCCGGCACCGCGTCGAGCGCCTGGTCGCGCTCGAGCTCGACGAGGAATCCGGCGCGCGGCTCGCCGCGGAGCTCGCCGGCACGAACGTCACGGTCACGATCGGCGACTCGACGAACGTCCCCTTCCCGGACGAGTCGTTCGACTCCGTCGCCTGCTTCACCATGCTCCACCACGTCCCGACGCAGCAGGAGCAGTTCGCGACCCTGCGCGAGGCGTGCCGCGTCCTGCGGCCCGGCGGCGTCCTCGTCGGCGCCGACAGCCTCGCGAGCCAGGGGCTCCATGAGTTCCACGAAGGGGACACGTACAACCCGATCGACCCTGCGCGGTTGCTCGTCTTCCTCCAGGCGGCCGGCTTCGGCCACGTCATGGTCTCGGCCGGCGAGGGACTCCTGTTCACCGCGCGCAAACCACCACAAGAAGGGAGTCGAGAATGTCGAGCATGACCCTGCCGTACCAGGAGCCGCTCGTCCCGCGCGAGCCGGGCGAGCGCGTGATCCCCGAGCCGCCGCGCCGCGGCGAGGAGGGCGGCCCGCCGTGCGGCATCTGCGGCGGCAAGACGACCGCCGCCGTGTGGTCGGACGACAACTGGACGCTGCATCCGCCGGTCGGCGGCAGCCTGCCGGGCGCCGTCTGGCTCGCGAGCCGCGTCCACGTCGACTCGTTCTCCGACCTGCCGGAGGAGCTCCAGGCCGACTTCGGCCGCGTCGCCGCACGGGTCGAGCCCGCGATCCTCGCGCTCGGCGACATCGGCCGCGTCCATCTCTACCGCTGGGGCGACGGCGGTGCGCATTTCCACGCCTGGTTCATCCCGCGCCCGCTCGGGATGCTCGAGGCTTCGGGGATGGCGTTGCCGCTGTGGGAGGACGTCCTCCCGAACGTGCCGGACGAGGAGCTGCGCGCCGCGGCCGAGCGCGTGGCCACCGGCATGGACCCGTGACCGCGCTTCTCATCGTCCTCGCCGTCGGCTTCGCGTGGAGCATCGGCGCGCACTACACGGGCGCGGTCATGGGCATGCCGCACGCGCTCAAGGCGATCGGCCCGTGGCAGGCCCTGATCCTCATGGCGCCGCTCGCCTTCCTCGGCGCGACGTTCGCGAGCCATGCGGTCGAGAAGCGGGTCGGATCCGGGCTGACCGCCGCACCGCTCTCCGTGCAGCAACAGGTCGTCGTGATCGGCGTCGCGTTCGCCATGACGACGTTCTTCAACCGCTTCAAGATGCCGACCTCGACCATCCAGATCCTCGTCTTCTCCGTCGTCGGGGTGACGCTCGCGACGCGCGGGACGGTGCGCTGGGGCGCGATCGGGAGGCTCGCGATCGTCTGGGCCGCCGCGCCGCTCGCCGCCATCGGGCTCGGCTTCGCCTTCACGCGTGTCCTCGACCGGCTGCCGCTGGGAGGGAGGATCGGCGCC
>DATKQO010000115.1:0-2337 GCA_035532715.1 Gaiellaceae bacterium | reverse complement strand
CGCGTCGTTGACACCGTCGCCGACCATCGCGACGACCCTCCCCTCCTCCTGCAGGCGCACGATCTCGCGCGCCTTGTCCGCCGGACGGACCTCCGCGAGCACGCGGTCGATCCCGACCTCGCGCGCGACGCGCCGCGCCGTCTCCTCCGAGTCGCCGGTGAGGAGCACCGGCGTCAAGCCGAGCGCCTTCAGCTCGCGGATCGCTTCCGCGCTCGTCGAGCGCACCGTGTCGCGCACCTCGAGCGTCGCGCGCGGGACGCCGTCCCAGCCAACCTCGATCCGGCCGCCGTTGCGGCCGACCGACACGTCATGCCCGTCGACGACACCCACGACGCCGACACCCGGCTCGCTCCGGAACGCGGACACGGCCGGTAACGCGCCGACCTCGGCGCGCGCCGCGCGCACGACCGCCTGCGCGACAGGATGCTCGGACGCGGCCTCGACTGCGCCTGCGAGACGCAGGATCTCGCCGCGCACGGCGCCGTTCAGCGGGACGAGCTCCGCGAGCTCGAGCTTTCCCTCCGTGACGGTGCCGGTCTTGTCGAGCACGATCGTGTCGACGCGCCGCGTCTGCTCGAGAACCTCCGGGCCGCGCAACAGCACGCCGAGCTGCGCGCCGCGGCCGGTGCCGACCATGAGGGCCGTCGGCGTCGCGAGACCGAGCGCGCACGGGCACGCGATGATCAGGACCGCGACGGCCGCGGTGAACGCCACGCTTGCGCTCGCGCCGAACGCAAGCCAGCCTGCGAGGGTCGCGAGCGAGATGACGATCACGATCGGGACGAAGATCGCCGACACGCGGTCGGCGAGCCGCTGCACGGGCGCCTTGCCCGACTGCGCCGCTTCGACGAGGTGCGCGATCTGCGCGAGCGCCGTGTCCGCGCCGACCTTCGCCGCACGCACGGTCAGCCGGCCGTATGTGTTGAGCGTCGCGCCCGCGACCTCGGAGCCCACAGCGACCTCGACCGGCACGGACTCGCCGGTCAGCATCGACAGGTCGAGCGCCGACTCGCCGTCGACGACGACGCCGTCGGTGGCGATCTTCTCACCCGGCCGTACGACGAAGACGTCGCCGACCTGCAGGTCGGCGATGGGAACGAGCTTCTCGACGCCGTCGCGCACGACGCGCGCCTCTTTCGCACCGAGCTCGAGCAGCAGCCGGATCGCGGCGGACGAGCGGCCCTTCGCGCGCGCCTCGAGGTAGCGGCCGAGCAGGATGAGGGTCGTCACGGCTGCCGCGACCTCGAAGTACGTGCCGGCGTCGAGCGACACGAGGAGCACCACAGCCGACCACACCCAGGCTGCGAGCGTGCCGAGCGAGATGAGCGTGTCCATCGACGCCGAGAGATGGCGCGCGTTCTTCAACGCGACACGGTGAAAGCCGGATCCGGCGTAGAAGACGACGGGCGTTGCGAGCGCGAACGCGACCCACTCCCAGCCGGAGAACTCGAGCTGCGGCACCATTGCGAGGAGCGCGACCGGAACGGTCAGGACGACCGCGACCGCGAGTCGTCGCGTCACGACGGAGAGCGACTCGTCGGCATGCTCGTGCTCGTGGGCCACGTGGGCGCCGTAACCGGCCGCCTCGATCACGCCGATCAGCTGCTCGACCGGGACGTCGTCGCAGTGGACCGTCGCCTGCTCGGTCGCGAAGTTGACGGTCGCCTCGACGCCGTCGAGCGCGTTCAGCTTGCGCTCGATCCGCGCCGCACAGGACGCGCAGGTCATCCCCTCGAGCTGGAGCTTGACGTCCGGCGCTGCCGTAGCCGCCATGACGGGCGCCTACGCCGCCTCGTAGCCGGCGTCGCCGATCGCGGCGCGCAGGCGCGCGTCGTCGAGCTCCGGGCCGCGCACGACGACGAGCTTCGTCTCGAGATCGACCTCGACGGACTCGACGCCGGCGAGCGCACGGAGCTCGTCGCCGACCGCTTGCGTGCAGTGGCCGCACGTCATGCCGGGAACGCGATACGTGAACTCTGCCATCACCTGGCAGTATACCCCGTCAGGGTATCGGCGGCAAGCCCTGGTACACCTGGCTGTACTAGGAGAAGGTCACGAGCGGCCTGCCCCACTCCCTCGCCCCCGCGGCGCAGGCGGCGCGCGCGGCCGGCGCCGGCAGCCTCGGGCACCCGGCCCGCAGGAAGCTGCCGTTCGTGATGACGTTGAACGTGCGTCCGAACCACGAGTCGCACCGCGCCCGGGCGCCCGCAGGCATCCGCGCGCAGACGCGAAAGAGCGCGAGCTGCCGCGCCGGCATGCCCGCGTACGCCTGATTCGCGACCCCGCGCAGGCACGCGAGCGCGTCCACCCCGTGCGCGAGCCCCGCGCACAACGTCG
>DATKQO010000114.1:0-3119 GCA_035532715.1 Gaiellaceae bacterium | reverse complement strand
CGGTGTCCGTCAGAGGCGTCCCTGCGACCGCCGTGACGCTCGGGAACATCAGCGATCTGATCCGCGAGGTGACGAGGCTCTACGGGAACAAGCGGATCTGGATCACCGAGTACGGCTACCAGACGAATCCGCCCGACCGGCTCTTCGGCGTGTCGTGGGCCAAGCAGGCTGCCTACCTGACCGAGGCGTTCGCAATCGCCCGCCGCAATCCGCGCATCGACCTGATGCTGTGGTTCTTGCTCAAGGACGAGCCCAGTCTGTCGGGCTGGCAGTCGGGGCTCATCACCTTCGGCGGGAAGCACAAGCCGTCGTTCGCCGCCTTCATGAGGATGGCGGCGGGCCTAAGTTCTGCTCGCTGAGGAGTTCCCGGTAGAGCGCATCGACGTCGTCGACGAGGCGCTCGACGCGGTAGCGGGGAACCACGCGGGCACGCCCGGCCTCGCCCATCCGCCTGCGTAGCTCGGGATCGCGGGCGAGGCGCTCGAGCCTCTCTGCCAGCGCCTCCACGTCGCCCACCTCGACCAGGAAGCCGTCGACACCCTCCTCGATCACATCGGGCACCCCGCCGACAGCGGTCGCCACCACAGGGCGCTGCGCCGCGAGCGCCTCGATCGCAACGACCGGCGTCCCCTCGTTCGCCGAGGGCAGGAGGAACGCGTCGAAGAACGCGTAGTACGGCGCGACATCACGCTGGTAGCCCACGAAGAGCGTGTCGCGGATGATGCCGAGCTCGGAGGCGGCAACCTCGACGGCCTCGCGGTCGGGGCCGTCGCCGACGAGGCAGAGTGTGGCGTCGACGCCACGCTCGCGCAGCGCCTTGAATGCCGCGAGGATGTCGGGCACGCGCTTGATGGCGGTCATGCGGCCGATCCAGCCGACCACGAACCGCTCCTCCGGAATCCCGAACAGCCGCCGGAACTCGGCGCGCCGGTCGGTCGTGAGGATGCGCGACTCGAGATCGATGCCGAGCCGGATCACCGAGAACTTCTCGGGCGGAGCGACGCCCAGTTCGACGAGGTCGTCACGTACTTCTGGGCCGACGGCGATCAGCCTGTTCGTGTGCCGCGCAAGCGCGCGCTCGGTTTCCCGGAAGATCTGCGTCCGCACCGGATCGAAGTAGCCGCGCAGCACGTGCCCGTGGTAGGTGTGCACGATCACCGGCGGCCGCGCGTCGCCGGCGACGAGCGCCGCCGCCCGGCCCACCGCGCCCGCCTTTGCCGTGTGCGTGTGCAGGATGTGTGGCCGCACCCGGCGGATCTCGTGGACGAGCCGTGTCACCGCTACCGGGTCGTAGAGGGGCGAGACCTCGCGGTGCATGGCGCCGAGCGGGATCACGTCGACCCCGAGCTCGTCTGCGACGTACGACATGGAGTCCTCGCCGCGCGAGAGCTTTCCGGCGACCAGCGTGGTCGTGTAGCCGCGATGCTCGAGGCCTTTCGTCAGGTACGCGACGTGCAGGGCGGGCCCGCCCATGTTGAGGCGCGCGATCACGCGCAGGATGCGAATCTGCTCAGACAAGCGCGTCGACGGTCAGGCGCAGCCCTTCCTCCAGGCCGACCGTCGGTTCCCAGCCGAGCAGCTCGCGGGCGGCCGAGATGTCGGCCCACGAGTCGCGGATGTCCCCGACCCGCGGCGGCGCGAAGGTCTTCTCGACCGGTTTCCCGAGCACCTCGCCGATCGCCGCTGCGACGTGGTTGACCGTCGCCGGCGCGCTCGCCGCAACGTTGAAGATCTTGCCGCTCGCGTCCGCGGCCTCAGCCGCCCTGATCGTCCCGTCGACGGCGTTCGTCACGTACGTGAAGTCGCGCCGCTGCTCGCCGTCGCCGTAGATCGTGATCGGCTCGCCGGCGGCGATCGCCGTCACAAAGAGCGGAATCACCGCGGCGTATTGCGAGAACGGGCTCTGACGCGGCCCGAAGACGTTGAAGTAGCGCACGACGACGCTCTCGAAGCTCTCGTACACGCGCGAGAAGGAGACGCAGTAGCGCTCGGCAGCAAGCTTCGCGACGCCGTACGGCGAGATCGGGTCCGGCGGCAGGTCTTCGCTGACCGGCAGCTCGCGCCGAGGGCCGTACACCGACGAGCTCGACGAGTAGACGACGCGGCGGATGCCCTCGTCGCGTGCCGCGAGGAGGACGTTGAGCGTTCCTTCGATGTTCACGGCGCTCGACGTCAGAGGGTCCTGCACGGAGCGCGGTACCGATCCGAGGGCGCCGAGGTGGAAGACGACCTCCATCCCGCGCATCGCGTTGTGCACGCGTTCATACGAGCGGAGCTCGCCCTCGACCACCTCGATGTCGAGCCCTCCGAGGTTCGCGCGGTTCCCGGTTGAGAAGTTATCGAGCACCCGTACCTCGTCGCCGCGCTCGAGCAGCTGGCGGACGAGGTTCGAGCCGATGAAGCCGCCGCCGCCGGTGACGAGCGACCTCATGTTTCGCTCCGCACGAACGAGACGGACGCTGCCGCGACCCCCACTCCGGGCCAGGTCGACGCGACGCCGATCATGCGCGCGTCGCCGATGCCTCGGCGGGCCGCCAGGAGTGCCAGCACGAGCAGCGCTGCAAGAAACGCGGGCAAGCCGAGGATTCCGGGATCGCCGCCGCCGCGACGAGCGGCAGAGCGCCGGATCGTGCACGCACGGACGCGAGCGGGTTCGCCAAGGCCCGCCACTATACTCGCCACCTGAGATGCCCTCCCGCGTCCTCCGGCGTCGCGCGACGACGGCCTTCGGGATCTACGGGTCGGCGCTCATCGGGTTCGCCGCCACGATCGTCGCAGCCCGTGAGCTCTCGAAGGACGACTTCGCGCGCTTCGCTCTCGTCTTCGGAACCACCAGCCTGCTCCAGCTCTTCGTCGACCTGACGATCGACGAGGTCGTCGTCAAGTACGGCAACCGGTACGCGGCGCGCACGCAGTGGGGGCGCTTCAGGCGCCTCTTCCAGGTCGGCCTGGCGGTGAAGATGGCCGGCGGCGCCGCGGGCAGCCTGGCGGTCGTCGGCGCCGCTCTGCTCGCCCGGTGGATCTGGACGACCGGCGGCCTCGAGACGGCCATGCTGATCGCGGCGCTGATCCCGCTGATCCAGCAGCCCGAGGGGATGGCGGGCGCCGTGCTGCTCGTG
>DATKQO010000113.1:0-6533 GCA_035532715.1 Gaiellaceae bacterium | reverse complement strand
GCCGAACGTCGACTCCGCGCTCGTCGCCTTCCGCCGCACCGAGCTGCCGGCGGGCTACGCGCGAATCAAGCAGGTCGTCGCCGCCGCGTTCGGTCACCGTCGGAAGACCCTCCCCAACTCGCTCGCGCTCGCGGGCCTCGTTTCGCGGGAGCAGGCGGCGGCGGCGCTCGACGCGCTCGGTCGGCCGGTGAACACGCGCGCAGAGGCGCTCGCACCTCCCGAGTTCGTTGCGCTCGCGGAGGCGCTCGGATGATGCGCGCGCCCGCAGCGGCGAAGGTCAACCTCGCGCTCGTCGTCGGGCCGAGGCGTGACGGCGGCAAGCACGAGGTGCTGACCGTCCTTCAGCGGATCGACCTCGTCGACCGGATCGAGATCGAGGAGGCGCCCGCGCTGCGCGTGGACGGCTTCCGCGGCGACACGCTCGTCCGCACCGCGCTCCTGCGCCTCGCCGCCGCCGCGGGAGTCGAGCCGCGCTGGCGCGTGAAGATCGAGAAGCACATACCGGTCGCAGGGGGGCTCGGCGGCGGCAGCTCCGACGCCGCGACGGCGCTCCGCCTCGCGAACGGGTCGCTCGCCGAGCCGCTCCCGGCGGCCGAGCTCCATGCGATCGCAGCGGGAATCGGCGCCGACGTGCCGTTCTTCCTCGTCGACGGCCCGCAGCTCGGATCGGGCGACGGGAGCGACCTCGCGCCGCTCGACCTGCCGCAGGACTTCTGGGTGGTCGTTCTCCTTCCTCACGGCGTGGAGAAGACCTCGACCGCGGACGTCTACGCCGCCTTCGACGGGCGCGACGGAGCCCGCGGCTGGGAGGAGCGCCGCCGCGCGCTCCTCGACGGCCTCGCGCGCATCGCGAGCCCTCTCGACCTCGCCGCGCTGCCGCCGAACGACCTCGCGCGCTCACCGCTCGCCGCCGAGATCCGAGCCGCGGGAGCCTTCCGCGCGGACGTCTCCGGAGCCGGTCCCGCGCTCTACGGGCTCTTCCTCGACCGGGCCGATGCCGACGCCGCAAAGCGCTCTCTCAGCCGCTTCGGCGAGACCTGGCTCGCGCCACCGGCCTGGTACGGTTGACGTCGTGGGCAACGGGTCTGATGGCGGCCGGACCACCGGCTGGCTCCATAGCCATCGCTACAGGATCGTCCTCTGGGTCGCCGTCATCGAGGCGCTGGTCGCGTGGGCGACGCACGGGCTCCACGTCACGACGATCGTCGTCGTCGGCGTCATCGCCCTCGCGAGCCTCGTCGTCTACCGCTTCTTCCAGGAGAGGACGCACTCGCCGCTGCTCCACCAGCTCACGTGGCTGCTCGCGGCCTCGCAGCTCGGCGCGACCGTCGCCGTCGCCGCCGGCTACATCGTCTGGGGCGCGCTCGTCGTCATCATCGTCATCTTCGCCGTCGTCGCGCTCGGCCTCCTTCTGCTCGAGCGCCGGTAAAGTGAGGCTCGCCTTGGGGCGTAGCCAAGCGGTAAGGCAACGGGTTTTGGTCCCGTGATCCCAGGTTCGAATCCTGGCGCCCCAGCCACTTCTCCCTGACATGCCGAAACCGCTCGCAGCAGTTGTGATGGCCGGAGGGATCGGCACGCGCATGAAGAGCGCGACGCCGAAGCACCTCCATCCGCTGCTCGGCCGGCGGATGGTCGACTGGGTCGTCGAGGCCGCTCGCGGCGCGGGCGTGGAGCGGATCGTCGTCGTCGCGTCCCCGTCGACGCGCGAGCTGTTCGAGGGCGTCGAGGTCGCCGTGCAGGAAGAGCCGCGCGGCACCGGCGACGCCGTCCGCAGCGCGCGGCAGGCGCTCGGCGACTTCGACGGCGACGTCCTCGTCCTCAACGGCGACGTTCCCGCGCTGCGGCCGGAGACGATCGCGGCGCTCGTCGAGACGCATCGCGCCGCCGGGGCCGCCGCGACCGTGCTCTCCTTCGAGCCCGCCGACCCCGCCGCGTACGGGCGCATCGTTCGCGACGGCGAGGGCCGGCTCGCGCGGATCGTCGAGGCGGGCGACGCCTCGCCGGAGGATCTCGCGATCGGCGAGGTCAACTCCGGCATCTACGTCTTCGCCGCGGCGAAGCTCTGGCCGGCACTGGAACGGCTTACGCCACACAATGTGCAAGCCGAGCTCTACGTGACCGACACTCTCGGCATCCTCGCCGGCGACGGCGAGACGTGTGCGGTCCAGCTCGCCGAGGACCCGCTCGAGGCCGACGGCATCAACACGCGCGCCGAGCTCGCCGCGGTCGCCGCGCGCCTCCGCGACCGCGTCAACACGGCGCACATGCTCGCGGGCGTCACGATCGTCGATCCCGTCTCGACGTGGATCGATGTGACAGTCGCGATCGAGCCGGACGTCACGATCCATCCGTTCACGGTCATTCGCGGCGATGTCCGTATTGCCACCGGCGTCGAGATCGGCCCGTTCGCCTCGATCCGCACCCTGACCGAGCTCGGCCCGGACGCGAAGGTCGGCGCCTTCGTCGAGCTCAAGGCGGCGCGCGTCGGCGCGCGCACGAAGATCCCGCACCTCTCGTACATCGGCGATGCGGAGATCGGCGACGACACGAACGTCGCGGCCGGAAACGTCACCGCGAACTTCAGCCACATCCCCGGCCAGCCGAAGAAGCGAACGACCATCGGCAGCAACGTCAGGACCGGCGTCGACAATACGTTCCTCGCACCCGTCGAGATTGGGGACGACACGTGGATTGCGCCCGGCACCGTCATCACGGAGAATGTGCCTCCCGGCTCGCTAGCCGGATTCGCCCCGCGCCAGGTCACCAAAGAAGGGTGGGTGTACGAGAAGCATGGAAACCCCGACAGCGATTGAGCTGGCATTGCCGGGCCTCGAGGGGAGCGTCGTGACGTCCGACCCCGGCCCCGACCACTTCATCGTGCGCGGGCCGCAGAAGCGGCTCATGGTCTTCTCCGGCCGCTCGCACCCGCAGCTCGCAACCGCGATCGCCGAGAAGCTCGGCGTCGAGCTCGGAGACGTCGAGCTCAAGACGTTCGCGAACGACGAGACGTACTGCCGCTATCTCGAGTCGATCCGCGGCGCCGACGTCTTCATCGTCCAGACCGGCTGCCCGCCGGTGGACAAGAACCTCATGGAGCTCCTGCTCATGATCCAGGCGGCGAAGCTCGCGTCGGCCAAGCGGATCACGGCCGTCATCCCGTGGTACCCGTACGCGCGGCAGGACCGCAAGGCCAAGCCGCGCGAGCCGATCTCGGCGCGCCTGTTCGCCGACATGCTCCAGCTCGCCGGCGTCGACCGCGTGCTGACGATGGATCTCCACGCGGGCCAGATCCAGGGCTTTTTCACGATCCCCGTCGATCACATGACGGCGTTGCAGCTCTTCGCCACCCATTTCCGCGACCTCGGGCTCACCGGTGATGGCGTCGTCGCGGTCGCGCCCGACGCCGGCCGCGCGAAGCACGCCGTCCGTTTCGCGGAGATGATCGACGCCGGCTTCGCGATCATGCACAAGATGCGGCCGGAGCACGAGCGGGCCGAGATCACCGAGGTCACGGGCCGGGTGCGCGACAAGGTCGCGATCATCGGCGACGATGTGACGATCACGGGCGGCACGCTCATCGCCGGCGCGCGTGCGCTCAAGGAACAGGGCGCGACCGAGGTGAACGTCTTCGTCACGCACGCGCTCTTCTCCGACGCCGCGCTCGAGGACATCGGCAACTCCGACATCGACCGGATCGTGATCACCGACAGCGTCCCGACCGACGTGCGGAGCCGCCCCGACAACCTCACCGTCCTCAGCGTGTCGGGCCTCCTCGCCGAAGCGATCATGAACGTCTTCGCCGACGACTCGGTCTCAGCGATCTTCGGCGGCGAGAACCAGCTGTTCTGATAGCTACAGCGCTCCGGTGCGGAAGAGCGCGGTCTTCTGCGCCTTCGTGCGGTGTTGGCTCCCGGACGGCCCCTCGTGCGGTGGGGTCGTCCGGGAGCACGGCTCGTTAGTGGGAGAAGATCTCGGTGACTGAGCTCCCCATCCAGTTCGTCACCCAGACGTGCGTGCCGTCGAAGGCGATGCCGTAGGGGTTGCTGAAGCCGGAGGAGCCGGCAGAGAGTGTCTGCACCCAGCTGCCGTTCGAGGCGTTGAGCTCGGTGACTGAGTTGCCGCCGAAGTTCGTCACCCAGAGGTGCGTGCCGTCGAAGGCGACGCCGACGGGGTTGTTGAACCCGTAGGAGCCGCCCGAGAGTGTCTGCACCCAGCTGCCGTTCGAGGCGTTGAGCTCGGTGACCGAGTCGTAGTAGTTCGTCACCCACAGGTGTGTGCCGTCGAAGGCGACACCCTGCGGGCCGCCGAAGCCGTAGGAGCCGCCGGAGAGTGTCTGCACCCAGCTGCCGTCCGAGGCGTTGAGCTCGGTGACCGAGTTGCCGTGTTGGTTCGTCACCCAGAGGTGGGTGCCGTCGAAGGCGATGCCGGTGGGTTCATCGAACCCGTAGGAGCCGCCGGAGAGTGTCTGCACCCAGCTGCCGTCCGAGGCGTTGAGCTCGGTGACCGAGTTGCCGCTGACGTTCGTCACCCAGAGGTGTGTGCCGTCGAAGGCGATGCCAGTCGGGTAGTTGAAGCCGTAGGAGCCGCCGGAGAGGGTTTGCACCCAGCCACCGTCCGAGGCGTCGACCTCGGTGACCGAGTTGCCGCGTGATGAGCCCGGTAGGTTCGTCACCCAGAGGTGTGTGCCGTCGAAGGCGATGCCCTCCGGGTAGTTGAAGCCGTAGGAGCCGCCGGAGAGTGTCCGCACCGAGCTGCCGTCTGAGGCGTTGACCTCGGCGACCGAGTTGCCGGTGTTGTTCGTCACCCAGAGGTGTGTGCCGTCGAAGGCGACGCCGTCGGGACGACTGAATCCGAAGGAGCCGCCCGAGTAGTTCGTCCCCCAGGTGCATAGGGTGACGAGGATGCAGGCGACAGGCGAGCCGTCACGGCCCGGCGCTCCAGACGGGCCAGCTGGGCCGGATGCTCCCCGTGGGCCCGATGGGCCGGCCGGGCCGGATGCTCCCCGCGGGCCCGATGGGCCGGATGCTCCCCGCGGGCCGGATGCGCCCCTTAGGCCTGGTGCGCCCCGCGGGCCGACGACGCTCCACGAGACGGCGACGTAGCCGGTGGGGCAGGTGTGCGAGACCTTCGAAACTTTCGACAACGTGCCGTTGTGTAGGCACGCGAAGAAGGTGGGCGAGGGTGTGGTCGCCTCCGCGGCGACCGCGAACGCGGCTGCCAGAGCCGCGATCACGAGCACTGCCGCGAGCGCCGAGCGCGAGACGAATTTCCTGGGCAAGGTTTCCTCCTGTGTCTGTCGTTCCGCTGGATCAAGCGCACCAAGCGAGGGACACCCGCTCGAGTGAAGTCCTGATCGGCGAATGCTCCTGTGCCGTCGGCGGTGATCGCTCCGGCTTGCTGTCTTCCGGCACCCTCAGTAATTTAGACAGGGGTATACCCTAACAAACATGGCGAGCGACCACAACACCCCACGGCCCTACGACGCAACCCGGCGTCAGGCGGCAGCGGCTGAGCGACGCCAAGCGATCGTCGTCGCTGCCCGCGCGTCGTTCGAGCAGCACGGCTGGGCCGGAACGCAGATCCGTGAGATCGCCAGCGCCGCAGGCGTCTCGCACAAGCTGGTCGAGGCCAGCTTCGGCACGAAGGCGGCGCTCCTGCAAGCAGCAGTCGACTACGCGATCCGTGGCGATCTCGAGCCGACCCCGATGCCGCAACGAGAGCGCATCCGGAGGATGGAGGAGGCCGAGGACGCGGCAACGATGCTCCGGCTCCACGCCCACCACCTACGCCTCGTCAACTCACGCTCCGCACGGATCGCCGCGGTCGTCGAAGGGGCGGCCCCCGCCGACCCCGTCGTCCGTTCCCTCTGGCAGGAAATGAACCGCAACCGCAAGCACGCCGTCACCTGGGCCACAACCACGTACCGGCAGAAGCCCGGTCGACGTTGCGGCCTGCGGCCCAAGCAGATCGCAACCACCTTCTGGGTCGCGCTCGACTGGGGCACCTACCGCACCCTCACCGACCACGCAGGCCTCGACGACAACGCCTATGAGACCTGGATCCACAACTACTACCGCGCCCTGCTCCTCTGAACTCGTACAGCCGCCGAGGGTAAGACGGATCGACGCGAGGAGCCGGCCCGCCGACGACTCGGTCTCGGCGATCCTCGGCGGCGAGAACCAGCTGTTCTAACGTCAACGGTTCGCAAAACCTGAGGCCGGCGCCTACCGGGGAAGCGGCCGATCAGGAACACTGTGGTCGTGAAGGATCGCGCTGCGAAGCTGTGCATCGCCGCGGTCGTGGCCCTGGGGGCCGCGGTCGCGCTCGCACTCGTCACGCCCGCTGTCGGCCGCCCGGCCTCGGCGCAGGTGGTCACGACCTTCCCGGCTGCGGGCCTCTTGCAGGTCGCCGGAGTGCGCGCCCGCGTGCGGCCGGACCCTCAGGCTCGCGTGCTCCGGTTCATCCACTACTTCCGAAGTGACTATCGCCGCCAGGAGATCTTCGCCGTGACGAGCCGCGTCGGCTCCGACGGG
>DATKQO010000112.1:0-9295 GCA_035532715.1 Gaiellaceae bacterium | reverse complement strand
GGCACGTGAATCACGCCGCCGCCGATCCCGAGGAAGCTCGAGAGGAATCCCACGCCGAGGCTGTAGAGCGCGCCTCGGCGCAGCGGTACGGAGTAGGCGTAGGTGTCGCCGGCGCGGTCGACGAGCGTGCGCTGCTCGAGGCCACGCTTCGGAGACGGCAGCGGCCAGCGTTCGCCGCCGAGCAGCCACACGGCGAGGAAGGCGAGCACCCCGCCCATGATCCCGTCGAAGAGGTGGCGCGAGACGCTTCCGACGACGAGCGCGCCGCCGATGGCGCCGGGAAGCGTCGCGAGCGCGAAGACGGCGCCGCTCCGGTAGTCGATCCGCCGCTGGCGGGCATACGCGAGCGAGCCGCTCGCAGCGTTGAAGAACACGACGGCGAGGCTGATCGCGGTCAGCGTCTGCGCCGAGTCGTGCGGGTACAGCAGGAGGAGGATCGGCGTGAGGATGAAGCCGCCGCCTGCGCCGATCAGCGTTCCGAACGCGCCGACGCCGAAGCCGATCAGGACGAGAAGCAGCGCCGTATGGGTCGTGAACCACATCGTCGCGCCGTTATCCCCGCTCGTCGTCCAGCTCGCCCGGGTCCGTTCTCGAGACGACGAGCCATGAGTCCCACGTGATCTTGAGGATGACGAGCGTGATCACGAGGCCGACGATCGGGTCGCCGATCGGCAGGCCGAGCGCGACGGCGGCCGCGCTCGCGACGACGCCGAGCGAAACGAAACCGTCGATGCGCGCGTGGTTTCCGTCGGCGACGAGCGCCGGGCTCGAGAGCCGCCGCCCGGCGCGCAACCGGACGTAGGCGGCGAGCTCGTTCGCGACGAATCCGACGAGCCCCGCACCGGCGAGCACCCAGAGATGCGTGAGCTCGTGCGGGTGGATGAAGCGGCCGATCGTCTCGTACAGCGCGACACACGCGGAGACGAAGATCGCAAGCACGACGAACAGGCCCGCGATCTTTTCGCCGCGGAAGCTGCGCAGGAGGAACGCGATCCCGAGCGGCACCGCCGTGAGCGCGTCGCCCGCGTTGTGGATCAGGTCGGCGAGGAGGGCGACCGACCCGGTCAGGAAGAAGATCGCGGTCTGCACCGCCGCGCCGGCGCCGAGGACGGCGAGGCTGAGCGCAACCGCCTTGATCCCCGCCCGCGAGCGGACGATCGAGCGGTCGACGAGGCCGTGCGAATGGCCGTGCTCGTGCCCGTGGCTGTGCCCGTGGTCGTGCCCGTGGTCGTGCCCGTGGTCGTGCCCATGGTCGTGCGGGTGTTCGTCCCGGCTCGTCACCGGGCCGAACGTAGCGGTTTGCGAAGACCGGAGCGTGCACCTCGCGCTACGCTCGGAGGGCATCGTGGCTGCGCATCCGCCCTCCTTCGCGGCACCCGGGCCCGGCCGCCGGTTCCGCTGGGCGCTCTGGGCCGGGGTCTCGCTCGTCGGTCTCGCGGCCGTGCTCGGGCTGCTGCTCGTCGGTCGCGGCAATACCCCGTCGAGTGCCGGAACACCGCCCGCGTCGGAGGCGCCGGGCGCCACCTGGGCGGCCGGCACGGCGCTCGCTCCGGCGTTCCGGCTCGAGGACGAGAACGGTGCGCCGGTCTCGCTCTCGGCGTTCCGCGGGCGGCCGGTGATCGTGACGTTCATCGATCCGCTCTGCCATGACTTCTGCCCGATCGAGGCCCGCCGGTTGAGCGACCTCGTGCGGAGCCTGCCCGTGGCCTCCCGGCCGGCGATCGTCGCGGTGAGCGTCAACGTGTACGGGAACGCACGCACGACGTTGTCGAAGGACTCCCGCGAGTGGCAGGTTGCGCCGCAATGGAACTGGGGCGTGGGAACCGCAGCGCAGCTCGCGTCGGTGTGGAAGCGCTACCACATCGCAGTGGTCGCGACGCCGAAGAAGGTCAAGGGCACGATCGTGCACGACGTTGCGCACACGGAGGCCTCGTACCTCATCGATGCAGCAGGCTACGAGCGCGCGCTCTTCCTCTGGCCCTATCGCGAGGCCGCGGTCGCGCTCGCGCTCAAAGCCCTCGGCTAGGAGCTCCTCGCTAGGAGCTGCGGCCGCGGAGCCGGTCGAACAGGCTCCGGCGCCGCTCGTCGAGCGGCTCGGCCGCGGGTTCCGGCTCGGGCGCATCGACCGGCAGCTCGGCGGGCTCGTCCACCGGGGCGATGGTGCGCGGCACCGCGTGGCGCTCCCGCTGCGCCCGGATCGCCGCGTTCATCTCGTCGCGGTGGGACTGCTCCGCCATCGCCGCCACATCTTAGGCGCGGGCGTCTCGGATCCTGCCCCGGTAAGCTCCGCGGGCATGTGCTTCGACAGCGACTCCCTGCCGCCGATCCCGCCCCTTTCCGGCGCCGCCGTCTCGCACGACGACCTCGTGCTCGAGAGCGCCGACGGGAACCGGTTCGCGGCCTTCGTCGCCACGCCGGAGGAGCCCGCGACGACCGGGGTCGTGATCCTCCCCGACGTCCGCGGCCTCTACCGCTTCTACGAGGAGCTCGCCCTCCGCTTCGCGGAGCGCGGCTTTCCGGCGGTCGCGCTCGACTACTTCGGCCGCACCGCCGGCGTCGAGAAGCGCGGCGACGACTTCGAGTACATGCCGCACGTGCAGCAGACGACGCCGGAAGGCGTCCAGGCCGACGTCGCTGCCGCGGTCGCGCATCTGCGCGCGGCCGGGTGCACGTCGGTCTTCACCGTCGGCTTCTGCTTCGGCGGACGCAACTCGTGGCTCGCGGCCGCCTCCGGGCACGGGCTCGCCGGCGCGGTCGGCTTCTACGGCATGCCCGCGGAGCGGAACGGCGTCCCCGGTCCGACGCAGCGCGCGTCCGAGCTCGCCGCGCCGATCCTCGCGCTCCAGGCCGGCGCCGACGAGCACATCCTCGCCGAGCACAACGAGGCTTTCGCCGCGGCGTTGACCGCCGCCGGCGTCGAGCACGACGTCGTCACGTACGACGGCGCGCCGCACAGCTTCTTCGATCGCAAGCAGGAGCAGTTCGCCGACGCGTCGGACGACGCGTGGGGCCGCGTGCTCGCCTTCATCGAGCGTTACGGCTAGTCCGCTTCCGCGGCCTCGCTCTGCGCGATCTGCCACTCGGCCGAGAAGAGCGCCTTGTCGATCCGCCCCTGGAAGACGGGCACGTCATGCTCGACGCAGAAGCGGATCACCTCCTCTCGCTCGATCCCGTGCTCCGCAGCGATCTCTTCGGGTGTGAGGTGATTCGGCATGCCCTCCGAGCGTACGCCGATTCTGCCGCGTGCGCAGGACTCTCCACCCGCGCAGGTGGGCCGGTCGGCCCATTGCCTCCGTCCGGCGCAGACGCGAGGCTGGCGGGGTGCTGAGCGCCCTGCTCCTCGTCGGCTCTCTCGTCCCGCTCGTCGCGATGCTCGTCGCCCTCGTCGCGGCCGCAAGGCTCCGCGAGAGCCGGCGCGCGCGGGCGCGCGCCGGCCGTCGCTAGCGCGCCCGCGCCGCCGCCGGAGGAGAAACGAGCGTGAGCCCGCTCCGGGTGCGGGAACGGGGGCGAACTTTCGCTACACTCCCGCGGCGCGGGGCGGCGTAGCTCAGCTGGTCAGAGCGCTGCACTCATAATGCAGAGGTCGGTGGTTCGAGCCCACCCGCCGCTACTCAACGCGTCCACCTCGAGGTTAGAAGACAGAAAATGGCCACTGGAGTCAGAGTCGCAATCACGCTCGCCTGCACGGAGTGCAAGCGGCGGAACTATCAGACGCAGAAATCGAAGCGGAACTCGCCCGACCGGGTGGAGTTCAAGAAGTACTGTCGATGGTGCGCGCAGCACACGCTGCACCGGGAGACCCGGTAACCCCGACCTTGCATGGCACGCCAGACGCGTCAGCAGCGCCGCGAGCGGCGCACGCAGCAGCAACCGGCCCTCGTCGCCGGGGGCGCGCCGCCGCGTATCCCGCCGCGCCCGACCTCGAACGGCGACTCGGAGCCGGCGCCACGCAAGCCGCCTCGCTCCGACGAGCGCCACGCCCCGGGCATGGGCTTCATCCATTTCGTCCAGGAAGCCTGGGCGGAGCTCAAGAAGGTCGAGTGGCCGACCCAGAAGGCCGTCATCAGCGGCACCGCGGTCGTGCTGGTCGCGTGCGTGATCGTCGGCGCCTACCTGTACCTCAACGACACTGTCTGGAAGTACGTGGTCCAGCACGTGCTGCTGCGATAGAGAGGACGAGATGTTCCGCTGGTACGTGATCAACACCTACTCCGGGCACGAGAACAAGGTGAAGGCCAATCTCGAGCACCGGGTCGAATCGATGAATCAGCGCGCCCGCTTCCGGCGCGTCGTCGTCCCCACCGAGCAGGTGATCGAGACGAAGGACGGCCAGAAGGTGCAGACGGAGAAGCGCGTCCTCCCCGGCTACGTGCTCGTGAACATGGATTTGAACGACGACGCCTGGACCGTCGTCAAGAACACGCCCGGAGTCACCGGGTTCGTCGGCGCCGGCTCGAAGCCCGTGCCGCTCTCGCAGCCCGAGGTCGACCGGATCCTCCACACGGGCACCGGATCGGCCGCGCAGGCGCGCAACCAGGTCGAGTTCTCCCTCGGCGAGTCGGTGAAGATCACGTCCGGTCCGCTCGCGGACTTCGACGGTGAGATCACCGACGTGAACGCCGACGGCCAGAAGCTCCAGGTCATGGTCAACATCTTCGAGCGGCAGGTGCCGGTCGAGGTCGGATTCGACAACGTGAAGAAGCTCGACTAGAGGAAGTCATGGCAAAGAAAGTTCTGACGATCATCAAGCTCCAGATTCCCGGCGGGCAGGCGAACCCCGCACCGCCGGTCGGTCCCGCGCTCGGCCAGCACGGGGTCAACATCATGGAGTTCTGCAAGGCGTTCAACGCGCAGACGGCCGACCAGAACGGCCGCATCACGCCGGTCGAGATCACGGTCTTCGAAGACCGCTCCTTCGCGTTCATCACGAAGACGCCGCCCGCGGCCGTGCTGATCAAGGAGGCGCTCCGGATCGAGAAGGGCTCGGCCGAGCCCAACCGGCTGAAGGTCGGGCGGCTTTCCCGCGCCCAGGTGCGCCAGATCGCCGAGACGAAGCTCGAGGACCTGAACGCGCGCGACATCGATCACGCCGCGTTGATCATCGCGGGCACCGCCCGCTCGATGGGCGTGGAGGTGGACATTTAATGGCGCACGGCAAGAAGTACGTCGACGCGCGCGGCTCCATCGACCGCGAGAAGCTCTACTCGCCGGTCGAGGCCGTCCGCAAGCTGAAGTCGATGGAGCTCGCGAAATTCGACGAGACCGTCGAGGTGCACTTCCGGCTCGGGCTGAACGTCCGTCACGCGGACGAGCAGTTGCGCGGGACCCTCATGCTCCCGCACGGCACCGGTCGCGACGTGCGCGTCGCCGTGTTCGCCGAGGGCGACAAGGCGCGCGAGGCGGAGGAGGCCGGCGCGGACGTCGTCGGCTCGGCCGATCTCGCGAAGCGCGTCGAGGAGGGCTTCACCGATTTCGACGTCGCGATCGCGACGCCGGACCAGATGGGCAACGTGGGCCGGCTCGGCCGCGTGCTCGGCCCGCGCGGGCTGATGCCGAATCCCAAGACGGGCACCGTCACCTTCGACATCTCGAAGGCCGTTCGCGAGGCCAAGGCCGGCAAGCTCGAGTATCGGACCGACCGCGGCGCGAACGTGCACCTCGCGATCGGCAAGAAGAGCTTCGAGGAGCGCGCCCTCGTCGAGAACTACGCTGCCGTCGTGGACGAGATCGTCCGCGCGAAGCCGTCCGCCGCGAAGGGTCGCTACATCCGGCAGATCACGCTCGCGAGCACGATGGGCCCCGGCATCCACGTCGACCCGGCACGGGTGCGCGGCATCGTCGAGGAGCTCGAGGAGGCCGCTACACTCGCGGTCTAAACCGACTAGAACCGCCGAAGACCGTTGGCAGCCGACTCGCACGAGCGGCAGAAGTCCAGCCGAGGTGGGGCATGCCGGGAGCTTCGCGCTCTCCGTCTTTGGCCCGCCTCCGAGCGGGCCTAGTCATTTCCCAAGGAAATGACCACATGAAGAAGGAAGACAAGGCGAAGGTCGTCGAGGAGCTGACGGAGCGGTTGCGCACGTCCGACACGCTGCTCGTGGCCGACTACCGCGGCCTGACGATGCCGCAGATCGACGCGCTCCGGTCGAGGCTGATCGAGAGCGGCGCGACGTTCTCCGTCGTGAAGAACACCCTCGGCCGCCGCGCTGCGGAAGCGGCGGGCTCCGAGGCGCTCCTGACCCTGCTCGAAGGGCCGAGCGCGATCGCGTTCCTCGAGGCGGACGGCGACATGGTCGCCGCCGCGAAGGCGCTCGCCGATATGGCCCGCGACTCGAAGATCCTCGCGATCCGCGGCGGCGTGCTCCAGGGCCGCCCGCTGTCTGCGGAAGAGGTCGAGACCCTCGCGAAGCTCCCGCCGGTCGATGTGCTCCGCGGCCAGGTGCTCGCTGCGATCATCGCGCCGCTCACCGCGCTGCTCGGGATCGTGACCGCGCCGCTGCAGAACCTGCACGGCCTGATCGACGCTCGCATCGAGCAGCTGGGCGGCACCGCGGAAACGCCCGAGGCGGCTCCGGCGGCCGAGGCAGAGGCAGACGCGGAGGCGCCGGCGGTCGAGGAGCCGCAGGCCGAAAGCGATGCAGACACACCGGCGGACGCCACAGCGTCCGCCGCCGAAACCGACAGCACTGAGACGGAGGAGAGCTAAATGGCAGCAGTGGAGGAGATCTTCAACTCGCTCGGGAGCATGTCCGTTCTCGAGCTGGTCGAGCTGAAGAAGAAGATCGAGGACGAGTGGGGCATCACCGCCGCCGCGCCGGTCGCCGTCGCGGCCGCCGGTCCGGCCGGCCCGGCCGAGGTCGCCGAGGAGAAGACGTCGTTCGACGTCGTCCTCACGGCCGCGGGCCAGCAGAAGATCCAGGTGATCAAGGTCGTGCGCGCCGTCACCGGCCTCGGCCTCAAGGAGGCAAAGGACCTCGTCGACTCGGCTCCCAAGCCGGTCAAGGAGGGCGTGAACCAGGAAGAGGCCGACTCGATCAAGGGTCAGCTCGAAGAGGCCGGCGCGACCGTCGAGCTCGCGTAGCGCGACTCGACCGCACCGCACCGTGAGGAGGGGCGCCGAAAGGCGCCCCTCCCGCATTCGGGGGAGCTTTGGCGGGGGAGCGCAAGTTTTCGCCCCCCGAAGGCATCTCTAGCTCTGACCCACCCACTCCCAGGGAGTTACCCATGAAGCTGAAGATCCTCTTGCTCGCCGTCTTCGTCGCCGGAATCGGCGCGTCGTACGCGCTGGCCGACAACGGCAAGCAGCACGGTGCCAAGGACGGGTGCCAGAACGTCCATCTCCGCGGCACGATCGCCCCGCAGACGCTCACCGTCACCGCCGACGGAACCGGGAAGCACGGCGCGTACCCCGCCGGCACCCAGGTCTCGCTCGCGGTCGGCGGTACGGGCCAGACCGTCCGGGTGAACGTCGAAGCGTGCTCCACCGGCACGGGCACGGCGGCGACGCTCTCCGTCCGCAGCCTCGAGCTCCAGGTCGTGAATCCGAAGTCCACGAGCACGGACTCGACGACGACCGGGTCGGCCACAGGCGAGCATCACGGCGGCGGCGACCACGGTGACCACCACAAGGGTCAGACGACGACCGGCACTACGACGACGGCCGCGACGACGACGACGCAGGCCACGACCACGACGGCCGGCACGACGACCACGACACCCTGATCCCGGTCCCCGCCGGTAGGCGCCGCAGCAGGCGGCGCCTACCGGCCGGTCGGCCCATTCGAGGGATCGGCGGGCGTCCCGCTCGTGCCGATCTGGTGGCCGAACCCACCCCGAGACTGCTCGCGCCACCGGCACGGAAGGATCCCCTATGAAGCTCAACGTACTGCTCGCCGCTCTCTTCGTCGCGGGCCTCGCGACCTCGATCGCGATCGCGAAGCCGCCGCCCGGAAGGGGCCACGGCAGGGAGGCCGCTCCCACGGCGCCGGCCTCGACCGCGCCGGCGGCGACGCTCCCGTCCACGGGGAAGGTCGTTCTCTGCCACCGGGCGGGTCGGAGCACCAGGTGGGTCCGGATCAAGGTCTCCGTCAAGGCGGCGAGGGTCAGGATCGCGAAGGGCGACGTCTGGCTCCAGGATCCCTCGGTCGCGTGCGCGGCGCAGCCGGCCGGCACGACGACGGACGGGACCTCGACGACGGACTCGACGACGACGGCGGACACGACCACGACCGCCACGACGACGACCGCTACGACCACCACCACGCCCTAGCTCCGGATTCTCGGCCTGGGAGCGCCGTTTCGGCGCCCCAGGCCTGTCCCGGCGGGCCCCCTGGACGCGCGGCGGGCGGCGCGCTACAGTTGCGCGGCTACCGGCAAACGGCCGCGGGCTTCGCTTGCGGTAAAGGGGTCTTCTCCGGTACTCTGACTGGTTGCGCCGACGTTCCGCTCCGTCCGCATCCCCGCACGCCTGAATTCGCTGATTTCGCACGTCCCCAAGGGAGGCTTTTTCTTTGACCACAAAGGTCGCTTCGCCCCGCGCGCGTAAGTCGTTTTCCCGTCTAGAGCACGTACTCGACCTCCCCAACCTCATCGACATCCAGAAGGCGTCGTTCCAGTGGTTCCTCGACGAGGGCCTCCGGGAGACCATCGACGACATCTCGCCGATCGAGGACTACACCGGCACGCTCGCCGTGGAGTTCGGCAACTACGTGTTCGGCCAGCCGCAGTTCTCCATCAAGGAGTGCCGCGAGAAGGATCTGACCTACCAAGCCCCGCTCTCGATGACCGTCCGCTTCGTGAACAAGGACACGGGCGAGATCCGCGAGCAGACCGTCTTCATGGGCGACTTCCCCATGATGACCGAGTTCGGCACCTTCATCATCAACGGCACCGAGCGCGTGATCGTCACGCAGCTCGTCCGCTCTCCGGGCGCCTACCTCATGGAGCCGAAGGACGCGACGAAGCAGGTCTTCACCGCGAACCTCATGCCGAGCCGTGGCTCGTGGCTCGAGCTCGAGATCGACAAGAAGGGCATCGTCTACGCCCGCATCGACCGCAAGCGCAAGCTGCCGATCACGACGCTCCTCCGCGCCCTCCCGGCCGAGGACCCGACCACCGGCTTCAAGCTCGACACGTCCTCGAACGAGGCGATCCTCGCCCTCTTCGGCAACTCGTCGTACATCGTCTCGACGCTCGAGAAGGACCCCTCCACGCGGGAGGAAGAGGCCCTGATCGAGGTCTTCAAGAAGCAGCGCCCCGGCGAGCCGCCGACGCTCGACAACGCGCGGAACCTCCTGCG
>DATKQO010000111.1:0-12970 GCA_035532715.1 Gaiellaceae bacterium | reverse complement strand
ATCAGCCAGTCGAAGACCGTCGGGGGCCTCTCCGATCGCCAGCGCGCAGAGCTGATTGACCTCTTCAACCGCTAAGCAGCTGCCTGTCCTCGTCATCACCGGTCAGTCGGGCGCCGGCAAGGGCACGCTGATCAAGCGCCTTCTGGAGCTCTACCCCGAGCTCGAGCTCGCCGTCTCGGCCACCACGCGGGCCCGCCGGCCGGGCGAGGTCGACGGCCTCCACTACTACTTCATCGACGACGACGAGTTCGAGCGGCGGCACGCCGACGGCGACTTCCTCGAGTACCACGTCTTCCCGTGGGGCCAGCGCTCCGGCACGCTCCTCTCGGAGATCGACCGCATCGGGGAGAAAGGCAAGATCTGCGTCCTCGAGCTCGAGACCGAGGGCGCGCTGACCGTCGCGGATCGCGTTCCGGGCGCCGTCACGATCTTCATCACCGCGCCGCTCGAGGAGCTCGAGCGGCGCCTCCTGGAGCGTGCGACGGAGAGCTCCGGCGAGATCGGGGAGCGCCTGCGGGTCGCGCGCGAGCAGCTCGCCGTCGCGGAGCGGTTCGATCACATCGTCGTGAACGACGATCTGGAGCGTGCCGTGGGCGAGCTCTCGACCCTCGTGCGCCGGTATGCCGTACCTGCAGCTACCATGCCCCGGCAATGATCTATCCCCGCGTCGACGATCTGCTCCAACACGTTGATTCGCGCTATGCGCTCGTCATCGTGGCCGCCAAGCGTGCCCGGCAGATCAACAACTACCACCACCAGCTCGGCGAGGGCACCTTCGACGACAATCCGCCGCCGCTCGTGGAGTCACGGTCGAAGAACTACCTGACGATGGCCATGGAGGAAGTCTCCGAGGGCCTTCTGTCGTACGACTACGTGAAGTAAGTCGCACGAGGCGGTCGCGGGCCGCTCCGGTGGTTTCCAGGCATCATTTCGGGCATGGCCCGGGTTCTTCTAGGGGTTTCGGGTGGGATCGCCGCGTACAAGGCGTGCGAGGTGTGCCGCCTCCTCGTCAAGCGCGGCCATGAGGTCGTGCCGCTCGTCACGCCCGGAGCCGAGCGCTTCGTCACTGCCGAGACGTTCCGCGCGCTCGCGCGCCGTCCGCCCGGCGACGACGTCTACCTTCACCTGACGCGCGCGGACATGCTCGTCGTCGCCCCGTGCACGGCGAACACGCTCGCGAAGCTCGCGTACGGGCTAGCCGACAACGTTCTCACCGAAGCGGCGCTCGCGCACCGCGGGCCGACACTCGTGGCGCCGGCGATGAACCCGCGCATGTGGTCGCATCCCGCAACCTGCCGGAACGCCGAGACGCTGCGCGTGCGCGGCGTCGTCATCGTCGGACCGGACGAGGGCGAGACCGCGGAGGGTGAGCTCGGCGTGGGCCGGATGGCCGAGCCGGAAGACGTCGTGCGCGCCGCCGAGACGCTGCTCGCCGGAACCGGTCCGCTCGCCGGGAAGCGCGTCCTCGTGTCGGCCGGCGGCACGCGCGAGCCGATCGACGCCGTCCGCTTCGTCGGCAACCGCTCCTCGGGGAGGATGGGCGTCGCGCTCGCGGCGGAGGCGCGGCGGCGCGGTGCGGAGGTGACGCTGCTCGGGGCGAATCTCGCCGTACCGGCGCCGGCGGGCGTGGAGCTCGTTGCGACGCCGACGGCAGCCGACCTCGAGCGTGAAGCGCTCGCGCGCGGCCGCGAGGCGGACGTCGTGATCATGGCCGCAGCCGTTGCCGACTACCGCCCCGTCGAGGCCCTCGCGGCGAAGCGACCGAAGGACCGGGCGGGCTGGACCGTCGAGCTGGAGCCGACGGTCGACGTGCTCACCGCGCTCGGGGCCGACCGGCGGCCGGGGCAGCTGCTCGTCGGCTTCGCCGCCGACCAGGGCGAGCCCGGTCTGGCGCGCGCGCGGCAGAAGCGAACGAACAAGCAGGCCGATCTGTTCGTCTTCAACGACGTGGGCCGTGACGACATCGGCTTCGACGCCGCGGACAACGAGGTGACGCTCGTCTCCGGCGTGGGCGAGCGGCTGCTGCCGAAGGCGCCGAAGCCGGAGATCGCGGCCGCCGTGCTCGACGAGGTGGAGCGGCTGCTTGGCTGAGCCGGCCGCCGTACCGGCGCCGGCAGATCTCGTCGGGGCGATCGCGGCGAACCTCGCGCGTGTCGTGCACGCGCCCGCCGACACGCTGCGCCTCGTCGTCCTCTGCCTCGTCGCCGAGGGGCACCTGATGATCGAGGACTTCCCGGGTGTGGGGAAGACGATGCTCGCGAAGGCGCTTGCGCGCTCGCTCGACTGCTCGTTCTCGCGCCTCCAGTTCACGCCGGATCTCCTCCCGTCCGACGTCACCGGCGTCAACGTGTTCGACCAGCGCACGAACGAGTTCGAGTTCCGTCCGGGCCCGGTCTTTGCGAGCCTGCTGCTCGTCGACGAGGTGAACCGCGCCTCCCCGAAGACGCAGGCGGCGCTGCTCGAGTGCATGCAGGAGAGCCAGGTGACCGTGGACGGCGTCTCGTACCCGCTCGGCCGGCCGTTCATGGTGATCGCGACGCAGAACCCGATCGAGTACGAGGGGACGTATCCGCTGCCGGAGGCGCAGCTCGACCGTTTCTCGATGCGGGTCGCGCTCGGGTATCCGTCGCTCGCCGAGGAGGCGAAGATGCTCGACGAGCAGACCCATCTGCCGCCGCTCGAGTCGCTCGGCCCGGTCGCGGGCGCGGAGGACGTCGCGCGGCTCGCCGCGCAGGCGCGCGACGTCTACGTCGAGGACAGCCTCAGCCGCTACGTCGTCGCGCTCCTGCGCCACACGCGCTCCGACTCGCGGCTCTATCTCGGCGCGAGCCCGCGCGCCGGCATCTCGCTCCTGCGCGTGGCGAAGGCACGTGCGCTCGCGGACGGGCGCGACTATCTCGTGCCGGACGACGTGAAAGCGGTCGCGGTCCCGGTGCTCTCGCACCGGCTGATCCTCGGCCCGGAGGCGCGTTCCGCCGGGCTCGGCGGCGCGGCGATCGTCGCCGAGGCGCTCGAGAAGACTCCCGTTCCCGTATGACGCAGCGCGGACGCGCTGTCCTCTCCCTGGGGGTCGCCGTCTATCTCATCGCGTGGATCTTTGGGTCGCTCGCCCTCTATCCGGTCGCGGCCGGCCTCGTCTTCGCCGTCCTGCTCGCCGTCGGCTGGGTGCGGCTCGCGTCGCGGCCGCCGCACGTGCGCCGGCACGGCGCTGCGCGCGACGTCGTCGAGGGGGACGACGTCCGCATCGAGCTCGAGGTCGCGACGACGGCGACCGTTCCGCCGCCGACGCTCGTCGCGCACGAGCGTCCAGGGCGGCTCGGCGAGCGTCGCGTCGAGCTCGTGCGCGTCGGCAGGCGACGCTTCGCCGCCGGGTACGTGCTCGAGCGCGTGCCGCGCGGCCGCTACGCGTTCGGCGCGGTGCGGTTGACGATCGAGGACCCGTTCTCACTGGCCCGGACGGAGCTCGTGCAGGGCGAGCCCCAGGCGCTCGTCGTCTACCCGCGGCTCGTCACGCTCGAGCGGCTCTTCTCGGAGGGTGGAGCGCATACCCAGGACGGCAGGCGACTCCTGCTCAGGCGGCCCACCGGCTTCGACCTGCACAGCGTGCGCGAGTACGAGCAGGGCGAGTCTCTGCGCAAGGTGCACTGGCGCTCGACCGCGCGGCGGGGCCGCCTGATGGTGAAGGAGCTCGAGGATGCGCCGCGCGACGAGGTCGCGGTGCTCCTCGACGGGGACGCGCGCGCGGTCAGCGGCGACAGCTTCGAGGTCGCCGTGCGCGCGGCGGGCTCGATTCTCGCCGCGCACCACCGGCTCCGCCGCCGCTGCGCGCTCGTCGTCAACTCCGCCGCGCTCGAGGCGCAGGCGATCGCAACGACCGCGCACTGGCGGCGGACGCTCGAGCTTCTGGCGGCGGCCGAGCCGACGTCGCCGACGCCGGCCTTCGCGTTGCTCGACGCGGGCGGCGGGATCGCCGCCCGTTCGCTCGAGCTCGTCGTCGTCACCGCGCGCGTCGACGTCGCGCTGGCCGACCGGCTCGTCCAGCGCGCTCTCTCGCGTCGCGGCGTCTCGGTCGTGTATGTCGACGCGTTTCCGGGACCCGAGCCTCAGCTGCTCCGGCTGCAGGCGGCCGGGATCGCGGTGGCGGTCGTGCGGTCCGGCGACGATCTCGCTGCGGCGCTTTCGGGGCCCGTGCTCGGGGCGGTTGCGCATGCGTAGGACGGCCGGCGTCGCGTTGCTGCCCGCGATCGCGATCGCCGCCGCCTGGCTTCGGCTCGAGCAGCCGCACGACCATCCGGCACGAGCGGCTGCGCTCGTTGCGCTCGCGCTCGCGCCGGCGCTCGTCCGGCCGCGTGCGGCCAGGGCCGGCGCGATCCTCGCCGTGCTCGTACTCGGCGCACGCTCGACCGTCGGCCTCTCGCTCCAGCACCCGGGTCGGTTCGGGTCTCGCTTTGCGAGCGGCTTCCTCGAGTTCTACGACGTGAAGGTGCCCTTCGATCCGCGCGTGCACGCGGAAATGCGCAGCGTGATCCTCGTCGCGGTTTTCGCCTTCGTGCTCGCGCTCGGGCTCGCGGTCGCCGCACGCCGCCCGCTCGTCGCGGCGCTCGTGCTCCTCGCCGGTGCCGGGTGGCCGGCGACCCTCGCGGGCAACACCGGCGGTGTCGGGCGCGGCGTCACGATCCTCGTCGCCGAGCTCGTCATCCTCGCGGGCCTCACCGCGCGGCGCGTCCCGCGCGTGACGCTCCCGGCGGTCGCCGTGCTCGCGCTCGCGGCCGCCGTCGCGTCGAGCTCGTCCGCCCTGGCGAAGGGAGAGCTCGTGCCGTGGCAACGCTGGGACTTCTACACGGCGTCCTCGCCGCCGGTGAGCGTCTCGTACGTCTGGAATGCCCAGTACGGCGGGCTGCACTTCCCGCGTACGCGCACGACCGTCCTCGAGATCAAGGCGCCGCCGGTGTCGCTCTACTGGCGTGCCGCTCTTCTCGACGTCTTCGCGGCCGACCGCTGGAGCGAAGGGCGGCCGTTGCGCGTCGACTCGCTCGAGCCTGCGGCGGCGCGCGACCGCTCACACTGGGTGCGACAGGACGTGACGGTGCGCGCGCTCTCCGACACCCGGCTCGTCGGCGCGAGCGTGCCGATGGCGTTCTCCGCGGGGGAGGCGCCGATCCAGCGGCCGGAGCCGGGCATCGCGCTGCTTCCGGCGGGGCTGACGCGCGGGCTCCGCTACACGGTGTGGAGCTACGCGCCGCAGCCGAAGCCGCGAGAGCTGGCGCGATCGCGCCCGGTCTATCCGCGCGAACTCGTGCAGCCGGGCGCGCTGCTGGACGTCTGGCCGGGCGTGACGATGCCGCCGTTTCGCAGCGCCGGGCGCGAACGGCGGGTCACCCGGCTGCTCGACGCGCACCCGGAGATTGCGCGCTACCTGCCGCTCGAGAAGACCGCGTTCGCGGTCGCGGGCGGCGCGCGCGACCCGTACGCCGCCGCCGTCTCCCTCGAGTCGTGGTTCCGCAGCCGCGGTGGCTTCACCTACACGGGCAGTCCGGCGGTCTTCGCCGCGGCGCCGCTCGTCGGCTTCGTCGTGCAGACGCGCGCGGGCTACTGCCAGTACTTCGCGGGCGCGATGGCACTCATGTTGCGTTACCTCGGCGTGCCCGCGCGGGTCGTCGTCGGCTTCTCCAGCGGCACCTACGACGCGCACCGGCAGGTCTGGACGGTCTCGGATCACGACGCGCACGCGTGGGTCGAGGCATGGTTCCGCGGGTACGGCTGGTTGCCGTTCGACCCGACGCCCTCGGCCGGCAGGCCCGAGCGCGGGCGGCTCGACGCGCCGTACTCCGCCGCGTCCGCGGGCTTTTCGCTCCGGCGGGCCACCGGCAGCGCAGGCCGGGCGGGCCCGCCGGCCGTGCGCGCGCAGTCCGACTTCCGGCACGGCGAGATCGGCAGCCCGAGCGGGAGCCGCGGCGTGACGCCGGCAGCAGCGTCGTCCGGCCGCGGAAGCCTGCTCGTGCTGCTCGCGGCGATCGTCGCGGCCGTGCTCGTGGGGATCGCGCTCACGAAGCTTGCCGTGCGGCGCGTGCGCTATCTGTCGCGTGACCCCCGCCGCGTCGCTGCGGCGTGCCGGCAGGAGCTCGCGGACTTCCTGCTCGACCAGCGAATCGACGCGGCCCGCAGCGCGACGCTGCACGAGCTCGGTGCGCTCGTGCGGGAGGAGCTCGCCGTCGATCCGGCAGCATTCGTCGCGTCCGCAACCGCGGCCAGGTTCGGGCCGCCTGCGGGCTCCCGCCTCGCCGCGCACGACGCGCGGCGCGACCTGCGTGCGCTCATGCGCGTCATCCGCGCCCGGCTGAGCGTCCGCGAGCGCGTCCGCGGCCTCGTCTCGCTGCGGTCGCTCGGGTTCGCGCCGTGATGGACGCGGTCGTCATGGCGGCCGGGGAGGGGACGCGGCTGCGCCCGCTCACCGAGCGCTGGCCGAAGCCCATTCTGCCGATCGACGGCAGACCTGTCATCGCGACGCTTCTCCGCGAGCTCGCGGCTGCGGGCTGCAGTCGTGTCATCGTCGTGACCGGGCATCTCGCGGCAAAGGTGGAGGAGCTCGTCGGCGACGGGGCGGGCTACGGCCTGTCCGTGCGCTTCGTGCGCCAGCCCGGCGTGCTCGGCTCCGCCGACACGGTGCGGCGCGCCCTGCAGGCGGGCGCGGAACCGCCGCTCCTCGTGAGTGCGGCCGACACCGTGTTCACGCCGGGCGACGTCCGCCGGTTCGTCGAGGCGTTCCTCGCGTCGGGCGCCGACGGGGCAATCGCCGTCCGGCGCGATCCCGCACCGGTCCCGGCCCACCGCGACGCCGTGCGGATCGTCGACGGGCGCGTCGAGAAGCTCAGCGACGACGATCCCGCGAATCCGCTCGGCAGCGCGTCGCTCTGGGCGTTCGGCCCGGCGCTCATGCCGCTGCTCGACGGCCTCTCGGGCCCGCCGTTCGAGCTGGCGGACGCGTTCGAGCGCGCGCTGGCGTCGAATCTGCACCTCGCGGGCATCGAGATCGGCAGGACGCGGGATCTGACCGGACCCGCCGACGTGGTAAAGGAGAACTTCCCGTATCTGGGGTCATGAGCGAATCCACCTACAGCCTCTTCCAGAAAGGTCGCGCTCATCTGCAGCGCGGGATGCCTGCACAGGCGACGGTGGCGCTCGAGAAGGCGAAGAAGCGGGAGCCGGAGAAGGAGTCGATCCGCGAGGCACTCGGGATCGCGTACTTCCGCATCGGACGCTGGGCGGAGGCGGAGGCGGAGTTCCGTGCGCTCATCGACCTCTCGCCCGTCAACGACTACGCGCACTACGCGCTCGGGCGGACGTTGGAGAAGCAAGGCCGACAGCGCGAGGCGAACCGCCACTACAAGCTCGCGAGCTCGCTTCGGCCGGGGTCGGTCCACTACCGCGCGCGAATCCTGGATCTCGACCTGGGCGACTCGGCTAGCTGAGTCTGTCGCCGGTGACGCGGCGGATCTCGTCGAGCGACGAGATGCCGGCCAGCGCGAGCCGCACACCGTCCTGCCGGAGCGTCGCCATGCCGAGCGCGGTCGCCTCGGCGAAGATCTCCTCCGTCGAGCCAGACTCGATCAGCCTGCGTAGACGGCCCTGCACCGTCATCACCTCGTAGAGCGCGACGCGCCCGGCGAAGCCCGTGTCCGCGCAGTTCGTGCAGCCGACGGGGCCGTAGAGCACCAGGTCTGCCGGGACGTCCAAGAGTCCGACAGCGGCGAGCTCGTCTGCCTCGGGGCGATAGGCCGCGCGGCAGTGCGTGCAGAGCCGCCGCGCAAGCCGCTGCGCGACGATGCAGTTGATCGACGTTGCGAGGAGGCTGGGCTCGACGCCCATGTCGGCAAGGCGCGCAATGGAGGACGCCGCGTTGTGCGTGTGCAGCGTCGTCAGGACGAGGTGGCCGGTCATGGCCGCCTGGATGGCGATGCGCGCGGTCTCCTCGTCGCGGATCTCGCCCACGAGCAGCACGTCGGGGTCGGAACGGAGAATGGTGCGCAGGCCGCGGGCGAACGTGAGGCCGCTCTTGAAGTTGACCTCGACCTGATTGACGCCGGGGGTCTGATACTCGACCGGATCCTCGATGGTCATGAGGACACGCTCGTCGTCGTTCAAGACGTCGAGCGCCGCATAGAGCGTCGTCGTCTTGCCCGATCCGGTCGGACCGACCGCGAGCACGGCGCCGTACGGCTGTCGGATCGCGCGTGCGAACGCCGCCTCGGCGGCGACGCTCATTCCGAGCTCGGCGAGGCCGAGACGACCGCCGGGCCGGTTCATGATGCGCAGGACGAGCTGCTCGCCGTACGTCGTCGGCAGAACCGCGCAACGGAGGTCCATCGGGGAACCGCCGACGCGAATCGACATGCGGCCGTCCTGCGGCGCGCGGCGCTCCGCGATGTCGAGCTCGGCCATGATCTTGAGGCGGCTCGTCACCGCGGCTTGCATCCCCTTCGGGATCGTCGCGAGGCTCCGCATGACTCCGTCGACGCGAATGCGCACGATCATGCGCTTCGCCTGCGGTTCGAAGTGGAGGTCGGACGCGCCTTCGTCGATCGCGCGCGCGATCAACGAGTTGACGAGCGCGATCGCCGGCGCGGTCGTCGCCGGAGCTTCCCGGATGTCGTCCGCCTCTTCGACCTCGTCGGGCCCTGTGAAGTCGGCGTCGACGTTCAGCTCTGCGCGATGGCTGCGATCGATCAGGCGCGCGAGGTCGGGCCCGGAGGCGACGGCGACCCGGACGTTGAGGCCGATCGCGATGCGCAGGTCGTCCGAGGCGACGACGTTCGTCGGGTCGACGACCGCGACGAGGACCGTGTCCTCGGCGAGGAAGCAGATGGGGAGAGCCTCGTAGCGCCGTGCGTACTTCTCGGGCAGAAGCGACAGCGCCGCCGGGTCGACGGACGCCGTCGCGAGGTCGAGGTACTCGAGACCGTGCTGCTCGGCCAGCAGGCGTGCGAGCTCGGCGGCGGGCACCCAGTCATGCGAGACGAGGATCTCCCCGAGGCGCCGTCCGCTCTGCTCCTTCTCCGCGAGTGCGTACTCGAGCTGCTCGGTCGAGATCAGCCCGTCGCGGACGAGGAGCGAGCCGAGCGGGACGCGCGACGACTCCGTCGCAAGGCTCAACGGCAGGGGCGAAGGAAGGTCGGCCGCAGCTTCCACCGTCCCTCTATCGGACTATGGTCAGCAAAGCATGAGAGTCGTCTGTCAGCGCGTGACGAGCGCACGCGTGCGGGTTGAAGGCGCCGTCGCGGGGGAGATCGGGGCGGGTCTCTGCATCCTCGTCGGCATAGCCCGCGGCGACGGGGAGGAGGAGGCGGACCGGCTCGCCGCCAAGACCGCGCGCCTCCGGATCTTCGCCGACGTGAACGGCCGCTTCGACCGGAGCCTGCTCGACACGGGAGGCGGCGCGCTCGTCGTCTCCCAGTTCACGCTCCTCGCCGACCCGGCGAAGGGAAACCGGCCGAGCTTCACCGCTGCGGCGCCGCCCGAGGAGGCCGAGCCGCTCGTCGAGCGGTTCTGTGCCGCTCTTCGCGCCCTCGGCGTCCCGGTCGCGCAGGGCGTCTTCGGGGCGTCGATGGCCGTCGAGCTCGTCAACGACGGGCCGGTCACGATCGTCCTCGACGGCTGAGAGCAGGTCTTTCCGGGGTTCCGCGACCGGCCGAGCGGCCCAGCCCTTGCTACACTTGCGGCACCGCGTTTCACCGATTTTGGCGAAATGGGCCCTGCGGGCCCATTTTTTTTCGAGACAGACCGTACAGAGGCACGCCCGATGGCCACAACATACGAAAAGGAAGCGAAACTGCTCCAGCAAGTCGCCCCGCGCATCGAGAACAGCCTGCCGGGCGTCGAGGTGCTCGCACTCGAGCTCATGACGCCCACGCGCTTCTGCGTGTATGTCGACCATCCCGACGGGGTGGACCACGCAGTCTGCAAGCAGGTCACCGACGTGCTGCGCGACTACCTGCGCGAGTACACGATCGACGTGTCCTCGCCCGGGACCGAGCGCCCCGTGCGCACGCCGCAGCACTTCGCGGATGTCGTCGGCAGGCGGGTCGCGTTGCGCACGGCCGAGCCCGTCGGCGGCCGCTCCAAGTTCAAAGGCGAAGTGAGGCAGGCCGGCGCGGACACGCTCACCGTGAGCGTGGAGGGCACCGACGTAGACATTCCGTACGAGTCGATCGTGCGGGGCAACCTGATCGACGAGAGGTAGACCATGAGCCAGGAGATCATCGAAGCGGTCCGCGAGATCGAGCGCGACAAGGGAATCGAGGAGGGCGCGCTCGTCGCCGCCCTCGAGGACGCGCTGCTCGCCGCCTACAAGAAGACGCCGGGCGCGTCGCGTCATGCGACGGTCGAGATGGACGACCTCGGCGACTTCCGCGTCTTCTCGATCGAGCTGCCGGCGGACGTCGAAGTGCGCCTGCTCGAGGATGCGCGCGAGCGCAAGCTCGACGAGCTCGAGCGGCTCGAGGAGGAGACGGGCGAGCGCCAGCACACGCTGATCTCCGACGACGACCTCGACGTCGACTGGTCGGACATTCCCGAGGATCAGATCCGCCGCGAGGACGTCACGCCCGAGGGCTTCGGTCGCATCGCGGCGCAGACCGCGAAGCAGGTCATCCTTCAGCGCATCCGCGAGGAAGAGCGCAGGATGATGTACGACGAGTACATCGACCGCGTCACCGAGGTCGTCACGGGCATCGTGCAGCAGGCCGGTGACCGCAACAACGTCCTGGTCGACCTCGGCAAGGTCGAGGCGCTTCTGCCGCGCTCCGAGCAGGTCGACGGCGAGCGCTACGAGCAGGGGTCACGCATCAAGGCGGTCATCACCGAGGTGCGTTCCGGCACGAAGGGCCCGCAGGTCATCCTCTCGCGCCGCGATCCCGAGCTGATCAAGACGCTGTTCGAGCTCGAGGTGCCGGAGATCGCCGACGGTCTCGTCGAGATCCGCGGCGTCGCACGCGAGCCCGGGTACCGCTCGAAGATCGCCGTCGAGTCGCACGCCCAGGGCGTCGACCCGGTCGGTGCGTGCGTCGGCCCTCGCGGCTCGCGCGTGCGCATGGTCGTGTCGGAGCTGCGCGGCGAGAAGATCGACATCATCCCGTGGAACAACGAGCCGGCGCGCTTCGTCGCGAAGGCGCTGTCGCCTGCCCGCGTGCGCGAGGTGTACCTCGACGACGAGGGCAAGGAGGCGACGGTCGTCGTCCCCGACGACCAGCTCGCGCTCGCGATCGGCAAGGAGGGCATGAACGCCCGCCTCGCGGCGCGGCTGACCGGCTGGAAGATCGACATCCAATCCGACACGGAGTTCGCACAGGCCGAGGCCGACGTCGCGTTCGGCGGCGGAGGCGGCGAGGAAGAGCTGTCGGGCCGCTGCTCCGCGATCCTCGCGAACGGCAAGCGTTGCCCGAACGCGTCGCTGCCCGGCTCCCGCTTCTGCGGGGTCCCCGCACACCAGGCGCTCGAGGGCTCCGGCTCGGACTACGTCGGCGGCAAGGCGGCCGAGGAGGCCGCGCGCGCCGCGGCTGCGGCTGCGGAAGCGGACGGCGAGGACCCGACGGTCGAGACCGCGGCCGGCGAGGCTGCGACCGACGAGGTCGAGGCGGTGCCGCAGGCGGTCGAGGAGCCGGCCGCCGAGCCCGAGACGCAGCCAGAGCCCGTGGCCGAGCCGGCGGAGCCGGCGGAGGTTCCCGCCGGTATCCCGGTCGAGGAGGAGACCCGGGGCGAGGCATAGATGAGCGAGCCGGTGAGGCGCTGCGCAGGCTGCGGCCGGCGCGCGCCGCAGCGTGAGCTCCAGCGCTTCGCCGCCCGGGACGGCGTGCTCGTCCCCGGCCGTGAGACGCCGGGGCGTGGTGCGTACACCTGCCGCCGCCTCGCCTGTTTCGAGCGGGCCCAGGCGGAGCGGGGGTTCGCGCGGGTATTACGACAATCCATCCGGGTCGATCCGGAACTCGCACGTCTTTACACTGAGGAGGCGAATGGCTAACGGAGGCAAACCGAATCGTCCGCTCCGCCCGCGCGGCGGCAGCGGTCCGGGCAATCGCAGGCGCCGGGTCGTCATCGACAACCAGGCTGCGCGCCCGCGCGATCCGCGCCAGGGCGGACGCGGCCGCGACGACACGCCGCGCCGCGAGGGTCCCCGCCAGGCGCCTGTCGCGCCGACCGGTCCTGTCTCCGTCGAGTCAGGCGTCAGCGTCCGCGACCTCTCGCAGGCGCTCGGCGTCACGATGCCGAACATCATCAAGATCCTCATGAACCTCGGCCAGATGCGGACGGCGACGCAGTCGCTGACCGACGAAGAGGTCGAGCTGATCGCAGCCGAGCTCCAGCGCGAGGTGACGATCAAGCACGCCGGCGAGGAAGAGGAAGAGCCCGAGTCGTACGACGACCCGGAAGAGGCGCTCGAGGCGCGCCCCCCGGTCGTCACGATCATGGGTCACGTCGACCACGGCAAGACGACGCTGCTCGACGCGATTCGCTCTGCGCACGTCGTCGACACCGAGGCCGGCGGAATCACGCAGCACATCGGCGCGTATCAGGTCGACGTGAACGGCCGCAAGGTGACGTTCCTCGACACGCCGGGCCACGAGGCGTTCACCGCGATGCGCGCCCGCGGCGCGAAGGTGACCGACATCGCCGTGCTCGTCGTCGCCGCCGACGACAGCGTGATGCCGCAGACGAAGGAGTCGATCTCGCACGCGCGTGCAGCGGGCGTGCCGATCGTCGTCGCCGTCAACAAGATCGATCTTCCGGACGCGAATCCGGATCGCGTGCTCGCCGATCTCGCCGCCGACGGGCTCCAGCCCGAGGAGTGGGGCGGTACGACGCAGGTCTCGCGCGTCTCCGCGAAGAAGCAGGAGAACCTCGACGACCTGCTCGAGCGGATCCTGCTCGTCGCGGACGCGGAGCTCGACCTGCGCGCGAACCCGAACACCGAAGCCTC
>DATKQO010000110.1:0-21286 GCA_035532715.1 Gaiellaceae bacterium | reverse complement strand
TCGAGCCCGGCGAAGAGCACAGAGGCGACCGGGCGCTCGGCGAAGCCGCTGATCGTGCTCGTCACCGACATCAACCAGCTGAACGACCACGGCTTCAACCAGCTCGCCTACCAGGGGCTCCTGCGCGCGCAGCGCACGCTCGGCGTGACCGGCGCCGTCTACCAGTCGCCGTCGGCCCAGGACTACATCCCGAACCTCGCGCAGGCGGCCCGCAAGGGCGCCGCGCTCGTGATCGGAGTCGGCTTCGACCAGGCGAACGCCGTCGCCGCGGTCGCGAAGCAGTTCCCGAAGACCCGCTTCGCGATCATCGACGTCGACCAGACGACGCTCACGGGCAAGCCGAAGAACGTCGAAGGGCTCATATTCAGGGAGCAGGAGGTCGGCTACCTCGCCGGCTACCTCGCCGGGCTCGTCGAGCGCCGGCTGGGCGGCAAGGGGACGATCGGCTCGGTCGGCGGGCAGAAGCAGCCGCCGGTCGACCGCTACATCGCCGGTTACCGCGCCGGCGCGAAGGCGGCGGATCCGGGCATCAAGCTCCTGAACGCGTACTCGCAGGACTGGGTCGACCAGGCGAAGTGCAAGTCTGCGGCGCTCGACCAGATCGCCTCGGGGGCGAACATCGTCTTCCAGGTCGCCGGCGGCTGCGGCCTCGGCGTGCTCGACGCCGCGAAGCAGAAGGGCGTCTGGGGGATCGGCGTCGACGCCGACCAGTCGTATCTCGGCGCGCAGGTGCTGACGAGCGCGATGAAGCGCGTCGACATCTCGGTGTTCGCGACGATCGAGCAGGTGCTCGCGGGCAGGTTCGCCGGCGGGACGAACGCGGTGTTCAGCTTGAGAAACCACGGTGTCGGGCTCGGCAAGATCAGCCCGAAGGTGCCGAAGAGCGACGTGGCGAAGGTGCAGAAGATCGCGAAGGAGATCGCGAGCGGGAAGATCAAGAACATCCCGACCACCGTCCCGTAGTCAGGGCGCGGCGCCGGCGCCCTGACGCGGGTCGCCGTCGACCATGCCGTGCGGCTCGCCGTAGTCGGCGAGCAGGTCCAGGAAGGGAACGGCGTCGAACGACTCGGGTCCGAGCACGCCCCGTCCGGCCCATGCTCCCGTCGCGAGCAGCTCGAGCGCGATCACCGGGTTGAGAGCCGTCTGGACGACGACCGCCTGGTGGCCGTACTCGCGCATCGTGCGTTCGTTGTCGGCGACGTGGTAGAGGTATGCGGCCTTCGGGTTGCCGTCGGCGCCGGTTCCCGTGACGAGCGTGCCTGCGCACGTCTTGCCGCGCATCCTCTCGCCGAGCGCCGCCGGATCCGGCAGCGCCGCAGCGACGAGGTCGCGGGGCGCGACCTCCACGCCGCGCACGCGCACGGGCTCGGTGGAGTCGAGACCAAGCTTGTGCAACGTCTTCAGCACGGCGATGAACTCGTCGCCGAGGCCGTACTTGAACGTGACCCGGCGGCAGTCGACGGCGCGGGGGACGAGCACGACCTCCTCGTGCTCGACGTTGACGCACTCGACGACGCCGATGCCCTCCGGGAAGTCGAATCGCTCCGGCTCCGAGAAGGGCTCGGTCGTGTAGAAGCCGCGGTCGCGCTCCCAGACGAGGGGTGGGTTGAGACATTCCTCGATCGTCGTCCAGATCGAGAACGTGGGCGCGAAGTCGTACCCCTCGACGACGAGGTCGGCGCCGTCACGCACCGCGATCTCGTCGATCGTCGCGAAGAGATGGTCGGCGGCGTAGCGCGCGAAGACATCGGAGAGCCCCGGCTCGACGCCGATGCCGACGAGCGCGAGCAGCCCGCGGTCGGCCCAGCGGTCGTGCTCGGCGAACTGCCGGTCGCCGAGCTTGACGTGCGGTTCCTCGTAGGGGCGCTCCGGATGGGGCTCCGAGAGAGTCATCGCCATGTCGAGATAGATGCAGCCGGCCTCGTAGGCCGCCGCGAAGATCTGCGGATTGAAGCGCGGGTCGGTCGCGTTCAGCACCGCGTCGGCGCCGCTCGCCCGGATCGCCGCCGCCAGGGACGCAGGGTCGGAGGCGTCGACGGCCGCGGCGGCGAACCGGTCGTCGCCGAGCGCGGCGACGAGCGACCGCGGACGCTCCGGATCCAGGTCGGCGAGCGTGATCCGCGCGAAGAAGTCGCGTCTCCGGGCGACGGCCGCGACAGCCGCGCCGACTCCTCCCGTGCCCACGACGAGGATCTTCACCGGCGCCAGCCTACCTCGCGAAGCGGTGCCGAATCCGACCATGATTGACGCAATGCGCAGCCAGGTGGTACGAATTCCTCGCGTTGCGCAGGTCGGACCAGCCGCTTCCCCTCTCCGTCCGCGCCGACGCGCGCCGCGGCCCGGTCGCGCCCGCGCGGCGCGTCGACGAGCTCGACCGGCGGATCATCGAGGCGCTCCAGTCGAACGGCCGGGAGTCGTTCCGCCGCATCGCCTCGCTCCTCGGCGTCTCGGAGGCCACGGTACGCGCGCGCTACTCGCGCCTGACGAGCGAGGGAATCCTCCAGGTCGTCGCGGTCACGAACCCACTCGGGCTCGGCTTCGACCAGGCGCTCGTCGGCGTGAAGACCTCGGGCGCGCCTGACCGGGTGGCCGACGAGATCACGCGCTGGCCCGAGGCGGACTACGTCGTCGTGACGGCCGGGCAGTTCGACCTCGTCGTCGAGGTGGTCGCCGCCGACCGGCGCGAGCTGCTCGATCTGACGAACCGGATGCGCGCGCTCGACGGCGTCGTGTCGACGGAGACCTTCTTCTATCTCGAGATGTGGAAGCAGCTCTACGACTGGGGGACGCGGGAATGAGCACGACGAGCACCGCGATGAGCACCGAGCAGATGCAGCAGGCCGCACGCGACCACCTGTGGCTGCACTTCACCCGGATGGGCGGCCACGAGCCGCCGATCATCGTGCGCGGCGAGGGGTGCTATCTCGAGGACTCGAACGGCAAGCGCTATCTCGACGCCCTCGCCGGCCTCTTCGCGGTGCAGGTCGGCTACTCGTACGGCGAGGAGATGGGGCAGGCTGCGCTCGAGCAGATGCGCGAGCTGCCGTTCTACACCAACTGGTCGTACGCGCATCCGCGCGCGATCGAGCTCGCGCAGGAGGTCGCCCAGCTCGCGCCGGGCGACCTCAACCGTGCGTTCTTCGTCTCCGGAGGATCGGAGGCCGTCGAGTCGGCGTGGAAGCTCGCGCGTCAGTACCACCAGGCGCACGGACAGCGTCGCTGGAAGGCCGTCGGCCGCCGCGTCGCCTACCACGGTACGACGATGGGAGCGCTCTCGATCAACGGCATCGCCGCGCTGCGCGCACCGTTCGAGCCGCTCGTGCCGGACACGCTCCACGTCCGCAACACGAACCGCTACCACCGGCCGCCGCAGGAGACGGAGGAGGAGTTCACCGCGTTCCTGCTCGAGGATCTCGACTCGGCGATCGAGCAGGCAGGGCCGGAGACGGTCGCCATGGTCATCATGGAGCCGGTGCAGAACGCCGGCGGCGCGTTCACGCCGCCCGCGGGCTACTGGAAGGGCGTGCGCGCGATCTGCGACAAGTACGACGTCCTGCTCTGCGCGGACGAGGTGATCACCGGCTTCGGTCGGCTCGGGACGTGGTTCGGCTCGGAGTTGTACGACATCAAACCCGACCTGATCACGTGCGCGAAGGGGCTCAGCTCCGCGTATGCGTCGATCGGCGCGGTCATCGCATCCGACCGCGTCGCCCAGCCGTTTCTCGACGGGGACGCGATGTACACGCACGGGATCACGTTCGGCGGCCATCCGGTGCAGTGCGCGATCGCGCTGAAGAACATCGAGATCATGAAGCGCGAACGCGTGGTCGAGAACGTGCGCGACAACGGCGAGGCGTTCCGCGCGACGCTCTCGCAGCTGCTCGAGCTGCCGATCGCCGGCGACCTGCGCGGCACCGGGTTCTTCTACGCGCTCGAGCTCGTGAAGAACAAGGAGACCCGCGAGACGTTCTCCGCCGCCGAATGCGAGACGCTCCTGCGGGGCTTCCTGTCGCAGCGCCTGTTCGAGAAGGGGCTCATCTGCCGTGCCGACGACCGCGGCGATCCCGTGATCCAGATCTCACCGCCGCTCATCGCGACCCAGAAGGAGTTCGACGAGATCGCCGGCACGCTCGGCGCCGTTCTCGAAGAGGCATGGGAGCGCGTCGCGTGACGGTGGTGGAGACCGAGGCGGGCGCAACGGACGTCGCGGGCTCCGTGCCCGACATCACGCTCGTCGAGCTGACGAAGCGGTTCGAGGACGTGGTCGCGGTCGACGCGATCTCGTTCGAGATCCAGCACGGCGAGTTCTTCGCGATGCTCGGCCCGTCGGGCTGCGGCAAGACGACGACCCTGCGGATGATCGGCGGCTTCGAAGAGCCGACGTCCGGCTCGATTCAGCTCGGCGGTCGCGACGTGAGCACGCTGCCGCCGTACAAGCGGGACGTCAACACCGTCTTCCAATCCTACGCGCTCTTTCCGCACCTGACGATCTTCGAGAACGTCGCGTTCGGGCTGCGCCGGCGACGGGTGCGTGGAGCCGAGCTGCGGAAGCGCGTCGGTGACGCGCTCGGCCTCGTCGGGCTCGCCGGCCTCGAGCGCCGCAAGCCCAAGCAGCTCTCGGGCGGCCAGCAGCAGCGGATCGCGCTCGCCCGCGCGCTCGTGAACGAGCCGCGCGTGCTGCTTCTCGACGAGCCGCTCGGCGCGCTCGACCTGAAGCTCCGCAAGGAGATGCAGCTCGAGCTGAAACGGATCCAGCACGAGGTCGGCATCACCTTCGTCCACGTCACGCACGACCAGGAAGAGGCCATGACGATGGCAGACCGGATCGTGATCATGAACGGAGGAAAGGTCGAGCAGCTCGGGACGCCGAGCGATCTCTACGAGCATCCGAGCACGGCCTTCGTCGCGGGCTTCCTCGGCGTCTCGAACCTGCTGGCGGCCACCGTCGCCGGGGACGACCGTGTGCGCCTCGTGGACGGGGCCGAGGTGCGCGTTCCGCGCGACGTGCTCGGCGGCCGCAGGGGCGCGGTGCGGATCGGGGTGCGCCCCGAGAAGCTTCGCCTCGAAGGCGGCGAGCAGAACACGCTCTCCGGCACCGTCACCGAGAGCGCGTACATCGGCGTGTCGACGCAGTACATCGTCGAGACGCCCGCAGGCGCTGTCACCGTCTACGTTCAGAACGACCGCCCAGGCGCGCAAGGGGTCCCGCCCGGATCCCGCCTCACGCTCAGCTGGAACCCGGATTGCACCTTCGTCGTCGATGCCCAGGAGGCTTCCTGATGTCAGAGCGCTTCACCCGCCAGGACTTCATCCGGCGCGCTGCCGCCGGCGGCTCCATCCTCACCGTTCCCGGTCTGCTCGCCGCGTGCGGCGGCGGCGGGACGAGCGCGACGACCACGGCGGCCGCCGCGGTCAAGACCCTGCCGAAGACGATCACCTGGTCGAACTGGCCGTTGTACATCGACGTCAACGACAAGACGAAGGTGCATCCGTCGCTCCTCGCGTTCGAGCACCACTACAACGTCAACGTCCGGTACATCGAGGACATCAACGACAACGACACGTTCTTCGGCAAGATCGAGGGCCCGCTGTCGCAGGGGCAGTCGATCGGCCGGGACGTGATCGTGCTCACCGACTCGTCGGGCCTGCCGGCGCGGATGATCCAGCTCGGCTGGCTCGAGAAGCTCGACAAGAGCGCGATTCCGAACATCTCCAACCTCCAGCCCGTCCAGCAGCACCCGAACTGGGACCCGAATCGCGAGTACAGCTTGCCGTGGCAGTCGGGGATGACCGGGATCGGCTACGACCCGACGAAGGTCGGCGGCGAGATCAACTCGGTGGAGGAGCTGCTCACGAACCCGAAGCTGAAGGGCAAGGTGACGCTGCTCACCGAGTTCGGGGACACGATCGGCCTCGTCATGCTCGCGAACGGCGACGACCCCTCCAAGGTCACCGACGCGGGGTTCGCCCGTGCGGTGAAGACGATCAAGAAGGCGGTCGACTCCGGGCAGATCCGCCAGTTCACGGGCAACGACTACGCGCCGCTCCTGGCGAAGGGCGACGTGTGGGCGTGCTTCGCGTGGTCGGGCGACATGGTGCAGCTCCAGGCCGACCATCCGGGGCTGAAGTGGGTGCTGCCGAAGACCGGCGGGATGATCTGGACGGACAACCTGCTCATCCCGAAGGGCGGCAACGCGTACGCGGCGTCCGTGCTGATGAACTGGTACTACCGGCCGACGATCATGGCAGAGGTCGAGGACTACGTGAACTACCTCTCGCCGGTGGTCGGCGCGGACAAGGTGCTCGAGAAGAAGGATCCGGCGGTCGCGAAGAACCCGCTGATCTTCCCGACACAGCAGATGCTCGCGCACGTCCACCAGATCGACGCGAAGGCCGTCAACAACGCGAAGTACAAGCAGCAGTTCCAGCACCTCATCGGCGCGTAGTGCCCCATCCGGCAGTCCATATCCGCTTCTCGGTCGCGACCGCTTGGCGCGCCTGCATCCTTGCAGCGTGTGACGCTCGCGACCGAGAAGCCGGACGGCATCACCGGACGGGGCACTAGCGTGGGTCGGTTCCTGCACCGTCGGGCGTGGCTGACGCCGTACGCCCTGCTCACACCGGGAACGGTGTGGCTGGTGCTGTTCTTCGTCGTGCCGATGTACTACCTCGCGAAGATGTCCCTCGAGCAGGGCCTCTTCCCGCTGTTCAGCTTCTCGTGGGCGTGGAGCAACTTCAGCGACGCGGTCAGCACGTACAAGCCGCAGTTCGTGCGCTCGCTCGAGTACGCAGGGATTGCGACGGTGGTCGCCCTCGCGATCAGCTACCCGCTCGCGTACTGGATCGCGTTCCGCGGCGGCCGCTGGAAGAACCTCTTCCTGTTGCTCGTGATCGCGCCCTTCTTCGTCACGTACCTGATCCGTACGCTCGCCTGGGAGACGATCCTCTCGGACAACGGCCTCGTCGTGACGATCCTCAAGGATGTGCACGTGCTCGGGTCCGACGGCCGCCTGCTCGCGACCTCGGCGGCCGTGATCGCAGGCATCACCTACAACTTCCTGCCGTTCATGGTGCTGCCGCTCTATGTGAGCCTCGAACAGATCGACCACCGGCTGATCGAGGCTGCGGAGGATCTCTACGCGAACCGCGTCGTGTCCTTCCTCCGCGTGACGCTGCCGCTCTCGTTGCCCGGGGTGTTCGCCGGCGTCCTGCTGACGTTCATCCCGGCTGCGGGCGACTTCATCAACGCGCAGCTGCTCGGCACGCCGCGGCAGTTCATGATCGGGAACGTGATCCAGTCGCAGTTCCTCGATCTGAGGGACTACCCGACGGCGGCCGCGCTCTCGTTCGTGCTCATGGGCGCGATCCTCGTGCTCGTGCTGATCTTCGCGCGGGTGCTCGGCACCGACCGGCTGACGGCGGGGACGGCGGCGTGATCGCGCGCGCCCGCCGGCGCGTCCTCGACGTGTACGCGCTGCTCGCGCTCGGGTACCTGTTCCTGCCGATCGGCGTCGTGATCGCGTTCTCGTTCAACAACCCGCTCGGACGCTTCAACTACACCTGGCAGGGCTTCACGTTCAAGAACTGGCTGCACCCGTTCAACTACCCGGGGCTGAGCAGTGCGATCAAGGTGAGCATCGAGATCGCGCTGCTCTCGAGCCTCGTCGCGACGCTGCTCGGCACCCTGATCGCGCTGGCGCTCGTGCGTTACCGCTTCCGCGGCAGCGCGACGACGAACCTCCTCATCTTCATCCCGATGACGACGCCGGAGATCGTCATGGGCGCTTCCCTGCTGACGCTCTTCCTCAACTGGAAGATCCCCCAAGGCTTCGGGACGATCCTGATCGCGCATATCGCCTTCAACATCTCGTACGTCGTCGTGACCGTGCGCGCGCGGCTCGTCGGTTTCGACCGCCACCTCGAGGAGGCGGCGATGGATCTCGGCGCGAACGAGATCGTCACCTTCTTCCGCGTGACGCTGCCGTTGATCGCGCCCGGGATCCTCGCTGCCGGCCTGCTCGCCTTCGCGCTCTCGATCGACGACTTCGTGATCACGTACTTCAACGCCGGCACGACGACGACCTTCCCGCTCTTCGTCTGGGGCGCCGCGCGCGTCGCCGTGCCGCCGCAGATCAACGTGATCGGCACCGCGATCTTCGCGATCGCCGTCGGCGGCATGCTCGCGAACATCCTCATCCAGAACCGCCGCGCGCGGACGGCCTAGACCCGTGGCGCCCGTGCAGCCTCGGCTGCCGGCCTGGTGGCTCGAGCAGGCGCTTGCCGCCGAAGGCGACCCGCCCCCCGCAGCGCCGCTTGCCGGCGACGTGGGCGCGGACGTCGCCGTCGTCGGCGGAGGCTACACCGGGCTCTGGACGGCGCTCGCGCTGAAGGAGCGCGCGCCCGAGACGCGCGTCGTGCTGCTCGAGGCGGAGATCTGCGGCGCCGGGCCGAGCGGGCGCAACGGCGGCTTCATCCACGGCTACTGGGCCGCGCTCGCCTCCCTGCTGCCGCTCCTCGGCCACGAGGACGCAGTGCGGCTCTGCCGGGCGGGCGAGGGGATCGTGCCCGGCGTGCGGGCCTTCGCGGCCGCGCGCGGCGAGGACGTGTGGCTGCGCGAGGGTGGGATGCTCATGGTCGCGGCGTCGCCGGCGCAGGATGCGGCGGTCGAGCGTGCGGTCGCGGCCGCCGCCGCGGCCGGCCGGCCGGAGCAGGCGCTCGCGCTCACCGCAGCCGAGGTCGCCGCGCGCTGCGCTTCGCCCGTCTTCCGGACCGGCGTCTTCTTCCGCGACGGCGCAACGCTCCATCCGGGCCTGCTCGTGCGGGCGCTGCGGCGGGCGGTCATCGACGCCGGCGTCGAGCTGTACGAGAACACGCCGGCGCTGCACGTGTGCGACGGAGCGGTCGCGACGCCCGCGGGCGAGGTGCGCGCCGGGGAGATCGTGCTGGCGACGAACGCGGCGCTGACCGGCTGGAGCCCTGCCGTGCGCCACCTGACGAACTTCGGCTCGTACGTCGTCCTCACCGAGCCGGTGCCGGACCTCGTGGCGTCGCTCGGCTGGACGGGAGGCGAGGCGATCGTCGACGCGCGCATGTTCCTCCACTACTTCCGGACGACGAACGACGGTCGTGTGCTGATGGGCAGCGGCTCGGGGCCGATCGGCTTCGGCGGCCGGATCGACGAGCGCTTCAGCCGTGACGAGCCGACGGCTGCGCGCGCGGCGGCGGGGCTGCGACGGCTGCTTCCGGGGCTCGACGGCGCGCGCATCGAGCGCGCCTGGGGCGGCCCGATCGACGTCTCCGCCGACCATCTCCCGTTCTTTCGCACGAAGCCCGGGACACGGATCCATTACGGCGCCGGCTATTCGGGGCACGGCGTCGGCCCGAGCTGGATCGGCGGGCGCATCCTCGCGTCGCTCGCGCTCGGCGCCGATGACGAGTGGACGCGGCTGCCGCTCGCGACGCGGCGCGTCCCGGCCCTGCCGCCCGAACCGCTGCGCCGCCTCGGCGGGGGACTCGTGCGCAGCGCGATCCTCGCCTGCGAGCAGGCGGAGGAGCAAGGACGGCGCCCGCCGCTCGCCGCGCGCGCCGGCGCCGCGCTTCCGCGTCTGCTCGGGATGGAGCTCGGGACCCGCTAGGCCGGATCCGCCGGCGCGACTACGCTCTCGCCGTGCGGGTGACTCTCTGCGACGTCGGGCCGCGCGACGGCCTCCAGAACGAGCCGGGGGCGCTCGCGCCGGCGGCGCGTGCCGAGCTCGTCAACCGGCTCGCCCGCGCGCGGCTGCCGCGCGTCGAGGCTGTGAGCTTCGTGCGCGACGACCGGGTGCCGCAGATGGCGGGCGCCGAGGAGGTCGTGGCGGGCATCGAGCGGCTGGAAGGCACCGAGTATTCGGGCCTCGTGCTGAACGAACGCGGCTTCGAGCGCTTTCGGGCGAGCGGCCTCGATCGCGTCAACGTGACGTTTGCGGCGACCGAGGAATTCAACCGGGCGAACGGCAACGCGTCGCTCGAGGAAGCGACCGCGCGCGCAGACGCGATCCTCGCGGCCGCAGGTCACGTGCCCGCGACGTTGACGATCTCCGTCAGCTTCGGCTGTCCATTCGAGGGACGCGTCGACCCCGGCGTCGTCGCCGATCTCGCCGCGCGCTTCACCGGCCGCGCCGAGGTGGTGCTCGCTGACACGATCGGCGTCGCCACGCCGTCCGCAGTGCGTGCGCTCGTCGAGCGGGCCGGCGCGGTCGGCTTCCACGGACACAACACGCGCAACACCGGCTACGCGAACTGCCTCGCCGCACTCGAGGCGGGCGCGCGCGTCCTCGACGCGTCCGTGGGCGGCCTCGGTGGGTGCCCGTACGCGCCGCGCGCGACAGGGAACGTCGCGACCGAGGATCTCGTCTATCTGCTCGAGGGCGAAGGCGTCGAGACGGGGATCGATCTCGACGCGCTCGTCGCCGTGTCGACGTGGCTGGAAAGCGTGCTCGGGCGCACGCTGGAGGGCTACGTCTATCGCGCCGGGCCCTGGCCCGCCGCGTAGGAGACGTCCGGCGTACGGAAGCCGGTCAGCGTCCCGTGACGCTCTCGGCACAGGGCGCCGGCACCCCGTCTGCGGCAGCCTCGTGTCTCCCTGCGGTACATGCGTGGGATGATCCCCGGCTCTACTCGTACTCGTCCCAGTCGAGCTGGGGCTCAGGCACACCACCAACCGAGCGGCCGTATTCCTCGGCCTCTGCGCGCCCAGCCTTGTCGCCGCTCGCATAGCGGAAGACGCGCCCGGCGTAGACAACGAACGTCTCGCCGTTCACGTTGAAGTGCGAGTACCAGCCGCCGTGCTCGTCGAGAACGCCCGCGAGCGCATCCGCCAGCCGTCCCGCTTCCTCGTCGGGGAACTGGAACTCGACGGTCGTCCAGACGGACGGCTGCTCCGGCGTCGCGTTGCGCACCGGGTAGCGCTCGATCTTCGTCAGCGTGAGTGGCAGCCCTTCAAGACGGGCGCCCGGCCGCATGCTCTCCACGAGCACGTATCCAAGAGCCATCAGAAGCCTCCCTTGATCGTGCTCGGAGCGTACGCCGATGGCCGACGACACGTGCTTTTCGGCAGGGTCATCCGGACGCTTCAGCCGGTCCAGAGCGTCGAGATCGGCGCCGCGACGATCTTCTCGCCGAGCTGATAGACGGTCGGGCCGGTATAGAGGACGACGCCCGCGAGGAAGCGATCACCGAGTTCGTCACGGAGCCAGGCAAGGTGTTTGGTGTCGTCGTTGTCCGCTGCGGCGGACGCCTTGACCTCGATGCCGATCACGCGGTCACCGCCGAACTCCAGCAGTAGGTCGACTTCGTGCCGTCCTTGCTCGGTGCGCAGGTGATGCAGCCGCGGCCGGTGCGTCGAGATCGCGATCTCCGGACGGAGTTGGGCGACGACGAAGGTGTCGAGCACCCGCCCGAGCAGGTCGCCGTCACGAAGGATGCCCTGGGCGTCGATGCGTAAGAGGTAGGCGAGCAGGGCGGGGTCGACCACGTACCGCTTCGGCAGGAGCGTCAGCCGCTTCAGGCGGTTCGACGTCCACGCTGGCACCTGCTCGATTACGAACAGCCGTGCCAGCAGCGCCTCGTAGGCTGCGGCCGTTTCCAGGCGAATCTGCGCAGCGTCGTAGATCGTCTTTTCCGGGCAGACACCGGCGGAGTTCAGCGCGTACGCCTCGAAGTAGCGCCGCAACCGCTCGGGGTCGCGCGGTCTGGTGTGCGTCGGCTCGACCTGCTCGACATCGTGGGTGAGGAGGTCGTGAATGTAGCTGTCGAACCAACTCGTCCGCGCGACCGCGCTGTGCAGGCGGAGCGCAGGGCGAGGGAAGCCGCCGTTGAGCGCGAGGCCGACGTAGTCGCGGAGATCGAGCGGCTCAGAAGGGCTTTCGAGCGTGCCCTCGATCAGCCTGTCGAAGAAAGCGTCGCCGCCGAGAGAGCGCTGCTGTTCGGCGACCGTCATCGGAAACATCGTCAGGCGCTGCAGCCGCCCCGTACCAGGCCAGGGGGTCTGCTCGTTCTCGGGCAGCGCCGAGCCGGTGACGAAGAAACGGCCTGGCCGGGGATCGGCGTTGACGCTGCGCCCGACCGCGCCGAGTATGCCCGGCACTGTCTGCCACTCGTCAAGCAGGACAGGCTCGGCAAGTCCGCGCAGAGCGGCGTCCGGGTCGGCCTTGAAGGCTGCCGCCTGGGCGGCGACGTCGAGGCGGATCGTTGTTTCTGCCCGCTGCCCGAGCGTCGTTGTCTTGCCGACCGCGCGCGGGCCGACGATCATGAGCGCCGAGAGTTCAGCCGCCAGGTCGTCGAGAACCGGCTCGATCAGGCGGGAATGGTAAGTGGCGTCGTTCGACACAGATAGATACTAGCGTCCAAACGCAGCGGATACTAGCGTTTGTACGCAAAAGATAGTAGTGGGAAATCGCAGGATCTCCGCCCAATGGGCCGGAGCGGCGGAGAGGCCGTCGCTTCTGGGTTCAATCGGACGCGTCGTCAACAGGCGGCGAGATCGTCCCACTCACCTACCGCAGGGGGCCTCTTGTCAGACACCTGGGCTACCGGGAGGCGTCGTCGAGCTTCGGCGGCGGCGTGCGGTGGCGCACCCGTTCGCCGTCGATCGTGAGCGGCGGCGAGACGGTCGTGCCCTCGCCGAGCCGCTGGAGGATCCCGAGCGCCTGCGTCTGCTCGTGGGAGAACGCCTCGTCCACGCCGCGGACCGGGGACGCCGGCACGCCGGCGCCGGTGAGCGCCGCCTCCCACTCGGCATTCGTGCGCGTCCGCAGCCGCTCGGAGATGAGCGCTGCCAGGTCGGCGCGGTTGCGCACGCGGTCGGGGTTCGTCTCGAAGCGCTCGTCGGCCGGCAGTTCGAGCACACCGCGGAGCCGCTCCCACAACGCGTCGCTGCCTGCGACGATCATCAGCGCGCCGTCGCTCGTCGGGAACACCTCGTACGGCGCGATCGGCGCGAACGCCGTCCCGTGCCGGCCGGGCGTCTCGCCTGTCGCCGCGTACGCGACGAGCTGGGCCGAGAGCAGCGCGAGCGCGGTCTCGTAGAGCGACGTGTCGATCGTGCGTCCGGCGCCGGTCTTCTCCCGTTCGAGGAGCGCCGCGAGGATGCCGATCGCCGCCCACTGGCCGGTCGCGAAGTCGATGAGCGAGACGCCTGCGCGCACCGGCGGCCCGTCGGGCTCGCCGGTCACGCTCATCAAGCCGCTCGCCGCCTGCATGAGCGGGTCGTAGCCGGGTCGGTCGGCGTACGGGCCCGTTGCGCCGTATGCGCCGATCGTGCAGTACACGAGCCGTGGGTTCCGCGCGCGAAGCGCCTCCGCGCCGAGGCCGCGCGCGTCCGCCAGTCCGGGGCGGAGGCTCTGTACGAACACGTCGGCCTCGTCGACGAGCGCAAGCACGGTGTCGATGTCGTGCGCGAGGTCGACCGCGAGCGAGCGCTTGCCGGCGTTCGCCGCGAAAAAGAGCGCGCCGTCGCCGCCGATGAACGGCGGTCCCCACGCGCGGGCGTGGTCGCCCTCCGGCGCCTCGATCTTCACGACGTCGGCTCCGAGCGCCGCGAGGAGCTGCGTGCACGACGGGCCCGCGAGCGAGGCCGTCACGTCGACGACACGGACTCCGGCGAGCGGCGCGAAGCTCATCGCGGGTGCACCCAGACGTTCGCCGGCCCGTGATCGGTCTCGACCTGCTCTTCGGGCGACGCGCCGAGCTTCTCGGCGACGCGCATCGAGCGCAGGTTGTCGGGAGCGATCAGCGAGATCACGCGCTCGACGCCGCGTTCTGCGACCACCCAGTCACGCGCGGCCCGCGCCGCCTCCGTCGCATACCCGTGGCCCCAGTAGCGGCGAGTCAGCGCCCAGCCGAGCTCCGTCTCGGCGTACTCGCCCGCCGACTCGTACGTCGACGTCTTCCAGCGGCGGGCGTCCCAGACGAGCAGACCGACGCGGCCGATCGCCCGGCCGTCGAGCACGACGGCGAACTGCCCGACGCCGTTTCGCTCCCAGCGGGCGATCCAGCGTTCGACATTCTCGACCGCAGCCGCACGGTCGCCGGCCTCTCCGCCGATCCAGCGCATCACCTCGTCGTCGCCGACGAACTCGAGCATGTCGTCGACGTCCTCGAGCCGAGGCTTGCGCAGAAGCAACCGCTCGGTCTCAATCACGGGGCACCATGATCGTCCGCTCGAAGTCGATGACGACCTCGTCGCGCTGGTTCAGCCCCCGCGTGCGGACGGTGACGATTCCCTGTCCGGGTCGCGAGGCCGACTCGCGCTTCGTGAGCACCTCGGTCTCCGCGCGGATCGTGTCGCCGGCGAAGACGGGTGCCGGCAGGCGTACCTCGCGCCAGCCGAGATTGACGCCGCGTTCCGACACGTCGGCGACCGAGAGGCCGGTCACGAGCGCGAGCGTGAAGGTGGAGTCGACGAGCGGCCGCTTCCACTCCGTCGCGGCCGCGTACTCCGCGTCGAAGTGGATCGGATTCGTGTTGAGCGTCAGGAGCGTGAACCAGACGTTGTCCGCCTCGAGCACCGTGCGCCCGAAGCGGCTCCGGTAGACGGCGCCGATCTCCAGCTCCTCGTACCCGGGCATGAGTGCGAACCTAACGGGTAGCGTCGCCGCTTGTGAACCGACTCGCACACGAGACGAGCCCCTATCTCCTCCAGCACGCCGGCAACCCGGTCGACTGGTACCCGTGGGGCGACGACGCGTTTGCGCGGGCCCGCACCGAGGACAAGCCGATCCTGCTCTCGATCGGCTATGCCGCATGCCACTGGTGTCACGTGATGGAGCGCGAGTCGTTCGAGGACGAGGAGACGGCACAACTGATGAACGACCTGTTCGTCAGCGTGAAGGTCGACCGCGAGGAGCGGCCCGACGTCGACGCCGTCTACATGGCGGCAGTCGTCTCGCTCACCGGCCAGGGCGGATGGCCGATGACGGTCTTCCTCACGCCGGCAGGCGAGCCGTTCTTCGGCGGGACGTACTACCCGCCCGAGCCGCGCCACGGGCTGCCCGCGTTCCGGCAGCTGCTCGTCGCGATCGCCGAGGCGTATCGCGACCGGCGCGGCGACGTCGCAGAGCAGGCGGAGGCGCTCGTCGAGGCGCTGCAACGCAGCGCGCAGACGGCGCCGTCGGCCGAGCCTTTGACCGGGAGCGTGCTCGCCGAAGCCGAGCGGGTGCTCCGGGCGCAGTTCGACGCCCGCTGGGGAGGCTTCGGGCACGCGCCGAAGTTCCCGCCCTACTCGGCGCTCGAGTTCCTGCTGCGCCGCCGTGCCTTCGACATCGTGCTCGGCACGCTCGACGGGATGCGCGCCGGCGGCATGTACGACCTCGTCGGCGGCGGCTTCCATCGCTACTCCGTCGACACGCAGTGGCTCGTGCCGCACTTCGAGAAGATGCTCTACGACAACGCGCTGCTCGTTCCCGTGTACCTGCACGCCTGGGTGCTGACCGGCGAGGGGAGCTACCGGCGCATCGTGGAGGAGACGGTCGAGTACGCGCTGCGGGAGCTGCGCGTCCACGGCGGCGGCTTCGCCTCGGCACAGGATGCGGACACCGACGGCGTCGAAGGGCTGACGTTCACCTGGACGCAGGCGGAGCTCGCCGACGCGATCGGGCCCGGCCGCGAGGCGTTGCTGCAGGAGTTCGAGCACGGCCGCTCGATCATCCGCGGGCGCCTGACCGACGAGGAGCGTGCGCGGTTGTTCGAGGTGCGCGAGCGGCGGCCGAAGCCGCTCCGCGACGACAAGGCGATCGCCGGTTGGAACGGACTCATGCTCGCGGCGCTCGCCGAGGCGGGCCGGCGGTTCGAGCGCGGCGACTGGCTCGACGCCGCGCGCGAGCTCGCTGGGTTCGTGCTCGGGCCGCTCTCCTACGGCGAGCGGCTGCACCGCACGTGGCGTGACGGCGTCGCGAAGGGTACGGGCTATCTCGAGGACTACGCGAACGTCGCGCACGGCCTCTACGAGCTCCACGTCGCGACCGGCGAGCTGCGCTGGCTCACCGCGTCGCGCCGGCTCGCGCTCCTCGCCGTCGAGCTGTTCGCCGACCGCGAGCGCGGCGGCTTCTTCGTGACGCCCGCCGACGGCGAGGTGCTCGTCGCACGGCAAAAGGATCTCGACGACACGCCGACGCCGTCGGGCAACTCGATGCTCGCATTCGTCCTGTTGCGGCTCGCGCGGATCTGGGGCGACGACGAGCTCGAGCGGGCGGCGGTGGGTGTGCTCCGGCTCGTGCGCGACCTGCTCGATCGCGCGCCCACGGCGTTCGGGTGGGCGCTCTGCGCGCTCGACCTCCACCTCTCGCCGCCGCGCGAGCTCGCGATCGCCGGCGGCGCCGGCAGCGAGGTCGCCCGGGCGGCGCTGCGCGCATACGACCCCAACGCCGTCGTCGCCTTCGGCCCGGCCGACGGCGTCCCGCTCCTGGCGGGAAAGACGCTCGTCGACGGCCTTCCCGCCGTCTACGCGTGCGAGCGCTTCGCCTGCCGGGCGCCCGTGACCGACCCCGGACTGGTCTAACGGCGGCGGCGCCTTCTGCCGATGCAGCGAGGAATGCGCGCCGCGATCCTCCTCGCAGTGGCGGCCGTTGCCGGTGTTGCCGCCCTGTCGGCCCACGCGCAGGCGAGACCGCTCCGGCCCGCCGACGCCGCACTGCTGAAGCGCGCGGCTACACCCGAGGAGCTCGTCGCTCAGGCGGTCGCGAAGCGTCTCACGCGCCTCACGCCCACGGTCCGCTGCGGCCCGCTCGGCGTCTCCGCGCCGCCCGGGATGCTCGTCACGGGCGTCACGCTGCTCCCGCCGCACGGGCCGGCCGATTACTTCCTGCTGCTGCCCCAGGAGTGCAACTACCTCTCCTGGTTCCGCCAGTCGCCGGAGCGCTACGACCCGGGCACCTGTACCGACGACGCGTGCCTCCAGCTCGCCTCGAAGGCGGCGCTCGCGCTCGCGACCGTCTCGCACGAGTCGTACCACGTGCTCGGCTACCGGCTCGAGAAGCAGGTCGAGTGCTACGGCATGCAGTCGATCTGGTTCGTTGCGACGAGTCTCGGCGCGTCCGTCGCCGAGGGCCAGCGGATCGCCGGCTTCTACTGGAAGACGATCTACGCGGAGCGGCGGCAGACGACGCCGTCGTACTGGTCCGCGGACTGCCGGGACGGCGGCAAGTACGACCTGCGCCCCGCCAGTCACAACTGGCCGAGCTAGACGACGAACGTCTCGGGCCGCGGCGCGCCCTCGGCGAAGCGTGCGGCGGAGAGCGCCGAGAGGTCGAGCGTCGGCGTGCGGCCGACGACGAGCTCCGCGAGGTGCTCGCCGACCGCGGGCGCCTGCTGGAAGCCGTGACCCGAGAAACCGGTCGCGTAGAGGAAGCGGGAAACGCGCGCGTCTTCTCCGACGAGGGCGTTCCAGTCGGGACTGACGTCGTACCAGCCCCACCACGAGGCAGAAACCGGCAGGTCGGCGAGCACGGGCAGCCGGCGGGCCGCGGCCTCGGCGACGTCCTCGAGTGCCCGCTCACGGCCGCCGAACGCGAGCCCCGGCCCTTCCCGATGGAAGTAGAACCCGGTCGAGAAGTCGATCGTCAGCGGCACCTGCTCCGGCAGGCCGCCGTCCTTGCGCGTGAACCACATCGAGCGGGCCTCGCCCTCGACCGGCAGCTCGACGCCGGCGAGGGCTCCGACCTCCTTCGACCAGACGCCGGCGCAGCAGACGACCGTGTCGGTGGCGATCCGGCCGCGCGCGGTCTCGACGGCGGCGATCCGGCCGCCGCGGACGTCGATGCCGGTGACCTCGCAGCCCTGGAGCACGGTCGCCCCCGAGGCGGACGCGTAGCCCTGGACGACCGCCTCCGGCGTCGCGTAGCCGTCGCGGGCGCAGTACGTCGCGGCCAGCACGCCCTCGAGCTCGAGCTGCGGGAGGATGGCGGCGGCCTCGCCCGGCGTCAGCTCCCGCGAGGGGACGCCGAGGGACTGCTGCAGCACGAGCGCACGCCGGAAGGAGGCGACGTCCCCGGCGTCGTCGAGGAGGAACAGATAGCCGTGTGGGCGGAACCCGATCTCCGCGCCGGTCAGCTCCTCGAAGAGCTCGAACTCGTCGAGCGAGCGAAGCGCGATGCGGACGTTCAGCTCGTCCGCGAACTGCGTGCGGATGCCGCCGGCGGACTTGCTCGTGGAGCCCGAAGCGAGCGTGTCTCGCTCGACGAGCGTGACACGCTCGGCACCGAGCCGGCGCAGGTGAAAGGCGGTGGCGGCGCCGAGGGCGCCGCCACCGATCACGACAATGTCGGCCGAGTAGCCGGAGGTGCTACCGGACGTTGTTGTAGAGCTTTCCGAACGTCGCCCAGTCGCCGGTCGCGCCGCCGCTCCACTTGATCAGGATCTCCTGCTCGATCGGGAAGTTGTCCTTCGCCGACGTCTGCAACTTGATCCCCGTGTAGACGAACGGGTCCTTCCCGGTGTTCAGGCTCTTGTACGCCTTCATCAGGCCGAGCCGCGTGGGCGTGGTGCCTGCACGCTGGAGCGCGTTGACGAACATCCACGCGTTCGCGAGCCCGAACATGACGTTCCCGTCGCCTCGTGCGTAGCTCGGCGAGAGGCTCGGCGCGTACTGCGAGAGAATCGCCGCGCCGAACTTGACCCCGGTCTTGCCCGCGTCCGCCGTGTTCGACGAGCTCAGGAGATAGGTCGACGAGATCACGCCGTTGACGTTTGCGCCGAGGCCGGCTGCCGCCAGCAGGAAGAGCCGGTTCGCGGAGACGTTGCCGAGGAACGTCGCGGTCGGCGCCCAGCCGACCTTCGTGGCGGTCACAAGCGCCGTGATCGCCGCCGTCGGAGTCGCGAAGATCACGAACGTGTCGGCGCCGGCGGCCTTCAGCGTGAGGATCTGCTGTGCGAGGCTCGCCTGCGTCACGTCATACGACTGCGCGCTCACGACGTTGCCCTTCTTCGCACCGAGACCGACCCGCAGGCCCGCGTAGTAATTCTTGCCGAAGGCGTCGTTCTGGTAGAGGACACCGATCTTGGCGTTCGGCATCGACGCTGCGATGTACTTGCCGTAGATCTTGCCCTCGCCCGGGTAGTCGGGCTGGAAGCCGACCGTCCATGGGTACTTCTTCGCGGAGAAGCCCCAGTACGAATCGCCGGTCGCGATCCCCACCTGCGGCACGTGCTTGCCGTTCAGGTAGCCCCACACGGAAAGATTGGAGGCGGTGCCGAGGCTGCCGTAGTCGGCGAAGACCTTGTCCTTCTCGACGAGCTCCTGCGTGAGCGGAACGGTCTTCGACGGGTCGTACGCGTCGTCGAGGATCGTGAAGTTGATCTTGCGGCCGTGGACGCCGCCGTGATCGTTGACGTAATCGAAGTACGCCTTCTCCGCGGCCGGAATCGTCTTGTAGAGCGACGCGACGCCGGTGAGCGGGAATGTGCCGCCGATCGTGATCGTGGACGAGGTGACGCCCGGATCCAGCCTGGGGGCACCGCTCGCGGCCGTGACCGCGACGCTCGCGACGATCGCAGCCCCGGCGCTGACCGCCAGGATTCTGCCCTTCATACCCATCCGACCCTCCATGACATTGGGATTGCCCGGCCTCGATGAACGGACCGAGTGAAGAGTATGACTCCCTCGGATCCCATTTGATAGACGGAATTGAACCGCCAGTCAAGCCCGGGTGCGTGCCCGTGCGGCGCGCGCGAGGAGCCCGGCGAACCCGTTCGGCAGGAGCAGCATGATCAGGATGACGATCAGGCCGAAGACGACGTCCTGTCCGTGTGCGGAGCCGACGACGGGCACGTCCGCCGAGATCGTGGGGAGGAGGCCGATGAACAACGCGCCGACGAGGACGCCCCACAGGGAACCGAGGCCGGCGACGGCGGCGCCGACGAGGATCTGGAGGGAGAGCAGGACGCCGAACTCGTTCGGCTGCGCGAACCCGTTCGTCGAGATGACGAAGAGCGAGCCCGCCACTCCTGCGAATGCCGCCGAGACGCCGAAGGCGAGGGTCTTGTAGATCGGCAGCGAGACGCCCGACAGGCTGGCTGCGATCTCGCTGTCGCGAACGGCGCGAAAGGCGCGGCCGGTGCGGCCGCGCAGCAGGAGCCAGGCGGCGACGAAGCCGACGGCGGCGCAGGTCCAGCTGGCGCCGTAGATCCACTCGTACGACGGCGTCTCGCTCGCCTGGATCCCGTTGCTGCCGCCGGTGAACTTCGAGAACTTCAACGCGAACTGCGGCACCGACACGGCGAGCGCGAACGTCGCGAGGGCGAGATAGACGCCCGAGAAGCGCAGCGCGGGAATGCCGACCAGGATGCCGCACGCGAAGGTGATGGCGAGCGAGAGCGGCAGCGTCGCGATCAGATTCGTGTGGTGGTCGTGCGACATGATCGCGGTGACGTAGCCGCCGATGGCCATGAAGGCGCCGTGGCCGATCGAGATCTGGCCGGTGTAGCCCGTGAGGATGTTGAGCCCGAGGATGGCGATGAAGTAGATCCCCACCCGCGCGGCGAGCCCCTGGTGGTAGCCGCTCAGCTGGAACGGCAGCAGTGCGAGCACCACCGCGACCGCGGCGGCGACGATCAGGCGTGGCGCGATACGAGCCCTCACACGCGTCGCACCTGCTTGCGGCCGAAGAGGCCGTTCGGCTTGGCCAGCAGGACGACGAGCAGCACCGCGAAGGCGATCGGGAGCCGCAGCTCCGATGTTGCGAAGCCGACGTACTGGCCGATCAGGTTGAGGAAGACGCCGAGCAGCAGACCGCCGATGACCGCGCCGGCGGGGCTCTCGAGCCCACCGAGCACCGCGGCGGCGAACGCGTAGAGCAGGATCGCCTGCATCATCGTCGGCTGCAGGAACTGCGTCGGCTCCGTCATCAGACCCGCGACCGCGCCGAGCACGGCGGCGAGCCCCCAGCCGATCGCGAGCATCCAGTTGACCCGCACGCCGACAAGCGACGCGGCGGCGGGGCGGAGGGCGGCCGCACGCATGGCGAGCCCGAGCTTCGTGTACTTGAAGAGCACCCAGAGGAGGATCACCGACACGATCGCGACGATCAGCACTCCCAGGTCGTTGCGCGCGAACGCCACCTGCCCGAGGTGGTAGACCTGGTTGCCGAACGGCGCCGGCATGAACTTCAAGTCGGCGCCCCACTTCCCGGTGACGAGCCCGTCGATGAGGATGAAGAGCCCGACGGTGACGATCACGACTGCGATCACCGAGCGCTGCACCGGCCGGATGAGCACGAGCTGGATGACGACGCCGAGCACGAAGGCGATCCCGAGC